>JBJXFU010000010.1:0-62730 GCA_046155885.1 Paracoccaceae bacterium
CGACCCCGAGAGGCCGGTGAAGAACACCGTGAAGCCCTGCCTTGCGCGCGGCGGCGAGGTGCGGCGGAGTTCCGTCACCACTTCGGGGAAGCCGAACCAGTCGGGGATGTCGAGGCCTTCGCGCAGGCGACGGCGGAGTTCGGTGCCCGAGATGTCAAGGACGGTCGAGCCAGCCGGCACTTCGTCAACGGGGAAGTACTGGGCTTTCTCCTGGACGAAGACCATCTGTTTGAAATCGACCATCTCGATGCCGATTTCCTTCTGGTGCTCCGCGACCATCACCTGCGCGGCATAGGGGTCGTAGAAGTCCTTGCCCTGGCTGTTCTTGCCCGGGCCTGCATGGTCGCGGCCGACGATGAAGTGGGTCAGGCCGTGGTTCTTGCGGATGATCGCGTGCCAGACTGCCTCGCGCGGGCCGCCCATGCGCATCGCGAGGTTGAGAAGCGAAAGGTGTGTGGTGGAGGCGGGGTATTTGTCCAGCACCGCCTCGTAGCAGCGGACGCGGGTGAGGTGATCGACGTCGCCGGGCTTGGTCATGCCGACGACGGGGTGGATCAGGAGGTTCGCCTGCGCTTCGCGCGCGGCGCGGAAGGTCAGTTCCTGGTGGGCGCGGTGCAGCGGGTTGCGGGTCTGGAAGGCGACGACGCGCTTCCAGCCGAGCTTGCGGAACAGCGCGCGAAGCTCGTTCGGGGTGTCGCGGCGGGCCTTGAAATCGTAGTGCACGGGCTGCTGGATGCCGGTGACCGGGCCGCCCAGATAGACCTTGCCCGCGCTGTGGTGCAGGTAGTTCACCGCCGGGTGGGCGAGGTCGTCGGCGCCGAACACCTTGGCGGCCTCGCGCGCCTTGTCGGGGGTCCATTTGTCGGTGACCGAAAGGATGGCAAGGATCACGCCTTCCTGATCGCGCAGCGCGATGTCCTGGCCGGGTTCGATCTTTTCGGCGAAGGCGTCCGACACGTCGAGCGTGACCGGCATCGGCCAGAGCGCGCCGTCGGCCAGCCGCATGTTGTCGACCACGCCGTCATAGTCGGCCTGCCCGAGAAACCCCTTCAGCGGGTGGAAGCCGCCGTTCATCAGAAGCTCGAGGTCGCAGATCTGGCGCGGCGTCAGGTCCCAGGACGGCAGGTTCCCGGCTTCGGCCTTCAGTTTCTGGGCCGAGTCGTAGGAGACATAGAGCTCGGGGATCGGGGCGAGGTTGCTTTGGGCCATGACTGCGGAGGACCTTCTCGAATTGGGGGTGCCGGGAATGGCCGGCGGTGTCGCGCGCGGCTTTAGCTCCAAATCGCCGGCAAGCTCAACAAGGACGGGCGGATCGCCGCAAGAAAGCCAGGCGGGCGCGACGCTTTTGCGTCAATCCGGGCGGCCGGGGCAGATTGTTACGGTAGCGATGCCGCCTACTCCGCCGCCTTCGCCGCCGGGGCGGCTTCGGCAGCCAGCCATTTCTCGGCATCGAGCGCGGCCATGCAGCCCATGCCGGCGCTGGTGACGGCTTGCCGGTAGATGTGGTCGGTCAGGTCGCCGGCCGCAAAGACGCCGGGGATCGAGGTGCGGGTCGATCCGGGCTCCACCACGACGTAGCCGCCGTCATGGGTGGCGAGCTGGTCCTTCACAAGCTCGGACGCCGGGCTGTGGCCGATGGCCACAAAGAACCCCGCGCAGGGAATGTCCGTGACCTCGCCGGTCAGGACGTTGCGGGCGCGTACGCCGGTCACGCCGAGGGGTTTGTCGTCGCCCAGCACCTCTTCGACGGTATGGTTCCAGAGCACCTCGATCTTCGGGTTGGCGAAAAGCCGCTGCTGCATGATCTTTTCGGCGCGGAAGCTGTCGCGGCGGTGGATCAGGGTGACCTTGGTGGCGAAGTTCGTCAGGAACAGCGCCTCTTCGACGGCGGTGTTGCCGCCGCCGATCACCACGACCTCCTTGCCGCGGTAGAAGAACCCGTCGCAGGTCGCGCAGGCGGACACGCCGAAGCCCTTGAACCGCTGTTCGGATGGCAGCCCGAGCCATTTCGCCTGGGCGCCGGTGGCCAGGATCACGGCGTCGGCGGTATAGGTGGTCCCGCTGTCGCCCTCGGCCAGGAAGGGGCGCCGCTTCAGGTCGAGCCGCTGGACATGGTCGGCGATCACTTCGGCGCCCATGGCGCGGGCGTGTTCCTCCATCCGGACCATCAGGTCGGGGCCCATCACGTGGCTGTCGCCCGGCCAGTTCTCGACTTCGGTGGTGATGGTGAGCTGGCCGCCGGGCTGGATGCCCTGCAGCAGGATCGGCTGCTGCATGGCGCGCGCGGCATAGACGGCGGCGGTGTAGCCCGCCGGGCCGGACCCGACGATCAGAACCCTGGTATGACGCGTTTCGCCCATCGCGCTGTCCCCCGCAGACTGGGAAAGGGATATAGGCAAGGCGGCCGGCGGCGGGAAGGTGCAATCGCGCCGTGGCGGGCATGCGTGGCAGGCGTGGCCGCCCATCGGCGGGCGCCGAACCTGGCACGAGGGCGCGGCGATCCGCGAACATTTGTTGCGCTATTGCGCAATTTTCTTTCCTGTGGCATCCCGATTGCGCAAGGGATGGTAAGATGGCTGCCCACAAGCTTGACGATATCGACCGCCAAATACTTGCCGAGCTGCAGGCGGACGGCCGGATGACGAATGTCGAGCTGGCGCGGCGCGTGGGCATTTCGGCCCCGCCCTGCCTTCGTCGCGTCCGCACGCTGGAGGAAGCGGGGTACCTGCGCGGCTACCACGCCGACGTGAACCCCCGCGCGCTGGGCTTCGAGGTGCAGGTCTTTGCGATGGTCGGGCTGAACAGCCAGGCCGAGCGCGACCTTTCGGCCTTCGAGGACCGCTGCCGCGCCTGGCCGCTTGTCCGCGAATGCCACATGCTGAACGGCGAGATCGACTTCATCCTGAAATGCGTGGCGCCCGACCTTTCGTCGTTCCAGTCGTTCCTGACCGAGGAGCTTCTGCGCGCGCCGAACGTGGCGAGCGTCAAGACCAGCCTGGTGATCCGCGGCGCGAAGGATCAGCCGGGCGTGCCCTTCGATGTGTTGGAGGCGCGGGTGGCGCGGTCCGGCCAGTAAGGCAAAGCTTACCGCGGCCCTGGCGCCACCCGGCACCAGTCTCAGGTAGCGAGCATTTCCTCGGTTTCCTCGAGCGTCAGGCGCGGATGCGCCATCGGGCCGAAATCTCCGAAGCCCGAGACATGTGGGAAGAGCGACAGGAAAAGGCCGCCCATCTGCGGTTCGATGGTTTCGGCGAAGCTGGTGCCGGGGTGGTAGCTTTCGACATCGAGCCCGGCCGCGCGGATCGAGCCCTGGCGGCTGAGCGCGAGATTATAGACCGCCATCGAGGCCATCGGCGTGACCGTGATCGCGGTTTCGCCGTCGCGGAAGGCGCGTGCCGGGGCGTAGACGGCCGCGCGGCCGGAAAAGGCGCGGGCGCGGGCGTCGCGGACCAGAAGCCGGGCGCGCGGGCCCAGAACGAGGTCGGGCATCGGGCGGCCCGCGCCGAAGGCGTCGGCCATGACACGGGTCAGGGTAACGGGTTCCGCCTCGGGCACGGCGCGCGTCGGGTAGACGGTCATCGAGCCCATCCAGACGAGCGTCCGCGTGCCGCCCTCGGCGACCGGCAGTTCCATTCCGGGCACGAGGTCCTCGACCGAGACGAAGCCCTGCGCGGTCTGGATCAGGGTGCCGCGCGCGAAGGCCGAGAAGGCCTCTTCGAAGGGCGCGGTGGCCGGCGCGAGGCGGGTCGAGGACTGCGGGCTGCCGTCAGCGCCGAGCCAGGAAATCTCGTACCGGCGCGTCAGGACGGCCGGGCGGGCCGGGCGGATGTCCTGGTAGGGGCGAAGGGGGAAGCCGGGGCGGGCGCGCAGGGAAAGCGGCGCTGCGCCCGGAAGCGGGACGGGGGAGTAGGACATGGACAAACCTTCCGAACTCGTACAACTGCAACGGCCCCCACCGTCTCAGCGGGTAAACAAATGCCTAAAGTTCTGAGCTTTGTCAAAAGTTGAGGACAATTCCCGGGAGGCGCGCCGCCAATGCCATCCGCAGGGTGGCGACTGTCCACCCTGCCGGGACAGGGACATCCGAGGGGCGGCGGGCCGCCACCGAATCGCCCGCTTTGGGCCCCGTATCGGGACAAGAGAAAGCGGGTTCGGCCCGGGGGCGGAGTGCCGAGGCGGCGGCGCCAGGGCAGCGGTCAGGACGCGAACGCGACCTTCAGCCGGGGGGCGGGGGCGTTGCGCGCGGGAAGGTGCAGCGCGGCCGGCTTGCGCACGCGCGCCCAGGGCAGCGCGACCCCGGGGCGGGCGCTTTCGGCCACGACCCACTTCAGCCAGCGGTTGTTCTTTTTCATCAGTCCGCTCCTCGTCGACTGTGCCGTTGAGGTGCCGGCACGTTTGTTTGGTTAACTTTCATCCTTCATTGCGGCAGCGTTATGGCCGGCGCCGGCGCCCGGGCACGCAGTCCGCGCCGTGCCGCGAAGACAACGTCACGCCCTCGTAAGCCATTGTTCCCGCTGGCGGGACAGTGCCGGTCCGCAGGGGGTCGGTTCGTGCCGATTGCGGCAGGAATGCGGCAGACGGGGCGGTGTCAGATTGCGATGGCCGAGATCAGGCGCCCGTAGTCGGCTTCATGCGCATGCACGCTGCGCCGGTAGGAATAGAACCGGGCGGGGTCGAAATAGGTGCAGTGCCCTGTCCAGGAAACGTCGCCGATCCCGGCCGCCCGCATCCGGTGAAGGCCGAAGCCGGGCAGGTCGAACCGCAGCCGGTCGCCGCCGCCTTGCGCGAAGAAGCGGGAATAGGCGTCGTCCTCGGCCAGGAAGGCGTCGAGGAATTCCGGGCCCACCTCGTAGGCGCGCTGGCTGATCGCCGGGCCGATCACGGCGGCGATCCGGCCCCGCGCCGCGCCGAGCGCCTCCATCGCCTCGACGGTGCGTTCCAGCACGCCCGCCAGCGCCCCTCGCCAGCCCGCATGCGCCGCGCCGATCACGCCGGCGGACGCGTCGGCGAAGAGGACCGGCTGGCAGTCGGCGGTCAGTACGGTCAGCGCGATGCCGGGCGTCCGCGTCACTATCGCGTCGGCCCTCGGCTGGGTCGTCATGGGCCCGGTCACGGTCACGACATCGGGCGAGTGCACCTGGTGTACTGCGGCAAGCGCCTCGGCCCGCAGCCCCAGCGCCGCAGCCACCCGGTCGCGGTTCGTCCGCACCGCCTCGCGCTGGTCGGACGAGCCGAGCCCGCAGTTCAGACCCGCGAAGACGCCGGACGAAGCCCCGCCCTTGCGTGTGAAGAACCCGTGGCGGAATGGTAAGAGTTCGGCCCGGGTGATGATCTCGAGTGTCGCGGGCATCAGGGATCGAAACCGAAGGGGGCCGGGCATCCCGGCGGAAAACAGGCGATCGCCTTGAACAGGTCGCCCATTTCGGCCGCGTCGGTCAAGCGCCGGAGCGCGGCAAGGTGGCTTTCCAGCGCCGGGCCGGTCAGCCTAGATGCGAGCGCCTGTGCCCGTTCGGCTATTCCGAGGCGCTTCAGGAAGGCGCCCTGGGGCGTCATCCGCGTCACCGCCGCCCCGCCGGCGCGGAAGGCCAGGGAAAGCGCCTCGAAATCGACATGCGCGGTCAGGTCCGCTTCGCCCGGGTCGGCCAGCGGATCCGTCGGGCGGTGGGTGCGCACCGCCTGGAGGGTATCGCCGCGCGACCGCCAGCCGCCGTAGTCGGTGACGATGGCGGCCCCGCCCCGGGCGGCGATGCGTCGCGCCAGTCCGAGGGCGATGGAAGCGAGCGGCGGGCAGAGTTCCACCACGTCGCCTTCGGCCGTGTCGGCCAGCCGGTGGCTGAGCGCCGGAACCTGGGCCGGGGGCGCCAGCCCGAGAGACAGTCGCCCAAGAGCCAGGCCGATCTGAATTTCCGACCAGCCCGCGCCGGTCCGCCGGAACTGCCGGATCGGCAGCGCGTCGAAGAATTCGTTCGCGACGAGGAACAGCGGCTGGTCGGGCAGTTCGCCCGCCGTGCCGGCCCATGTCACCTTGTGGGCCGCAAGTGCCGAGCGCTGCCGTTCCCGCAGGCTGGCCGAGGTTTCGACAAGATGGACCCGCGCCGCCCCGGCCATTCCGGGCACCACCCGGACCGTGCGCAGGATGTCGGCCATCAGCGTTCCGCGCCCCGGCCCCAGCTCGGCCAGCGCGAAGGGCGCGGGCCGGCCCTGTTCGACCCAGGTTTGGGCCAGGCAGATGCCAAGCATCTCGCCGAACATCTGCGAGATTTCCGGTGCGGTGGTGAAATCCCCTGCGACGCCGAACGGGTCGCGCGTGGCGTAGTAGCCGTGGGCGGGGTGCATCAGGCATTCGGCCATGTAGTCCGAGAGCGGGATCGGCCCTTCGGCCGCGATGCGCGCCGCCAGAAGGTGGAAGAGCGGCGAACCTTCCGTCGTCACCCGAGGCGCCTTGCCCGGAGCGCCAGCCAGAGGCCGGCGAGGACCATGGGCACGGAGAGGAGCTGGCCCATGCTGAGACCGGCCGCGGCGCCTCCGAGGACATGGCCGAGCGGGTTGTCGGCGGAGATGAACTGCGCGTCGGCCTGCCGGAAGAATTCCACGAAGATCCGTGCCAGTCCGTAGCCGGCGAGGAACGCCCCGGTGATGCGCCCCGGCGCCTTCAGCCCGCCGGCGCGGACGAGGAGGAAGAGGAGGAGTCCGAGCGCGAGGCCCTCGAGCCCGGCTTCGTAAAGCTGGCTGGGATGGCGGGCGCAAAGGCCGGGTTCCACCCCGGGGCAGGCCTGCGCCGCCGCGCCGGGGAAGACCACGCCCCAGGGCAGGTCGGTCGGCCGCCCCCAGAGCTCGGCGTTGACGAAATTCGCGAGGCGCCCGAGGAACAGGCCGGGCGGCGTGGCGAGGCTGACGGCATCAGCAAGGCGGATAACCGGCAGCCGGTGCTTCCGGCAATAGAGGACGCCGGCGACGACCACCCCCAGGAAGCCGCCGTGGAAGGACATTCCGCCTTCCCAGACGCGAAGGATATCCTGCGGGTGCGCAAGGTAGTGGGCGGGCTGGTAGAAGAGCACAAAGCCGAGGCGGCCGCCGAGGACGACACCGAGGATCACCCAGGTGAGAAGCTCCTCGACCGCCTCGGGCCGCATCGGGGCGCGGTCATCGGGCCAAAGCGCGGGCCGCCGCATCAGCGCCACCACGATCCGCCAGGCGAGGATCAGGCCGGCGATGTAGGCCAGCGCGTACCAGCGCAGCGAGAACTCGGCGTCGAAGAGGCGGATCGTGAAGACCGCCGGACCGATATCCGGGAAGGGGAGCGCGGCGACCATGACACCTCCTGGTGCCGGGAGTGGCGCGGCTTGCCGGCGGTGTCAACCGCCCCTCGGTGGCCCCGGGGCGGGTTGAGGAATCCGCCCGGGGCGCCCATATACGGGTGCGAGTGAAATGACGGAGGATGCGATGCCCACCTCAAGCCGCTTCTTCGACGATGTGTCGAAACTGATGACCGGCGCGATGGGCGTGGCCCAGGGCGCACGGACCGAGGCCGAGACGGCGATGAAGGGCTGGATCGACCGCTGGCTGGCCGACCGCGACTTCGTGACGCGCGAGGAATTCGACGCGGTGCGCGCGATGGCCGAAGCGGCCCGCGCCGAGAACGACGCGCTGAAGCGCCGTCTCGACGCGCTGGAAGGCGGGCGGAAACCCGCCTGACCCGCGTTCAGTTGGTGCGTGCGCCCGCCGGGGCGGGCACCGGCCGCCCGGTCGCGATATCGGAATTGCCGGCCCAGCGGGTGATCGCGCCGTTGGTCGAGGGGTGGAAGTAGCGCCCCTTGCCGTTCGGGCTGAGCCAGTTGTCCACCACTTCCAGCGGCCCGTCCCAGCCCGGCTTGCCGCCCGCCGTCGCCTGCATCGGGAAGGACGGAAAGGGGTCGAAATGGCAGACGTTCTCGCTGATCATGACGCGCTGGACGGGCCGGTCGGTGCCGACGTTGCGGACCAGCCGGAAGACGTTGTTCACCCCGATGGGGCGCCCTGCACCGGTCCAGTCGACCAGGTTGCGGCGGATCGTCAGGCTGCCCATCGCCGAAACCGTGGTGAAGGTATCGGCATGCGGCTTGCCGCCGGGCGCCCATTGCGGGCCGAAGTAGTTTTCTTCGATGATCTCGCTGCCGCCGCGGATGCCATGCAGCTTCAGGTGATCCTGCCCGAACCCTTCGAAGCGGGACCTTCTCAGCATCCTCAGGATGCCCGTCCGGTAGGCCGCGCCCGATCCGGCGACCCGCGCGTTCAGCACCGACGCCGCGCTCTGGGTCTTGGCGAAGGGCCCCGTCATCTCGACATGCTCGGCCCATTCCAGATCGCCGTCGAGCTCGATGAAGATCGGGTTGAGCGGCCCGCCGGCCTTGGGGCCGGGGATTTTTGCCGAAAGGACATTGACCAGCCTCGCCTTGCCCGCGACGACCACGCCGCGGCCGCCGAGGTCCCAGCCGTCGAGTGTCACCGACCCGGTCAGCCGCACGACGGCCCCGTTGACCGCCGCGCCTTTCGGCAGCGGGTCCTGGCCCACCACCTTCAGCCGCGACCGTTCCATCACCCCGTTGGGCAGGCTGCGGTCGCGCAGGCCTTCGACATAGTTGCGGATTACCTGGTCGGCCAAGGCGATCTCCTTTGCGTCGACGGACGGGCACGCCGGGCGGCGTTCACCGCCGCAGGGGGCCTCCGGGTTTCAGGACAGTCTAGTTCGCCGCCGGGTCGGGCGGAACGCGTCACAAAATCTTTCGGAAAAATCCCCTTTACAGGATTCGGCGCATGACCCACCATATGTGGTGAGGGCGGCGGCAGGCAAACGCCTGTCCTTGTTGGAACACCCAGCTTTTGGTGGGGCCACCCCATCGGAAGCCAAGAACAGAGGCTGGGCATGGCGTTCTCCGAAACCTTCGTTCACACCGACGAGCTTCACCCGATCGACATCGTCGAAACCCTGGCGACCCACAACGACTGGGATTTCGACCGCGTGACCGACGACCAGATCGCGATGGCGGTCGAGGGGCAGTGGCGGACCTACTCGATCACTCTTGCCTGGTCGGGCAGCGACGAGACACTTCGTCTGATCTGCACCTTCGAAATGGACCCGCCGGAAGAAAAGCTCGCGGGACTCTACGAATGCCTTAACCGGGCGAACGATATGGTCTGGGCCGGGGCCTTCGCGCTGTGGCGGGAACAGAAGCTGATGGTCTGGCGCTATGGCCTTGTGCTGGCCGGCGGACAGATCGCCACGCCGGAGCAGATCGACCGGATGATCGGCCAGGCCGTCAGTTCGTCCGAGCGGTTCTATCCCGCCTTCCAGCTGGTGGCCTGGGGCGACGACAGTCCCGAACGGGCGATGGAAGTGGCCATTGCCGAGGCCTACGGGCGGGCTTAGTCTGATACCCCGGACGGAACGGGGGAGTTCATGGAAATCAAGGGACTGGACGGGCGGGCGCTCGTCCTTCTCGGCTGCGGCAAGATGGGGTCGGCGATGCTGGCGGGCTGGCTGGCGCGCGGCCTTCCGCCGGCGTCGGTGTTCGTCGTGGAGCCCAATCCGTCGGACTGGCTGAAGGCGACGGGGGTGGACCTGAACGCGGCCCTTCCTGCCCGCCCGGCCATCGTGCTGATCGCCGTGAAGCCGCAGATGATGGGCGCCGCGCTGCCTTCGGTGCGCGCCTTCGGAGGGGGCGGCACGCTCGTGCTGACCATCGCGGCGGGAACCAAAATCGCGACCTACGAGGCGGTTTTCGGACCGGGCACGCCGATCGTGAGGGCGATGCCGAACACCCCGGCCGCCATCGGCAGGGGAATCACCGCGATCTGCCGCAACGCCGCCGCGACCGACGCGGATTTGGACATGGCTACGGCGCTGCTTTCCGCCGTGGGGCAGGTCGTCCGCCTGGACGGCGAGCATCAGATGGATGCGGTCACGGCCGTCAGCGGGTCAGGGCCGGCCTATGTGTTCCACCTGATTGAGACGCTCGCCGCCGCCGGGGCGGCCGAGGGCCTGCCGCCGGAGCTGTCGATGACGCTGGCCAAGGCAACCGTCGCTGGGGCGGGGGCATTGGCCGAAGCGGCGGACGAACCCCCGGCACAGCTTCGCGTCAACGTGACGTCGCCGGGCGGGACGACGGCGGCGGCGCTGGCGGTGCTGATGGATGAAACGGCGGGTTTCCCGGTGCTGCTGAAGCGGGCAGTCAGGGCGGCGGCGGAGCGGGGACGGGAGCTTGGCAAATGAGCGGCACGGGAGGAGCGATCACCCATGACGACTTCGCCAAGGTCGATATCCGTGTCGGCCGGATAACGCGGGCCGAACCTTTTCCCGAGGCCAGAAAGCCGGCCCTGAAGCTCTGGATCGATTTCGGCCCGGAGCTTGGCGAGAAGCGGTCGTCGGCCCAGCTCACCCGCCACTACACACCCGAAACCCTTGTTGGCCGCCGTGTCCTTGCCGTGGTGAACTTCCCGCCCCGCCAGATCGGCCCCGTCCGGTCCGAGGTGCTGACGCTCGGCGTTCCCGACGCGGAAGGCGAGGTGGTGCTGGTGACGCCCGACCTCGACGTGCCGGTCGGCGGGAGGCTGTTCTGATGGAGGTCCTGATCACCCGGCGGCTGCCGGACAGCGTCATCGCCGCCGCGACGGCGCGGTTCGACGTCACATACCGGGACCGGACTTACCCGATGGGACGGGATGAGCTTGTCGCGTCGCTCGGCCGGTTTGACGCGGTGCTGCCCACGCTGGGCGATCTCTACCGCGGCGAGGTCTTCGCGGAGGTTCCGGCGCCGCGCTGCCGGCTGCTGGCGAACTTCGGGGTGGGTTACAACCATATCGACGCCGCCGCCGCTCGCGCCGCCGGGGTCGCGGTGACGAACACCCCCGGCGCGGTGACGGACGCCACGGCGGATATCGCGATGATGCTGGTCCTGATGTCGGCCCGCCGTGCCGCGGAGGGCGAGCGGCTCGTGCGGGCGGGGAAGTGGGAGGGCTGGCATCCGACGCAGATGCTGGGCCTGCATATGACCGGCAAGACGCTCGGCATCGTCGGGATGGGGCGGATCGGCAAGGCGATCGCGCGGCGGGCGCATCTGGGGTTCGGGATGCAGATCGTGTTCCACAACCGCTCCGCCATCGCCGATGCCGGCGTCCCGGCGCGCCAGCTTCCGGCACTGGCCGATGTCATGGCGGCCTCGGATATCGTGGTCATCGCGGTTCCCGGCGGTCCGGCGACGCGGCATCTGATCGGCGAGGCGGCGCTGGCCGCGATGCGCCCGCACGCGCATCTGGTCAACATCTCGCGCGGGGATACGGTGGACGAGGCGGCGCTGATCGGGGCTTTGGAGGCGCGGCGGATCGGCGGCGCGGGGCTCGACGTCTATGAGCGCGAGCCGGTGGTGCCGGACCGCCTGAAGGCGCTGGAGAACGTGACCCTGCTTCCCCATCTCGGCACGGCGGCGCTTGAGGTGCGCGAGAGCATGGGGATGATGGCCGTCGCGAACCTGATCGCGTTCTCCGAGGGGCGGCCGCTGCCGAACCCGGTCAACTGAGGTGCCCCCGATGTTCGACCGCCCGACGATCCTGAACCCGCGCTGCTTCTTCCCGGAAGGACCCACCCTGCACCGGGGCGGCGTGCTTTTCGTCGAATACGGCGCGCATTGCGTGACTTTCTGGGATGGCAGCGCGAACCGCCGCTGGTGGCACCGCGACGGGACCGGCCCCTCGGCCATCGTCCGCTACGGGCAGGGCTACGTCATCACCTGCTTCGACAGCGGCGAGATGGAGGCGGTGTCGATGGAGGGCGCGACCCTGGCCGTGCATTCGCGGAGCGTGGAGGGTATAGCGCTGGAGGGGCCAAACGATTGTGCCCCGGACGGCGAGGGGGGCGTGTTCTTCACCTGTTCGGGGACGAACCCGCCGGACCGGATCGACGGTCGGGTCTTTCACCTGAGCGCGGGGGGCCGGGTCACGCATCTGTCCGATCAGGTGCAGGTGGCAAACGGGCTGACCCTGTCGGGCGACGGCAAGCTTCTTCTGGTGAACGAGTCGATCGTGGGCCGGATCTCGGCCTTCGATGTCGGGCCGGGGCCGGGTCTCAGCCGGCGGAGGATGTGGAAGACGCTGGCGCAGGATGCGGACTTCGCGCGGGATTCGAACCCGGACGGGCTGAAGTTCGGGCCGGACGGGATGGTCTGGGTGGGACTGGCCAACGAAGGCGCGGTGGTGCGGCTGGACCTGACCGGGAAGCTCACCCGTCGGGTCGGCATTCCGGGCGCCGAGGCCTGCCCGAATTTCTGTTTCTCGGCGGACGGGGAGACCATATTCATCGCCGCCGTGGACGACATGAGTGCGCCCCCCTGGCCGGGGAAACTCTGGGCGGCGCCGGTGGGCTGAGAGCGGGCCGGAAGCGGTGTCCCGCCGTGGGACAGGTCAACGGGCGTCTGACCGCAGGGGTTGCAAGCGCGTTCCGGGGAAATTGCCAAGACGGTTCGCGGCGGTTCCGGCAGTCCGGCCGGGGTCGGAGGGGGCGCTCGGCGGTCCCGGCGGACCTTCTCGCTTGCGGCAGGGATGCGTGACCGGAGCGAGCGAAGAGCGGCCCGTGCGGGGTGGTGCGTACCAAGCTTCAGAGGCGCGCCGGGTGGGGCTCTTTCGTCAAGGTTGGGGTTTGGCGCCAGTTGACCCGGCCCCTTTGCATCCCGCAGTCTTACCCCATTGCCGGCGGTACCCGCCGCGACAGCGCCGCCGCAGCCACCGCGACCAGCGCCAGGCAACCCCACATCACCGGCCATCCGGCCCAGTCGATCACCCGCCCGAAGACCGGCGGGCTGGCCAGGTAGCCGGTGTAGGCAAGGCCGGTGGCACGAGCCAGCGCCCGGCCGCGTGTCGCCTCGCCGTGCCGCCTTGTGACTGAGCGGAAGACGGCGGGTTCCACCGGCCCAGCGCCCACCCCGGCGATGAAGAAGGCGAGGAGCGCCCCATGGGGGACGGGCACGAGGGCGAGCAGCAGACATGCGGGCGCCGCGATCAGCGCGAAGCCCGCCACGATGGTCATGTCGCGCACCCGGCCTTCGATCCGGTGCGCCAGAAGCCGCCCGCAAGTCATGCCCAGCGTCACCGCCGCCGCCGCGAACCCCGCCATCGCCGCGCCGGCGCCGAGCCCGTCTTCGACATAGATCGCCGACCAGGAATTCGACGTCCCCTCCATCACGGCGCCGAGGGCTGCGAGAGTCCCGAGGATAACAAGCAGCCGCGTCCAGGGCTGCCGCGCGCCGGTCACCATTCCTCCGGATCCCGCCTGGTGCCGCCCGGCACGCCATTCGACCGCCGCCGCAGCGAGGAAGATCACCGAGACCGGCGGGAAGAGCATCGCCGGGGTCGCGCCGATTTCCCGCAGAAGCCCGACCAGCACCGAGGTGACGAGCATCGAGAAGGGAAAAAGCGCATGGACCGCGTTGAAGAGCGGGATGCCGAAATCTTGTTCCAGCCGCGCCACCCGCATGTTGAGCGAGATGTCGAGCGCGCCGGACGCGGCACCGGCCATCAGAAGCGCGAAGCCGATCATCACCGGGCCTTCGGCCGGCGCGAAGATCAGCTGCGACATCCCCATGGCGGCAAGGCAGCCGGGAATCGCCACGGCCTGCACTCGGTGCAGAACCCGGCCAAGTATCTGCATCGCGGCGATGCCCCCGATCGTCACCGAGGTGAGAAGGATGCCGAAGCCCGCCTCTGACAGGCAGCTTTGCGCCTTCAGCGCCGGAAGCGAGGCGACGTAGGTGCCCCAGAAGACGGCGGCGGTGCCATAGGCCAGGAAGATCGAGCCGACCTGCCAGCGGCGGCTGGCTGTCACGACGCGGACCGTTCGCCCATCGCCTCGCGCCAGTGGCGGCGACAGAGCGACTGGTAGGTTTCGTTGCCGCCGACCTGCACCTGCGGACCGTCGGCAAGCGCATGCCCGTCGGGGCCCTTGCGGATCACCATCGTGGCCTTCCGGCCGCAGTGGCAGATGGTCCTGACCTCGCGCATTTCGTCGGCCAGCGCCAGAAGCGCGGCCGAGCCGGGGAACAGCTCGCCCCGGAAATCGACGCGCAGGCCGTAGGCCATCACCGGCACCTTCAGGTCGTCGACGGCGCGCGCAAGCTGCCAGACCTGATCGCGCGACAGCCACTGCGCCTCGTCCACGAAGACGCAGGCGCAGGGGCCCCGGGAAAGGCGGTCGCGGATCTTCGCGAAAAGGTCGGTGGCCGGGCTGCAGGTATCGGCCCCTGCCGAGATGCCGATGCGGCTGGCGATACGCCCCTGTTCTGAACGGTCGTCGAAACCGGCGGTCAGCAGGTAGGTTTCCATGCCGCCTTCGCGGTAGTTCCAGGCGGCCTGCAGGAGCAGCGTGGATTTGCCCGCGTTCATGGTCGAGTAGTGGAAGTGCAGCTTGGCCATGCCCCGCCTTTAGCCGGAGCAGGCGCCGGGGTTCAAGCGGCTGGTGGCGGAGACCGAAGGGGCCTGCTGCGGCAGCCAGCGGGCGTCGGCGGCCTGCGTGAAGGCGAATTGCCTGCGGGAAGCGGGTCGGTCCGCTTCCCGCAGGGGCAACCCGGGTCAGGCGCGCGCGTTCTGCCAGAGGTTGACGACGAAACCGAGCACGCCCAGCCAGATCGCCACTTCGGCCAGCGGCGCGAGGGGGACCATCTGGGCTTCGCCGATGCGGCCGGAGAGGAAGAGGTAGAGCATCACCAGAAGCACCAGCGAGCCGATCTGGTGCAGCCAGAAATGTGCCCGGGCCAGTGCGCTCGCGGTCATCGCCGGGAACAGGTGGTAGACGATCCCGAAGAGCGTCATCAGCACGAAGCCGACCAGGTTGATGTGGGCATGCAGCGGCGCAAGGGTGAAGTCGCCCCTGCCGCTCATGATCGTGCCGAGCGCGATGCCGAGAAGCAGGTAGAGCCCGCCGATGATCAGGAAGCTGCGTGTGATGTTCATGTCCGTTTTCCCTCGTTCCATAGAGCGGTCTTGGCGCCGCGCCCGGGGCGAAACTAGCCGCCGCGCCTGGCGATTTCCACTTTTTTTGAACCGCGTCGGGCATTTCCGGCTGCCGCGAAGAGTCGAATGCGATCAAGGGAATGGTGGCCATCGGTCAATCGTCCCGCCGCCGGTCGTCGGCTTGTCGCTCGATCGCTGAAGGGGAGCGGCGGCCCGGGCGATCCGCGACCGACCCGATCGCTGCCCTGCGGAAGGTTGCCGGATGTACCAGGATTTGGTACAGTGGAGCGACCCGGCAGGAGGCAGACATGGCCCGCAACACTTCGGTCGCGCTCGGCGACCATTTCGTGAAGCTGATCGAAGAGCAGGTCGCCTCGGGCCGCTATGCTTCGGCGTCCGAGGTGGTGCGGGCGGGCTTGAGGCTGCTGGAAGAGCGCGAGGCGCGGCTGGAGGAGCTCAGGGCGGAGATTAGGAAGGGGGAGGAAAGCGGGTGGATCGAGGATGTCGATCTGGACCGCCTCTTTGAGGAGATCAAGGCGGAGCACGCGGCTTGAAACTTGATGTTTCGGCCGAAGCGAAGGCCGACATCCGGGCGCTTTATGTCTACTCCGTGCGGCACTGGGGTCGGGCCAGGGCGTCCGTGCACGTCGACGACATCCGCGAGAAGATGCGGTCGCTGGCGAAGGGCGACCTGCCGGGGGCGGCGGCGGACGAAGTGGGACCCGGCCTGAGGCGGCAGATCGCCGGGTCGCATGCGATCTGGTTCCGGGTCGAGGGGGAGCGGCTGCGGGTGGTGCGGGTGCTGCACCAGAGCCGGGATGCGGGAGTTTGGGTGGGGTTAGGGGGGATGAATTGGGCGCAAGAATAGATTTGGACGGAATACGACAACGGATTGAAAACGCCGCCGACCAGTTCGGCTATTCTTTGGGATGGCGCCTGCTCTACAGCCCGATCGACGTGATCCGAGGCGCGCGCGTTGCGTTTCTGGGACTGAACCCGGGAGGCGACAGCCCCGAACCACACCGGGACGGAATCGCCCGCCCAAGTGGCAGCGCCTATGTAGAGGAAGAGTGGAAAGGGTTTCGCCCGGGCATGGCGCCGCTCCAAAAGCAGGTGCTGGCGCTTTTCGAGAAACTTCGCGTAGCTCCGGAGCGGGTGCTCGCTGGCAACATCGTGCCCTTCAGATCACCGGACTGGAAGTCGCTTCCTCACAAGGATCACGCACTTCGGCTTGGATATGAAGTCTGGAGGCAACTGCTCGTAGCGGCGAAGCCGGAACTTGTCATCGCGATGGGCAGCGATGCGCACGAACCCGTTTTGAAGTTGACCGGCGCGAGCGCGGTTCGAAGTGTGCCGTTGGGGTGGGGCAATGTCCGAGTGGTGGCCGCAGACGCTCCAGGTCTCCGCGTCGTAACTTTGCCGCATCTGTCGCGGTACCGAGTTGTTGATCGGGCCGAAAGCCAATCCGCACTGGCCCAAGCGTTCGGCGCGTCTTGGCACCAGCCGTGACAGCGAGGTGGACTGACGAGCGGTGGGTGTGATCGCCCACCCTACCGGTCCACCCGACCCCACAGATCATACTCCCCCGCCTCGTCCACCGTCACCGTCACGATGTCCCCCGGCGCGAGCCCCCCGAACCCTTCGTCGATGAACAACTGCCCGTCGATCTCCGGCGCGTCGGCCTTCGTCCGGCAGGTGGCGCCCTCGGCGTCCACCGTGTCCACGATCACCTCCAGCCGCCGGCCGACCTTGGCGGCCAGCTTCGCCTCGGAGATGGCTTGCGCCTTCTCCATGAAGCGGTGCCAGCGGTCCTCCTTCACTTCTTCACTCACATGGTCGGGCAGCGCGTTCGACCGGGCACCCTTGACGTTTTCGTAGCGGAAGCAGCCTACCCGGTCCAACTGCGCTTCGTCGAGCCAGTCCAGCAGGGTCTGGAACTCGGCTTCCGTCTCACCCGGATAGCCGACGATGAAGGTCGAGCGCAGCGTCAGGTCGGGGCAGATCGCGCGCCAGGCGGCGATCTCGTCGAGGGTGCGGGCTGAGGCGGCGGGGCGGGCCATGCGGCGCAGCGTGTCGGGGTGGGCGTGCTGGAAGGGGATGTCGAGGTAGGGAAGGATCAGGCCCCGGCTTTCGGCACTGGCGGCCATCAGCGGGATCAGGTCGCGGACATGCGGGTAGGGGTAGACGTAGTGGAGCCGCACCCAGAGATCGCGCCCGGCGCCGAGCTTTCCCAGTTCGCGGGCGAGGTCCGTGATGTGGCTGCGCACCTCGACCCCCTTCCAGGGTTGGCGGTCGTGCCTGCGGTCCACCCCGTAGGCGGAGGTGTCCTGCGAGATGACGAGAAGCTCCTTCACCCCGGCCTCGACCAGCTTTTCCGCCTCGCGCAGGACGGCATGGGCGGGGCGGGAAACGAGGCGGCCGCGCATGTCGGGGATGATGCAGAACTTGCAGGCGTGGTTGCAGCCTTCGGAAATCTTCAGGTAGCTGTAGTGGCGCGGCGTCAGCTTCACGCCGGTGGCGGGCAGCAGGTCCACGAAGGGATCGGGCTTCGGCGGTGCGGCGCGGTGGACGGCGTCGAGGACCTGTTCGTACTGCTCGGGCCCGGTGACGGCCAGCACTTTGGGATGCGCGCCGGTGATGTAGTCGGGGTCGGCGCCGAGGCAGCCAGTGACGATCACCTTGCCGTTTTCGCGCAGCGCCTCGCCGATGGCGTCGAGCGATTCCGCCTTGGCTGAATCGAGAAAGCCGCAGGTGTTCACGATGACCGCCTCGGCGCCCCGGTAGTCGGGCGAGATCGCGTAGCCTTCGGCGCGCAGGCGGGTCAGGATGCGCTCGCTGTCGACCAGCGCCTTGGGGCAGCCCAATGAGACCATGCCGATGGTGGGCTGGCCCGGCCGCGCAGGGTCGTGACCGTCGGGGACCACGGCGCGGGCAAGGTCGGGGCGGAGAAGGGGCGGGCTGCCGGTCATGGGGGGCGCGTATAGCGGCGGGGGTGCGGGTTGGGAAGAGGGGGGGCCGGACCGGTGCCCTTGTCGCCTCGCAGGCTCTTATCGCTCCCCCGCAGTCGTCCTTTGGGCCTCCGCCGCCGTACGGCACCCGACACCGAGTGACGAGCGGCCGGGGCGGCCGGAGCCTTGGGCAAAGCGCGGCACTCCGCCTCGCCGCGCGGCACCGCGCGGGTGGCGGTCGCGAATTCGGGCCAACCGTTAACCTGCCCCAGAGCCATACGATCGTATGGCATATTGCTGGCATATTGCTGGGCGGTTGCTGGCACCCACCGAACGCTGCCGTCAGGAATGGTTACCGCAGCGTTCGCAAGGGCTTGCGGCACCATCGGCCACGCCCGCCTTTCCGGGATCCCTGGCGCCGGTTCCCTCTGGAACCATCTTGCTCTAGACACCGGGCCGGGCCGGGCTTCAGGGGGCAGGGATGACAGCGACCGAAGCGCGACCGGCCGGATCGGCGACGCTGCAGGCGGCGGGGCTGGTGGCGGTCTATGCCAGCCTGATCGGCTTCACCGACAACTTCGTGCGCGTCATCGCGGCCGATATCGGGCTGTGGCAGTTCCACGCGATGCGCAGCCTGATGGCCCTGCCGATGCTGGCGCTGGCGGCGCCATTTTTCGGCGTGTCTCTGCGCCCGAAGCGCTGGGGCGGGGTGCTGGCGCGCAGCCTGGTTCACGGGACGGCGATGGTGTTCTACTTCGGCTGCCTCGCCTTTCTGCCCGTTGCCGTCGTCGCGGCGGGGCTCTTCACGGCGCCGATCTTCGTCCTTCTTCTTTCGCGCTTCGCCTTCGGGCACCGGATCGGGCCGGTGCGAATCGTAGCGGTGGCGATCGGCTTTCTGGGCGTGCTGATGGTTCTCGGCCCGGCTACGGGGGGCGCGGTGCCGGGGCCGGTGGCGGCGCTGCCGGTGCTGGCGGGGGCGCTTTATGCTCTGGGCAACCTGGCCACCCGCGAATGGTGCGAGGGCGAGACGGCAGGGACGCTGCTGGCCGGGTTCTTCGCGGCGCTCGGGGTGTTCGGGCTGCTGGGAGTGGCGATCATCGCGGTGCTTGAACCAACCTTGCCTTCGGGTCCGGCCGCCTTCGCGCTGCGCGGAGTGGCGGCGCCGGGCGCGGCGGCGCTGTTCTGGGTGTTCATGCAGGCGCTTCTGTCGCTGATCGGCGTGGGGCTGATGATCCGCGCCTACCAGATCGCCGAGGCGTCGCGGGTGGCGGTGTTCGAATACGCGATCCTGCCGGCGAGCGCGCTTTGGGGCTGGATCATCTGGGGCGAGGTTCTGGGGCCGGTGGCGCTGGCGGGGATGGCGCTGATCGCGGCGGCCGGGGCGGTGATCGCGCTCAGGCGGTAGGGTCTTCGCGCCCGAACCGGTCACGCCCCCGCTCTGACCCTCCGCCGGTGGGGAGGGAAGCTGCCTGATCCGATGGCTCTCTCCCCGCCGGGGGCGGGTCAGGGTGGGGGGGGCTCAAGCCGCCTTCGCCGCGCCCCCGAACCGGCCGTAGAAGGTCTGGCCCTTGGCCGCCACCTCGCTCAGGAGCTTCGGCGCTGCGAAGCGCACGCCGAAGTCGCGGGCGAGCCCGCCGCAGATTTCCACCGCCCGGCCGGCGCCGAGGATGTCGAGCCAGCCGAAGGGGCCGCCCGACCAAGGCGCGAAGCCCCAGCCGAGGATGGCGCCCACGTCGCCTTCGCGGATATCGGTCAGCACGCCCTCTTCCAGCGCGCGGACCGCTTCAAGAACCTGCGCAAAAAGCAGCCGGTGCTGGACGGCCGTAACCTCGGGTTGCACATCCGCGACCTTCCAGCGGGCAGAAAGCCCGGCCCAAAGCCCCAGCCTTTGGCCTTTCTCGTCATAGGCATAGAACCCCGACTTGCTCTTCTTCCCCAACCGCCCGGCCTCGGCCATCGCGAAGATCACTGCGTCAACGGCATCGTCGGGATAGGCCGCGCCCATGGCGGCCTTCGTCGCCCTGGCGATCTTCACGCCAAGGTCGATGGAGGTTTCGTCCACCAGTTGCAGCGGCCCGAGCGGCATGCCGACGAGCTTGGCGGCGTTTTCGATCAGCACCGGTTCCACCCCTTCGGCCACCATGCGGATGCCTTCGTTGATGTAGGGGATGATGCAGCGGTTGGCGTAGAAGAAGCGGGCGTCGTTGACCACAATGGGGGTCTTGCGGAGCTGTCGGACGAAGTCGAGCGCCTTGGCGACGGCCACGTCGCCGGTTTCCTTTCCCCTGATGATCTCGACCAGCATCATCCGGTCCACCGGCGAGAAGAAGTGGATGCCGACGAACTGGCCCGGGCGCTTCGACGCCTTGGCGAGCCCGGAGATCGGGAGGGTCGAGGTGTTGGTGGCGAAGATCGCCGAGACGGGGATCGCGGCTTCGGCCAGGGCGGTCACCCCGGCCTTGACCTTGGAGTCCTCGAACACGGCTTCCACGATCAGGTCCGCGCCGGAGAGGGCCGCGTAGTCGGTCGTGGGGGTGATGCGGGCCAGGGTTTCGGCCTTCTTTTCGGGGGTGGAGCGGCCGCGCGCCACGGCCTTGGTCAGAAGGTCGTCGGAATGGGCCTTGCCGCGGTCGGCGGCTTCCTGCGTGGCGTCGATCAGCGTCACCTCGATCCCGGCCATCGCGGCGACATGGGCGATGCCCGCGCCCATCATGCCGGCACCCAGGACGCCGAGGCGCCTGACCGACTGGTCGGGCACTTTCGGGCGGTTGGCGCCTTTCTCCAGCGCCTCCTTGTTGACGAAAAGCGAGCGGATCATCGCGGCCGAGGAGGGATTCATGAGGACGGACGTGAACCAGCGCGCCTCGATCTTCAGCGCGGTGTCGAAGGGGACGAGCGCGCCCTCGTAGACGGCGGAGAGAAGCGCCTTGGCCGCCGGGTAGACGCCTTGCGTCCTAGCGTTCACCATCGCCGAGGCGCCGACGAAGGTCATGTAGCCTGCGGGGTGATAGGGCGCGCCGCCGGGCATCTTGTAGTCCTTGCGGTCCCAGGGTTTCACCAGGTCGGCTTCGGTGGCGGACAGGACCCAGGCCCTGGCGCGGGTCATGAGGTCTTCGGCCGGCACAACCTCGTCGATCAGGCCGGCGGCCTTCGCGGATTTGGGGTCGGAGAGCTTGCCTTCGAGAAGCAAGGGCGAGGCGGCCAACGGTCCGAGCTTGCGGGCAAGCCGGGTGGTGCCGCCGGCGCCGGGGAAGATGCCGACGAGGATTTCCGGCAGGCCGATCTTGGCCTTCGGGTTGTCGGCGGCGAAGATGCGGTGGCAGGCCAGCGGGATTTCAAGGCCGATGCCGACGGCGGTGCCGGGAAGGGCTGCGGCGACGGGCTTGCCGCCCCTGAAGGTCTTGGGGTCCATACCCGCGCGTTCGATCTTCCGCAGAAGCGTGTGGATGCGCATGGTGCCTTCGAACAGGCCCCGCGCCGGGTCGGCGCCCGCCTCGTCCTTCATCCGGGCGAGGATGTTGAGGTCCATGCCGCCGGCGAAGTCCTTCTTGGCCGATGTCAGGACGATCCCCTTCACGGCCGGATCGCCGAGCGCGCGATCGAAGAGCGCGCCGAGTTCGTCGAAGCCCCCGAAGGACATCACGTTCATCGAGCGGTCCGGCACGTCCCAGGTGATGACGGCGACGCCGTCGTCGTCGGTCGCGTAGTGGAAGTCGGTCATCGTTCTGGCCTCAGACATTGAAGGGAGGGGGCGGGGTTTCGCCGCTGGCCGCCGGTTTCGGGATGGTGATCGGGACGCGGTCGTTGGTCAGTTTGTGGTTGGCGCGCGTCACCGCCCAGACGCCGTCCTTCTGTTCGACGATCATGCGCGAGGCATATGGGGCGACAAGCCGTTCGGCGCGGCGGATGGTGTGGGAGTAGTGCACGCCCTCGATCCGGTCGGGGGCGAGCCAGCGGGCCTCGCGGGCGATACGAATGTAGTCGGTCGCGCCGAGGTGGCGGAGCGTTTCGGTGAAAGAGAGGCAGTAGGCGATGAGTTCCGGTTCCGTCCTGAGGGCGAATTCGCCGCCTTCGGTCGCGAAGGCGAAGGGGAGGCGGATGTGGCGGGTAAGCAGTTCGGTATCGCCGAGGAGTGCGGCGTAGGAGAGAAGGTCGAGTATCTTCTGGTAGATCGCTTGCGCGGTTTCGGGTGTCCGCCCGGCGGGGCCGGGGCTGGTTCTGTGGTCCTCGGGCGCGGGCAAGGGCGGAGTCCTTCGGTGGGCCTCAGGGCCGGACGGCCGCAGGACGACCCTGAGCCATTTCCGTTGCACGGGGTCGATTCCAAGGCGCCGGCTCTTGCGGAAAGATACCCCGGGACGCCCCCGGTAGGGAAGCGCGACCGTGCGTCGCCCCTGAAGCGACGGCTTGGGTCGGTCCGTCATGATCACTTATCGCCCAGATCGCATCGGTTTCCGGGGTTCGCGCCGGAGACTGTCAGGTTCCGCCGGCGCCAGCGCTCTTGAGCCGCGGCAGGTCGATCGGCCAGCGATTGTTCGTCATCGTATTGGCGATCGAGATCGCTTTCCAGATGCCCCCGGACCGTCTGAGCGTGACGATCGAGACGACAGGATCGAAAAGCCGCACCGCGTCCCTGAGGATGCTCGTCTCGTAGCGGCCGACAAGCAGCTCGGGTCCGACCGGGCTGAGCGCGCTGGCGGAGGAAACCACATCCGAGGCGTTGAGGGCGCGCAAGGTGCTCGTGAACTGTTCGAACCCCTCGCGCAGCTGGTTGGGCGAGGTCAGGACAAAGGTCGCGCCGGCGGTCATCAGCACGAAGGGGAAATCGACCGAGGCGGCGTAGCTGTCGAAATCCAGGTAGATGTAGGACCGCGTGATGCGGTCGAGCCAGCTTTGGAAGTCGAACATGAGCTTCCTCCAGGAGTGTCCGTATCGCAGGATCGGCCGTTTTTAGGCCATCGCCAACCCGTTTCGCAACGGGTGTCGTTCGGCGGACGAAAGCCGGGCCGCTTGTCGCTCGACTTCCGGTTTGCATAAGCAGGAATTTCGGCAACATGCAGGGGCTCATCCCGTCTGCGCCCGGATTAAGCCACGGGCGGATTTCCGGCCTGCGGACCACGGCAGAACAGGCCTTCGAGAATCCCCCTTGCGGCAAGATCAGAGCGGCGAGCCGTCGCGGCGGGTACGGCGGACGATACCGTTCTCTCGGACATAGAGCCGGTCGTCATCGGGGTAGCGGACGATGTCCGAGGGGAGACGGGTGCCGATGACAAGGTAGGCGCAGGGCAAGGGCGAGAAGTTCACCACGTGGTGTGCATCGGCGACCCCCGCCTTCCAAGCCGCCGCGTCGCCGGGGGCGAGAATGTGCGGCCCGGCATCGTCGATCACCGTCGGAGAGCCTTCGAGGGCATAGAGAAACTCGTCCTCGGCCGCGTGCCAGTGCCGGTAGGACGATTTCGCCTCGGGCATCAGCGTTTCTGCGAAGGCGCCGAACTGGGCGAGCCCGCCCGTATCAGAGTAAAGGAGCGCCTCGAACTCGCCCAGAGCGGCGGCCATTTCCGGGGTCGCGCTGTCTCTCCGCGCCTCGGTCGCCCGGACGATGCGGGGGGCGCCGGCGGTGGCGCCGGACGCGTTGGTCCAGTCGGGCGGAAGGCTCAGGAGCTCGGGCGGGAGTGCCCCGCCGCGCGCTCGGGCGCCTGTCCGGTCCTGCAGCTCCCACTCTGTCGCCGTATTGATCTGGCGGGCGCCGCTGTCGGGGTAGCTGCAGATATCGTTCGCGATGCGGGAGCCTACGATCAGGTAGCGGAGGGGCTTGTCGGTGCGGTTCAGGACGTGGTGGGCGTTCGGGACGCCGGCGCGCCACACGGCCGCGTCGCCCGGGTAGAGGCCGTGTTCGCCGTCGTCGTCGATCACCGTTGCGGTGCCGTCGAGAAGATAGAGGAACTCGTCCTCGGCCGAGTGCCAGTGGCGGTTGGACGAGGCTGTGCCGGGGTAGAGGATTTCCTCGTAGGCGCCGAACTGCGTCAGGCCGCCGGCGTCTGACAGGCGGATGGTTTCGATCCGCCCGGGCCGGTCGCGGGGTCCCCTATGTTCGGCCGGGACGCTTCCCTTGCGGAGGATCACCGGACACCCGTCCAGGGCGTGCCGTCGCGGTAGGTGAAGGCGGCCTTGCCGTCCGCGATCTCGACCCGCAGGTCGTGGTCGGAATAATGCGCGACCTCGGCCCTGGCCTTGGTGCCGACGACGAGGAACTTCGCCACCCGTCCGGTACGGTTGATGAAATGGTGGCCGTTCGTCGAACCCGCCGGAAAGGCCGCGCAATCGCCCGGGCGCATCACATATTCGCCTTCGTCCTGCACCAGCACGCATACGCCTTCCGTGACCATGACGAATTCGTCCTCGTTCTCGTGCCAATGGCGCAGGCTGGACAGGGCGCCCGGTTCCAGCGTGACGAGGTTCGCGCCGAACTGGGTGAGCCCACCCGCGTCGCCCAGACGCAGCGAAGAGCGGCCCCTCATCATCGCCGCATAGGGTTCGGGATAGATCGAGCCGGTGCGGGGGGTTAGCTTCGGCTGGTCGATGACGGGCATGGCGGGTTCTCCCTGGTTCGGCCGCTCAGGGCCGGACGAAGTTTCCGGCGGTGTCTATTCCGGCGCGGCCGAGCGCCCGGTCGATGCGGTCGGAATGGCTGAAGAAACAGGAAATGCGCCGGACACCTCCGCAGTCGCGCACCAGCGTTTCGGTCCGGAACAGCGCGACCACGCGGCGGGCGCCGGCGACGAGCGCGAAGGTGAGCCGTCTGCCGATTTCCCCGAACCCCTCGCACACGGCTGTCAGACCCGCTCGATGATCGTCGCCGCTCCCATGCCGCTCGCGACGCAGAGCGTGGCGAGGCCGGTGCCCTTGCCGGAGCGTTCGAGTTCGTCAAGGAGCGTGCCGAGGATCATTGCGCCGGTCGCGCCCAGCGGGTGGCCCATCGCGATGGAGCCGCCGTTGACGTTGACCTTGCCGTGATCGGCGCCGAAGGCCTGCATGAAGCGCAGGACGACCGAGGCGAAAGCTTCGTTCACCTCGAAAAGGTCGATGTCCGAAATCGACATGCCCGCGTCCTTCAGGATCTTCTCGGTCACCGGGACGGGGCCGGTCAGCATGATTGTCGGGTCGGTTCCGATCTTCGCGGTGGCGCGGATGCGGGCGCGGGGGGTGAGGCCATGTGCCTCGCCGAACGCGCGGTTGCCGATGAGAAGCGCGGCCGCCCCGTCGACGATGCCCGAGGAGTTGCCGGCATGGTGGATGTGCTCGATCCTTTCGAGGTGGGGGTATTTCATCATCGCCACCTTGTCGAAGCCGGGCATGACCTCGCCCATGTCCCGGAAGGCGGGCTTGAGCGCACCGAGCGCCTGCATGTCGGTGCCGGGGCGCATGTATTCGTCGGTGGCGAGAATGGTGAGGCCGTTCTGGTCTTTCACCGGGACGACGGACTTCGCGAAACGCCCTTCATCCCAGGCCTTCGCAGCGCGCTTCTGGCTTTCCACCGCCAGCAGGTCGGCGTCATCGCGGGAGAATCCGTATTCGGTGGCGATGATGTCGGCCGAGATGCCCTGCGGGACGAAGTAGGTCTTCATCGCGAGCGAGGGATCGACGGCGATGGCCGCCCCGTCCGACCCCATCGGCACGCGCCCCATCATCTCGACACCGCCGGCGATGTAGGCCTGGCCGGCGCCGCCCCGGACCTGGTTCGCGGCGAGGTTCACGGCTTCGAGGCCCGAGGCGCAGAAGCGGTTGATGGACAGGCCGGGGATGCGTTCGTCGAGGCCGGAGAGAAGGACGGCCGAGCGGGCGAGGCAACCGCCCTGTTCGCCGACCTGGGTGACGTTGCCCCAGATCACGTCCTCGACGTCGTGGCCGGCCAGGCCGTTGCGGTCCTTCACCGCGTCCAGGACCCCGGCCGAAAGCGCCACCGCCGTGACTTCATTCAGCGCGCCGTCGGGCCGCCCCTTGCCCCGGGGGGTGCGGAGTGCGTCGTAGATGAAGGCGTCGGTCATGGGTCGGTCTCCGCAGGGTCAGGCCCGGTCCGAGGGGCGGCCGGGCATCAGGTCGTAGGGGTGCCTCCAGCCGGGCAGCGCGGCGATGCGGGCGAGCCAGCGGTCGATGGCCGGCCAGTCGGCGCGCGTGAAGCCGAAGGGTTCCGGGTAATAGAGATAGCCGCAAAGCGACAGGTCCGCGATGGTGACCTCACGTCCCGCCGCCCAGCCGCGCGACGCGAGGTGCGCGTCGAGGACGCGGTAGGCGGAGTTGAGCCGCGCCTGGAAGAAGGCGATCACCTCCGGCTGGCGCTTCGCCTCGGGGACGAAGTTCATCTGGAAGCGCAGCGTGCCGATCTGGGTCGAGAACTTGTGGTTGTCCCAGAGGATCCAGCGCCAGACCTCGCTCTCGAGATCGGCCGGCAGGAACTTCCCTGATCTCTCAGCGATATGTCGGAGGATCAGGCCGGACTGAGTCAGCACCTGCCCGCCGTCTTCCAGGACCGGCACCTCGCCCATTCCGTTGAGCCTGCGGAATTCCGGCGTGCGGGTGGCGCCGTTGAAGAAATCGACGAAGACCGGCTCCCAGGGGTAGCCCGCCAGCGCCATGGCCAGCGCGCACTTGTAGGCGTTGCCGCTTTCGCCGAAGCAGTGAAGACGGGCTGTCATGGGGGTCACTCTTGCCGTTTCGCCGCGCCAGCTTGGCGTCGGGCGGCCGCGGGGGGAAATCAAATCCGGTGATGGCGGGCATTACGCGACCGGCCTGAGCCGGGGGCTGTCCGCCCCCCCGCCCCCCCTAGGATATTTCCGCCAGGATGAAGGGCGCGTTATAGCGGTTTGCTTTCTTCTTGCTCCGCCCTCATCACCGGCTTCTCTTGCCCGGAACAGCCGCGAAGCGGCCCGGGCGGCGCCCGACCGCCCGAACGGGCGGGCGCCACCGCAACGCCCGTCTGCGAGAACCCCGGCGGGGTTGGCCGCACCATAAAGCGCGGACCAAAGCCGTCGGTGCGCCCCCCTGCGGTCGGGCGCCGCCCTTCGGTACGCAAGGGGAGGGAACGAGGACGCAGTTCAGGTCGGATGCAATGCGCTGTTAGGCTTTGGTAACCATCCCCGCCGCAGCGTGACGGGGCGTTACAGGCTGGGAAGCCGATGACCGCCCAAGGTGAAGCCGTGCCCTTCGCGTGGCCGGCGGGCAGGGTGACGCTTTCCTTCAACTTGCTGCAAATATCCCGGGGTCGCCGGGGCAGAACCCCCGCAGCTTCGGCCGGTTCACGCCTTGCGCTCTTCGATCTCGGCCTTGAAGAGCCGAAGCCGGTGGGTGAGATTCTCACCGTGGATGACCGACCCCCAATGCTCGAAGAGGAAGGTCAGCGCTTCGTCCACACTCAGCCCCGTCTCGCTGGCGAAGCGGGTCAGGGCGCGGTGCGCGTCGTTGGTGAGCGCAACCGGAAAGCGGCGGGTCAGGCGGAGGCGTTTGGGCATCTGGGGGCTCCGCAGTCGTGCGCCCCGAACCTAGAACGCCTCGGCCGCAAGCGCCATCACCGGGCCCGCGCCCGTCCGGATGCGGGCGAGATGGAGGGCGGTGGCGGGAAGCTGGCGGGCCATGTAGTAGCGCCCCGTTGCGAGCTTGGCTTGGTGGAAGGCCGTGTCGCCGGCGCCGGCGGCCAGCGCGGCGGTGGACGCCTTCGCCATGCGCGCCCACATCAGGCCGAGGCAGGTGTGGCCGAAGAGGTGGAGGAAGTCGGTCGAACCGGCGAGGGCCGCGTCGGGCGTCTTCAACCCCCGTTCGAGGAAGAACTGCGCCGCCGACTGAAGGTCTTTTGAGGCGTCCTTCAGGGGGTCGAGGAAGCCGGTCATCAGCGCTTCGTCGCCCTCGTTCTCGCGGATCAGGGCCTTCACCATCTCGAAAAACCCCAGCATGTGGCGGCCGCCGTCGGCACCGAGCTTGCGGCCGACTAGGTCGAGCGCCTGCACGCCGTTGGCGCCTTCGTAGATCATCGCGATGCGGGCGTCGCGGACGAACTGGCTCATGCCCCCTTCCTCGATATAGCCGTGCCCGCCCCAGATCTGCTGGGCGGCGACGGCGGAATCGAAGCCCTTGTCGGTGAGGAAGCCCTTAAGGACCGGGGTGAGGAGCGAGATAAGGCCGAGGGCGGCGGCATCGCCAGTGCGGTGCGCGCGGTCGATGAGCGAGGCGCCCCAGAGGGTGAAGGCGCGGGCGCCTTCGAGGAAGGACTTCTGATCCATCAGGCTGCGGCGGATGTCGGGGTGCACGATCAGCGGATCGGCCGGCCCCGAGGGGTTCGCCGCACCCGCCACGGCGCGGCCCTGAAGGCGGTCCTTCGCATAGGCGACGGCGTTCTGATAGGCGGCCTCGGCCACCGCGTAGCCCTGCATGCCGACGCCGATCCGCGCTTCGTTCATCATCGTGAACATCGCGCGCATGCCCTTGTGCAGCTCGCCCATCAGGAAGCCGGTCGCCCCGTCGTAGTTCATCACGCAGGTGGCGTTGCCGTGGATGCCCATCTTGTGTTCGATCTTGCCGACCGAAAGCGCGTTGCGGTTGCCGAGCGAGCCGTCGGGATTCGGCAGGAACTT
Organism: Paracoccaceae bacterium; assembly: GCA_046155885.1. Taxonomy (GTDB): domain Bacteria; phylum Pseudomonadota; class Alphaproteobacteria; order Rhodobacterales; family Rhodobacteraceae; genus JAOADN01. Next base: position 28,541 of record JBJXFU010000010.1, read on the forward strand.
GGGCACGATGAAGAGCGAGATGCCCCGGGTGCCTTCGCCGCCCCCGGGGGCCTTGGCGAGGACGAGATGGACGATGTTTTCGGCCAGGTCGTGTTCGCCGGCCGAGATGAAGATCTTCTGGCCGGTGATCCGGTAGGTTCCGTCCGGCTGCGGTTCCGCCTTGGTGCGGATCATCCCGAGGTCTGTGCCCGCGTGGGGTTCCGTCAGGTTCATGGTGCCGGTCCAGTCGAGCGCGACCATCTTTGGCAGGTAGGTGCGCTTCTGGTCGTCCGAGGCATGGGCGAGGATCGCCCCGATCGCGCCGTGGGTCAGGCCCTGGTACATGTTGAAGGCCATGTTGGCTGACACGAAGATCTCGCCCACGGCCATGCCCATCAGGCCGGGAAGCCCCTGGCCGCCGTATTCGGCCGGCAGGTCGAGGCCGTTCCAGCCGCCTTCGCGGAAGGCGCCGAAGGCATCGCGGAAGCCGTCGGGAGTGCGTACGACGCCGTTCTCGAGCCGGCAGCCCTGGCGGTCGCCGACCGCGTTCAGGGGGGCGAGCCTTTCGGCGGCGAGCTTGCCGGCCTCATCGAGGATCGCCGAGGTGAAGGATGGGTCAAGCTCGCCATAGCCCGGCACGTCGCTCCTGTCGGCGGCGAGCACGTCGTGCAGGACATAGTGCAGGTCGCGGGTCGGGGCGGTGTAGGCGGTCATGAGCGGGTCCTTCCCTTTGGGGATGCGTCAGGCGGCGGGCGCGCGGGCGTGGCCTAGCCGGTCTTCGAGGGCCGCGATTTCGCCCTTCAGCGCGCCAATCGCGGCATCGAGCGTCTCGCGTTCCTTCAGCATCGCGAAGAGTCGTTCACGGGCCATTTCCACACCCCGGGAAAGCTGGCGGCGCGGGCCGTCGGGGCTATGATAGAGGTCGAGCATCTGCCGGATGTCCTCGAGCGCGATGCCGAAGCGCTTCGCCCTTAGGATGAGCGTCAGGCGCGCCCGGTCGCGACGGGTGAAGAGGCGCCGCTGCCCATGACGGACGGGGGACAGGAGTTCCTTGGCCTCGTAGAAGCGAAGCGCGCGCGCGGTCACGCCGAAGGTGTCGCACATTTCGCGGATGGTCATCGTTACGTCACTCATGTCGGCCGGCCCTTTTTCCCCGAGCGGATGGTTTCACGGCGGGCCAGATGGGGTAGATGGCGGGCATCCTACAAGGGAAGGCGACGGGCCCCTTACCGTGACGTTGCGTCACGGAGGAGGGCGCGAAACTTTGCGCAAGGTGACGTCGCGTAAGCTTTTCGGAAGTGACGCGATCAAAGCGCTTTGGACGGGGAAATCCCAAGGAAACCCCCCCGGATTCGCGGTCAGTCCCGGCCGGCCGAGGAACTGTTGCGGAGCGCCTTCAGTTCGGCAATGGTCGCCTCGAGGTCATCGCATTGCCGGGTGAGGGCGGCGATCTGGCGGTCGGCGTATTCGAGCCAGACCCTGTGCTGCGCCCCGGAGCCTTCCTTCTTGTAGATGAGCAGCCACTGGCGGATTTCCTCGAGGCTGAAACCGAAGCGGCGGCCGCGCAGGATAAGGGTCATCCGCGCCGCCTCGCGCGGGCCGTAGAAGCGGGCGCGGCCGTCTTTGCGGGGGGCGAGAAGCTCGATGTACTCGTAGTACCGAAGCGTCCGCGGCGTCACGTCGAAGCGGGCGCACATATCCTTGAAGGTGAGTTCGGCTTCCGACACAGCGCGCCCCTTCCGGCTGCGAGACTAACCCCGGGCGTCGGGTGCGGCAACCGGGAAGGCCGTGCCGCGCCGGGGCCGAAGTCCGCGTTGCGAGGCGGGCCGAGGCGGCATAGCCTACGCGCCGATGCTTGTTGCCCCGCCCACTCTCGCCGACCGCATCGGCGCCTGCCGTCTTTGCGCCGAGGAGTTCGCCGCCACCGCTTCGGCGCACGAACCGCGCCCGGTCGTCTGGTTCCGCCCCGGCGTGCGGCTGCTGGTCGCCGGTCAGGCGCCGGGGGTGCGGGTTCATGCGACGGGCCGTCCGTTCACCGATCCCTCGGGTGACCGGCTGCGCGACTGGCTCGGGCTTGGCGAAGAGGTGTTCTATGACCGAAACCGGGTGGCGATCGTGCCGATGGCCTTCTGCTTTCCCGGCTACGACGCGAAGGGGTCCGACCTGCCGCCGCCGCCGCGCTGCGCGGCCACCTGGCGGGACGAGGTGATGGCCGCGATCGGCGCGGTGCGGCTGACCGTGCTAATCGGCGGGGCGGCGCAGCGGTGGCATCTTGGACCTGGCGCCGTTCGGGGGGGCGTGACCGAGACGGTGGCGCGATGGCGCGAGCGGGGCGAGGATGTCTTGGCGCTGCCCCATCCGTCTTGGCGCAACACCGGCTGGCTGAGGCGCAACCCCTGGTTCGGGGACGAGGTGCTGCCCCGGCTGCGTGCCCGCGTCGCCCTGGCGTTGGCCGATGACTGAGACGACGCCTCTCGATCTTGCGCACATGGCGCTGGAGGACCAAGGCGACGGGGAAGCGGCCCTGCGGCGGTTCTACGAACGGATCGCGGCGAGCGAGCTTGTCGTGCTACTGGAAGAGGGCGATGCGGCGGAGCCCCACCCGCAGGTCTTTCGTTTGAGCGAGGGCGCGTTCGTCACGGCTTTCGACCGCGAGGACCGGCTTTCGGCCTTTGCCGACGCACCGGCGCATTTCGCGGCCTTGCCGGGGCGGGAGCTGGTGCGGGCGCTTGCCGGCCGGGGCGTCGGGATCGGGATCAACCTCGGCGTGGCGCCGTCCTCCTTTCTGATGGGGCCGGAGGCGGTGGACTGGCTGGCCGCGATGCTGCCGGAGGCTCCTGTGGCGGCGAGCCTGCCGCTCGGGGGGTTCTTGCCGCCCGAGGGGCTTACGGATGCGTTGATCGCGGGGCTCGATGCCCGGTTCGCTGCGGCGGCTGGACTGGCGGCGCGGGCCGGAGTGGCGGGGGTCGTTCATGGGGATGGGCGGACCGGGCTGATCGTGGCGTTTTTCGACGCGGTGCCGGAAGCGGAGGCGGCGTTGGCGCAGGGGGTGGCCGAGGCAGCGGCCTTCGCGGGGGGGGCCGGCGACGGGACCGACGTGGTCTTTCTGCGGGGCAGAGATCCGGCCGCGGCGGCGTTCGGGCGTGTGGGGCTGATCTTCGCGATCCCGGAGGCGACGGGGGCGGATGCTGCGCCGCCCTCCGCGCCGGGCACCGATCCGGCCATGCCGCCCCGGCTCAGGTAGTCCTGAGAATCCCTTCCCTCGCGCGATCGATCGGCTTCAGTAGCCGCATTCCCGGTTCACGAGGTGGAGGAACGGCTCGCCCGCCTCGCCCCGGCGGACGTTCTCGGCAATGGCGCGGGCGGCTTCCTCCACCGGGGTCTGGGCAGCGATGTGGGGGGTGACGGTCACGCCGGGGTGGCTCCAGAAGGGATGGCCGGGCGGCAGCGGCTCCTGCCGGAACACGTCCAGCGTGGCGTGGCCGAGCCGGCCCGAGTCGAGCGCCCCGAGCAGCGCCGCGTCGTCGACCAGCGCTCCGCGCCCGGCGTTTATGAGGGCCGCGCCGGGGGGAAGAAGCGAGAGCCGCGCGGCATTGAGCAAGTTCTCGGTATCGGCGGTCAGCGGCAGCAACAGGACGAGGATTTCGGCGCATGACAGCGCCTCGGCCAGACGGTCAGTCCCGGACAGGCAGCGTACGCCCGGCAGGCTGCGCGGTGAGCGGCTCCAGCCGGTCACGCCGAACTTGAGCGAAGCGAGCGCGGTGGCGCAGGCGGTGCCGAGCTCGCCCATCCCGAGAATCGTCACCCGGCGGTCGCGGGCGTTCGGCGGGGTGGGGTCAGGGGCCCAGAGATGGCCGGGGTTGAGGATGAAGCGGTCGAGCCCGAGATGGTGGCGCAGGACATGGGCGGTGACGTATTCGACCATGCTTTCGGTCAGGCCCGGGATGACCATGCGGGCGAGGGGCTGGGTGAGGGTGGGGTTCGGGACCAGCTTCTCGACGCCCGCCCAGAGGTTCAGGACCGCCTTGCAGCGCGTGAAGGGTGTGAAATCCGAAACGACGCCGGCGGGAGAGAAGACGATGTAGTCGACCGCCGCGGGGTCGGGCGCCCGGTCCGCGAGCCGGGCGGGGACGCCGGCCGATGCGAGGGCGCGGGTCAGGGGGGGCCGGTACTCGGCCCACAGATCGGCTCCGGCGGCGAAGAAGACGTTCGCGGTCATCTCGGCCGGTGCACGTCGGCGCTTTGCACGAGGCCGAAGGCAACCATGATGACGAGCATCGCCGAGCCGCCATAGGAGAGGAGCGGCAGCGGGATGCCGACGACCGGGATCAGCCCCATCACCATCGACAGGTTCACCGCGAGGTAGCAGAAGAAGGTCGACGCGATGCCGATGGTCAGAAGGCTGGAGAAGCGGTCGCGCATGCGGAAGGCCGCGACCAGGCAGAAGCCGACGATCAGGCCGTAGAGCGCCAGAAGCGAGAAGGCGCCGATGAAGCCGAATTCCTCGGCGAGCGTCGTGAAGATGAAGTCGGTGTGCTTTTCCGGCAGGAAGTTCAGCCGCGACTGGGTGCCCTGCATCAGGCCCTTGCCGCTCCACCCGCCCGAGCCGAGCGCGATCTGCGCCTGGGCGATGTTGTAGCCCGCGCCGAGTGGGTCGCTGGACGGGTCGAGGAAGGTGTCGATGCGGCGGTACTGGTAATCGTGAAGGAACTGCCAGGGCGTGCCGCGCAGAAGGAACACCCCCGCCACCAGCCCCCCCGCCACCGCGGCGACGGCGGCGAAGTACCAAAGGCTGACCCCGGCCGCGAACATCACCGAGGCGCCGCCGAGGACCAGCAGGATCGAGGTGCCGAGGTTCGGCTGGGCGAGGACGAGGCCGACGGGGGCGAGGACGATCGCGACCGGGACCAGGACGAAGAGCGGGCGCGAGACCTTGGAGGTTTCGATCCAGTCGTAGTAGGCGGCCAGGAGCATCACGAGGGTGATCTTCATCAGCTCGGAGGGCTGGAACTGCATGAAGCCGAGATCGAGCCAGCGCTGCGCGCCTTTGCCCACGTCGCCGATCAGTTCGACCAGGATGAGGAGCGCGAGCGCGACGAAGTAGCCGAGCAGCGACAGGTTCCGCCAGAGCCAGATCGGTACGAAGGCGATGGCGAACATCACGAAGAAGCCCAGCGCGAAGCGCTTCATCTGCGGCACCGCCCAGGTGTTCGGGTCGCCCCCCGCCACCGAGAAGAGCATGAGCGCGCCGACCGCCGCAACCGCCGCGATCAGAAGCACCAGCGGCCAGTTGATGTAGAGCACCTTGCGGAGCCCCGTCGGTACGGTCTTGATATTGTATTCAAGGTAGCTCATGCGCGGTCGCTTCCGGGCATCGCTCCGGTCACCGGATCGGCGAGCGGAAGTTCCTTCAGCTGGGCTTCGATCCGGGCGCGCTGGCTTTCGGGATAGGCCGAAAGCGGCGGAAGGCCGCCGTAGAGCGCGTAAAGAAGGATGTCGCGCGCGATCGGCGCGGCGGCGGTCGATCCGCCCCCGCCATGCTCGACCACGAGGGAAACCGCGTAGCGCGGCGCGTCCCACGGGGCGAAGCAGACGAAGAGCGCATGGTCGCGGCGGTTCCAGGGCAGATCGTCGTTCGACACCACGCCTGCGGCGCGTTCCGCCGCGCTGATGTTGCGGACCTGACTGGTTCCCGTCTTGCCCGCCATCGCCAGGGTCGGCTCAACGATGCGGGAGGAGAAGGCGGTGCCGTGCTTGCCGTTCGAAACGTCGTGCATGCCCTGCCGGACAAGCCGCAGGTGGTTTTCGTTCAGCCCGAGGGGCTGGGGCGCGGGTATCGGTTCCTCGACGCCGTCGATGGCGCGGACCAGCCGCGGCACGACCGCCGAACCGGTCGCCACCCGGGCCGCCATGACCGCAAGCTGCAGCGGCGAGGCCAGGACGAAGCCCTGCCCGATGCCGGCGTTCAGCGTGTCGCCGATGATCCAGTCTTTCCCGTACTTCTTCAGTTTCCAGGCCTTGTCCGGCGCGAGGCCTTCGGACACCGCCGACATCGCCAGATCGAACCGCGCGCCGACTCCCATGCGGCGGGCCATGTCAGCGATCCTCTCGATCCCGGTGCGCTGTGCGACATCGTAGAAGAAGACGTCGCAGGATTGTTCGAGGCTTTCGGTCAGCGCGACATGCCCGTGGCCGGCGCGTTTCCAGCAGTGGAACTTGCGGTCGCCCAGTTCATAGTGGCCGGGGCAGTAGATCTGTTCATCCGGGGTAATCGTGCCGGCTTCCAGCGCGGCGAGGGCGGTGACGATCTTGAAGGTGGAGCCCGGAGGATAGGCGCCCTGCACCGTCTTGTCGGCAAGCGGGCGGTGGTCGTGGTCGATCAGGGCCTTGTATTCGGCGCTGGTGATGCCGCGGACGAAGAGGTTGGGGTCGAAGCTGGGCGAGGAGTTGATGGCCAGGATGTCGCCGTTCGTCACGTCCATCACCACCGCGGCGGCGCTTTCCTCGCCCAGGCGCGCCTGCGCGAAGTTCTGCAGCCGAGCGTCGATGGTCAGCTGCACGTTGGCGCCGGGGGTTCCGGGTTCGCGGTCAATTTCGCGCATCACCCGGCCGGAGGAGTTCACCTCGATGCGCTTCGTTCCGGCCGAGCCGCGCAGCGCGTCTTCGAGCTTGGCCTCGACACCGAGCTTGCCGATCTGGAATCGCGGGATCTGCAGGAGCGGATCGGGGTTTTCGAGTTTCGAGAGGTCGTAGTCGCTGACCGGGCCGACATAGCCCAGCACATGGGCGAAATCGCCGGCACGGGGATAGACGCGGCTGAGGCCCACTTCGGTCGTGACACCGGGCAGCGCCGGGGTGTTGACCGAGACGCGGCTGAACGCCTCCCAGCTCATCCGGTCGGCTATGGTGATGGGAAGCGTCGGGCTGCGCCGGGCGATTTCGGACAGGCCCTTTTCCAGTTCGGCGCGCGTCAGCGGGATCAGCCGGGCGAGGCGGGCCATCAGCTCGTCGACATCTTCGGCGTCGTCGCGCGTCACCGTCACCCGGAAATCCTGTTCATTGCCGGCGACCGTCATCCCGTTGCGATCGAAGACAAGGCCGCGCGCGGGTGGCAAAAGGCGGATCTTGATCGAGTTCTCGTCCGCAAGAAGCCGGAAGCGGTCGGCCTCGACGACCTGCATGTAGCGCATCCGCGCGGCCAGGACCGCGACGATGGCGAGCTGCGCGCCGCCCAGAAGCAGGGCGCGGCGGTTCACGCGGCGGGCGCTTTCGGCGCTGTCTTTCGGCGCGCGCCTCACAGCCGGTGCCCCAGCGCGTCGACCTCGCCCGGAGAGGTCTTGCGCAGCCCGAGGGCGATGGCCGAAACGGCGACCACGGCGGGGTAGGCGAGCATGGTCGAGAGGTATTGCAGCAGCACCGTAGCCAGCCCTGTCGTCGGTACCATGAAGAGAAGCAGCGCGAAGCGGTTGGCCAGCATCATCGCCAGAATCACCGCCGCCGCCATAAGCCATTCGATCACGAAGGGAAGATCGCGCGTCAGGACAGCGCGCGAGCGGACGAACTCCGACCCGACAAGGGCGATCAGCGTCCAGAGGCCCGGGGGCCGCATGGTCATGATGTCATCGAGCAGGAACACCAGCAGAACGGCGCCGGCGGGCACGTAGTCGGGCCGGCGGATGACCCAGACGATGGTCAGGCAGAGCAGCAGGTCGGGCCCCGGCCATGCCGGCGGAAGCGCCGAGAGCGGCATGAGGCGCAGAAACAGGAAGAGCGCCGCGAAGCCGAGGAAGGCTGCGCGGTAGGCGAAGCGGGCGGTGGTGACGGGATCGACCATCTCAGCCTCCGGGCGCCGCCGGTTCGTTCGTCGCAGCGCCTTCGGGCGGGCCGGCCGAAGGGTCCACCGCAGGGCCTGTCGTCTCGGGCGGGGGGCGCCGGTCCGGCATGTCGAGGGGCACGATCAGCGCGCCGGCGTCGGTGACCTCTTCGGCGGGGCGCGAGCGCAGGACGCGGAGGAAATCCAGACGGCGGTAGTCCGCCGCAAGCCGTACGCGGTGCCGCCCGTCGGCGCCGAGAACCACTTCGCCCACCAGAAGCCCGGCCGGAAAGACCCCGCCATCGCCGGACGACACGACGCGGTCGCCGGGGCGGACCGCATCGGGCGTTTCGATGAAGTCGAGCGGCGGCAGGGCGGTATTGTCGCCACCGAGGATCGCATTCTGCCCGGAGGGCTGCACCGCGACGGGCACCCGTGACGAGGCGTCAGTCAACAGGATCACGCGCGAGGTGTTCTCGCCGACGCCGGAAATCCGGCCGACAAGGCCAAGCCCATCCATCGTCGCCCAGCCGTCGCGGATGCCGTCGCGGGAGCCTACGTTCAGCAGTACCGACTGCCGGAAGGGCGAGCCGGAATCGGCTAGCACGACGCCCGAGACCGAGGTGAGCTTGGGATCGAGTCTGACCTGGTTCTGGGCGAGCAGCTTGGCGTTCTGCTGTTCCAGCTGCACCGCCGCCTCTTTCCAGGACTTCATCTGCTGAAGCTCGCGGCGAAGCTCCTGATTCTGTTCGTAGATGCGCGCATAGCTTTCGAAGCTGCCGATCATGCCGGCGATCTTGGTCACCGGAACCAGGGCCCAGTCGAAACCCGGCACCACCCGGTCGATCACTGCGGCGCGGAAGCGTTCAACCCGCGGGCTGTCGATCCGCCAGATCAGGAACAAGACGGCGAGCGTCAGGACGAGGACGGCGATCAGGACCCGGCGGACGGGTCCGGCATAGTCGAAATCGGCAGAGCGGTCCTTCGCCACGGGTCTATCCGTTCAGGCCGGGCCGGGGGCGTGGGAGGCTGCCCTCAGCTGTCGTAGTCGATGACGTGCCGGAGTTGTTTTTCGTATTCCAGCGCCTTGCCGGTGCCGAGGGCAACACAATTCAGCGACTGGTCCGCGATCGAGATCGACAGCCCGGTCTGTTCGCGCAGCGCCAGGTCGAGATCGCCGAGCAGCGCACCGCCGCCGGTCAGCATCACGCCGCGGTCGACGATGTCGGCCGCGAGGTCGGGGGGCGTGGCTTCCAGCGCGATCATCACCGCTTCGCAGATCGCCTGCACCGGTTCGGCGAGCGCCTCGGCCACCATGGCCTGGTTGATCTCGGTTTCCTTCGGCACGCCGTTCAGAAGGTCGCGGCCGCGGATCTGCATCGACATGCCGCGGCCGTCGTCGGGCATGCGCGCGGTGCCGATCGAGGTCTTGATCCGCTCGGCCGTGCTTTCGCCGACCAGAATGTTCTGCTGGCGCCGGAGATAGGAAATGATCGCTTCGTCCATGCGGTCGCCGCCGACGCGGACCGAGCGGGCATAGACAATGTCGCCCAAGGACAAGACCGCGACTTCGGTGGTGCCGCCGCCGATGTCGACGACCATGTTGCCGGTCGGGTCGGTGATCGGCATGCCCGCGCCGATCGCTGCCGCGATGGGTTCGGCGATGAGGCCGGCGCGGCGGGCGCCGGCGGACAGGACCGACTGGCGGATAGCACGTTTCTCGACCGGGGTGGCGCCGTGGGGGACGCAGACAATGATTTTGGGCTTCGAGAAGGTGGTGCGCTTGTGGACCTTGCGGATGAAGTGCTTGATCATCTCTTCGGCCACGTCGAAGTCGGCGATGACGCCTTCGCGCATCGGCCGGATCGCCTCGATGCTGCCCGGCGTCCTGCCGAGCATCAGCTTGGCATCCTCGCCCACCGCGAGGACCTGCTTCTTGCCGTCCTTAACGTGGTAGGCGACGACCGAGGGTTCGTTCAGCACGATCCCCTTGCCGCGGACATAGACGAGCGTGTTCGCCGTGCCGAGGTCGATCGCCATGTCCGACGAAAACAGCCCGCTGAGCCAGCTCATCCCGTAGTTCCCCAATTCCCGTATCGCTTGGCCCGGCGCGAGACTCACCCTCCGCCGGACCGGGGGGCTTATAGGCGGAGGGCCCGGCGAGGGGAAGCCCCGGGACCGGCCAAGGCGCCGAGGGAGGCGGGGTTTTCCTGCGCGATCGGGGTCAGGAATGTTCGGAAATCACCAGTATGCCTGCACCGGACCCGCAATCGGGCTACACCACGGCAGGAGAACTGGAATCTCGGCGAATTCCCACAATAGGCTTGGAATGGGGACTATCGGGTGCCGCCCCGGGTGGCCTGTGCCGCCCCGGGACGCGTGTTGCGTTACATCTGCTTGTAGTTCACGACCTTGCGGTCGCTGTCGGGTGCGGTCTTCTGCCGCCGGATGATGAGGCGGTTCAGGGCGTTCACGTAGGCCTTGACGCTGGCCACCACTGTGTCTGTGTCGGCGGCCTGGCCGGTGACGATCTTGCCCTCTTCCTCCATCCGGACGCTGACGGTCGCCTGCGCGTCGGTGCCTTCGGTCACCGCGTGCACCTGGTAGAGCTGCAGGTGGGCGGTGTGGGGGAAGACCTTCCTGACCGCGTTGAAGGCTGCGTCCACCGGCCCGTCGCCCTGGCTGGTGACGTTGTGGTCCACCCCGTCCACCGACAGGATCAGGTCGGCCGACTGCGGCGCCTCGGTCCCGCAGATGACGCGCAGGAACTTCACCTGAAGGTGGTCGTGCACCGCGTCCGAGGCGCTGTCGCGCAGAAGGGCGATCAGGTCGTCGTCGTAGACTTCCTTCTTGCGGTCGGCCAACGCCTTGAAGCGCACGAAGAGGTCGTTGAGCTGGTTGTCGGCCAGTTCGTAGCCGAGGTCCGACATCTTCGCCCGCAGCGCCGCGCGGCCCGAATGCTTGCCCATCACCAGGTTCGTCTCCTTCAGCCCGATGTCCTGGGGCCGCATGATTTCGAACGTCTCGGCGTTCTTCAGCATCCCGTCCTGATGGATGCCGCTTTCGTGGGCGAAGGCGTTCTTGCCGACGATGGCCTTGTTGTACTGGACCGGAAAGCCCGAGACGGTCGCCACCCGGCGCGAGATGGCGATGATCTTCGTGGTGTCGATGCCGGTCCGGTAGGGCAGGATGTCATGGCGGACCTTCATCGCCATGACCACCTCTTCCAGCGCGGTGTTGCCGGCGCGTTCGCCAAGGCCGTTGATCGTGCATTCGATCTGCCGCGCTCCGGCCTCGACTGCGGCGAGCGCGTTCGCCGTCGCCATGCCGAGGTCGTTGTGGCAGTGCGTGGCGAAGATCACCCCGTCCGCGCCGGGGACCCGTTCCTTCAGCATCCGGATGAGTTTCGCGCTTTCGAAGGGATAGGTGTAGCCAACCGTATCGGGGATGTTGATCGTGGTAGCGCCCGCCTTGATCGCGGTTTCCACCACCTTGCAGAGGTAATCGTGTTCCGTCCGCGTCGCGCCCATCGGCGACCACTGCACGTTTTCGCAGAGGTTGCGGGCGTGCGTCACTGTCTGGTGGATGCGCTCGACCATCTCTTCCTTGGTCAGGTTGGGGATGGCGCGGTGCAGGGGCGAGGTGCCGATGAAGGTGTGGATGCGCGGGCGTTTGGCGTGGCGCACGGCGTCCCAGCAGCGGTCGATGTCCTTCAGGTTCGCCCGCGCGAGGCCGCAGACGACGGCGGATTTCGTGCGCTTGGCGATTTCGGTCACCGCCGCGAAGTCGCCCTCGGAGGCGATGGGAAAGCCCGCCTCGATGATGTCGACGCCCATTTCGTCGAGCATCTGGGCGATTTCCAGTTTCTCGTCATGCGTCATCGTCGCGCCGGGCGACTGTTCGCCATCCCTCAGCGTGGTGTCGAAGATCAGGACGCGGTCCTGCATGGTCATGTCGGTCATGGTCGTGTCTCTCTCGTTGAACTTAGCCGGTGGCGCGGCATCTCCTCTGAGCGGCCGCGCCGGGTGGCGCGCTCAGAGGCGGCTAAGGAGGAGAAGCGAAAGCGCAAGGGCGGCCGGTGCGGCGCCCGTCAGGAAGGCAGGAAGGATGCGGTCCCGGTGCATGGCGCGGGACTATACGGGGGAGGACGCGAAAGGGAAGGGGGATCTCGCGGGCCAACGAGGGGCGGAAGACCGTTCGGACGGTCCTCCGGAAAACTCTTCGAAGAGTTTTCCCCCGAGGCGCCTGGGGCCGGGCCTCAGGGATTGGTCGCCGTGCCGCCCGAGGCCGCCGCAGGGTCGGTCACCGTCAGCGCCCCGTCATCCCAGGTGCCCGTCGCCGTTTCGCCCGTGGCGTAGCGCATCGTGCCCTGGCCCTGGCGCTTGCCGGCCTTGAAGGTCCCTTCGTAGACGTCGCCGTTGGGGTAGGTCGCGGTGCCCGTCCCGTCGATCTCGCCCGTCTTCCAGTCGCCGGTGTACTTGAACCCGTCGGGCATGGTGATTTCGCCCTTGCCCTCGCGCTGGCCGTTCACGAAGCTGCCCTTGTAGACGGTGCCGTCGGCATAGGTGGCCACGCCTTCGCCGTTCCTCTGGCCGTCTTTCCAGGCGCCTTCGTAGACGTAGCCGTCAGGGTAGGTCATCTTGCCCTGGCCGTCGTTCTTGCCGGCCTTGAACGCGCCTTCGTAGACAAGGCCGGTGGCGTATCGGGCGATGCCCTTGCCGTCGATCGCGCCCGCCTTCCAGGCGCCTTCGTAGGTCGAGCCGTCGGTGTAGGTGATCTTGCCGGTGCCGTCGGCGAGGTCGGCCTGGAAGCCGCCTTCATAGACCGAGCCGTCGGGGTAGGTCACCTTGCCGGCGCCTTCGATCCGGCCCGCGACCCAGTCGCCGTCGTAGACATAGCCGTCCTTGCCGCGGAAGACGCCCTTGCCCTGGCGCAGGTCTTCCGCGAAGCCGCCTTCGTAGGCATCGCCATTGGCGTAGGTGACCTTGCCGGTGCCGTGGCGTTTGCCATTCACCAGCGTGCCTTCGTAGATGTCGCCGTTGCCTTGCGTCAGTTTTCCCAAGCCGTTGATCTGGCCGTCTTTCCAGGCGCCTTCGTAGACCAGCCCGTCGGCGGTTTTCAGGGTGCCCTGGCCGGCGCGCTGGCCGGCGAGCAGGTCGCCTTCGTAGGTGGCGCCATCGGGGTAGGTGATGATGCCCTTGCCCTGTTTCACTCCGGCGACCCAGTCGCCGTCATAGGTGTAGCCGTTGGGGCTTTCCATCTTGCCCTTGCCGTCATGCAGCGCCTTCCCGAAGCCGCCGGTATAGGCGACGCCGTTGGCGTAGCGGGCGGTGCCCTGGCCTTCGATTTCGCCGTTCACCCAGTCGCCTTCGTAGGTGCCGCCGTCGGCGAAGGTGATCTTGCCCTTGCCTTCGGGTTTTCCCTTCACGAACTGGCCCACATAGACCGAGCCGTTGGGGAACTTGGCTGTTCCCTGGCCGAGGATTTCGCCTTCGACCCAGTCGCCGGTGTATTCGTAGCCGTTGGGCAGCCGGTAGGTGCCCTGGCCGTGCTGCTTGCCGTCCTTGAAGGTGCCTTCATAGATGCCGCCGTCTTCGTACTGCTTGGTGACGACCTGCTGGGCGAGGGCGGGCGCGGCGGAAAGCGCTCCCGCGGCCACGAGAAGAACGATGCCGAGCTTGCCTGCCGTGCTCATGTCTGTGCCTCTGACTGCCCCTCGCCGCGCATCGCGAATGGCCGGGGGTAAGGCTCCCGGCCGCCCGTCAGGCGGCGGCAGCGCAGAAGGTAGAGGCCCCGTCCGGTCCTGACAAGCGAGAGGGTGGGCGGACTGGCGGGAACGTGCGGTGCCGCCTGGGGCGGCGGGCCCGGGACGGGGCCAAACGGCGCTTCCGCTGCCCCTTCAGTCTGCTAAAGGTGGCGGCAGGACATGAATTCCACCGCCCGGGCACCCGATGGCCGACAGGTTCCGACTGACACTGGCCCAGCTCAACCCCGTTGTCGGGGATTTCGCCGGCAATGCCGCCAAGGCCCGCGCCGCGTGGGAGGCAGGGAAGGCGGCGGGGGCGGACATGGTGGCGCTGACCGAGATGTTCATTTCGGGCTACCAGACCCGGGATCTGGTGATGAAGCCGGCCTTTCACCACGCCGCGATGGGCGCCATCGAAGGGCTGGCGGCGGCCTGCGCCGACGGGCCGGCGATGGGGATCGGCGGGCCCTGGCACGATGGGGAGCGGCTTTACAACGCCTACTGGATCCTGAAGGGCGGGAAGGTCGGGGCGCGGGTGCTGAAGCACCATCTGCCGTTCGACACGGTCTTCGACGAGGTCCGTCACTTCACCCCCGGCCCGGTTTCGGGCCCCTACCGGGTGGGTCCGCTGCGCATCGGGACGCCGATATGCGAGGATGCTTGGCACGAGGACGTGACCGAGACGCTGGCAGAGACCGGGGCGGAAATCCTTTTGGTTCCAAATGGTTCTCCCTATTACCGCAACAAGTACGACCGCCGGGTCGGGCTGATGGTGGCCCGCGTGATCGAAACGCGGCTGCCTTTGATCTATCTCAACATGGTGGGCGGGCAGGATGATCAGGTCTTCGACGGGGGATCGTTCGTGCTGAACCCCGGGGTCGAACTGGCCGCGCAGTTGCCGGTCTTCGACGCGTGTATCCGGCACGTCGATTTCGAGCGGTCGGGGGCGGGGTGGCTGGCGGTTCGCGGCGAGCTTGATCCGATGCCGGACGAATGGGAGCAGGATTATCGCGCGATGGTGCAGTCGTTGCGCGATTATCTGGGCAAGAGCGCACTGACCCGGGTGCTTCTGGGGCTTTCCGGCGGGGTGGACAGCGCGCTGGTGGCCGCCGTCGCGGTGGATGCGGTCGGGGCGGGGAATGTCCGATGCGTGATGCTGCCGTCGGAATTCACCTCGGCGCATTCGCTTGAGGACGCGGCGGCGGTGGCGCAGGCGCTGGGCTGCCGGCTGGACACGGTGCCGATCGAGGGGCCGCGGGGCGCGGTCGAGCGTGCCTTGGCGCCCTTGTTCAAGGGCACGAAGCCGGGGATCGCGGAAGAGAACATCCAGTCGCGGCTGCGCGGGCTGCTTTTGATGGGGCTGTCGAACAAGCTGGGCGAGATGCTGCTGACCACCGGCAACAAGTCGGAGATCGCGGTCGGTTACGCGACCATCTACGGGGATATGGCGGGGGGGTATAACCCCTTGAAGGACCTTTACAAAACCCGCGTCTTCCAGACCTGCCGCTGGCGCAACGCCAATCACCGGCCGTGGATGAAGGGCCCTGCGGGGCCGGTGATCCCCGGGCGTGTGATCGACAAGGCGCCCACCGCCGAGTTGCGCGCCCACCAGAAGGACGAGGACAGCCTGCCGCCCTACAAGGTGCTGGACGCGATCCTGGAGCGGCTGGTCGAGGGCGATCAGTCGGTGGCCGAGGTGGTGGAGGCAGGGTTCGACCGGGCCACGGTGAAACGGGTCGAGGCGCTTTTGTACGGGGCGGAGTGGAAGCGGTTCCAGTCGGCCCCGGGGACGCGGCTGACGCCGAAGGCGTTCTGGCTGGACCGGCGGTATCCGATCGTGAACAGGTTCCGGGACAACGAGTAACGCCGACCACATGAATTGACAGGCTTTAGGCATGCTCGTAGTCTATTGTTTCAGATTTCTCGAGGAATTTCTGACATGAGCTTTGATCCCATAGCGTTTGCCGAAGCCGTCAAGGCTGGCGCGAATTTTGCCGAAACAATAGTCAAGAGTGAAGCGCCAGGGGCCGTCGATCTTAGGTTCTTCTTGGTTTCAACGTTCTTTGGTACTGTCTTCTTCTTGTTTCTAATGGTTGACCCCAGCCAATATTACCAATTCTTCTCTGGAAATCTTCAAAGTTGGAGCCCGATCCTGGGCGCGTTCCTAACGAATATGTTTAATTTGCAGGCAGATTTTCCGCTGCAAATTACCGCACTCTTAGCGGCAGTGCTTTCCATTGTCATAGGGTCAGCGGTTACTAGGTTTGGCTTGGGCATCGGGAAGCCCCAAGTGGTGGAGCTTAGAGTCCCACCGAACGATCCCTACTCTGCAATAAAGCGAATTCTCTCTGAGGCTGAGGGAATAGAGCTTCGACTTGACGCACTCTTCAAAGAGGCGCCGACAATGGCCGCCCAGTTTGGTGTTCGCTTCGTTCTCAGTCAGAAATCGCCAATCCTTGGGATGGAGTTGACGCCTCAGAATGGGCCGCCACTTACGGATGAGGCGACTTTCGTACGTGCTACTTCAGAAGGAAAATTGTATCTGGTAACTATGATTGATACACAGATAATGGGCCCAAAGGCAAATCAAATCGTCCTTCAGATACTTATTGATCTGGACGGGGTTTTTGATAGAGTTGAAAGTGATCGGCCGCTAATGATATCTGGGGAGTGGCACCGGCTTGGGGGGGCAAGCCAAGAAATTGGTGCTACTGGGCATGCACACCTCGAGATTCCCCCAGTGGTGGAGAATCTAGCGTAAGTGAGCTAATTAAGGGACGCAGTCTTCGCTCGCCTTTGTAGAGACTGGCATTGCGCGGTCAGTTTAGTGCGCAATCGAAGAGATCGAAGCTTTAGTGGGGCCATGGCGACACAATTTCGCTCCGGTTCCGTCACGGCGGCGGGAATGGTCTGAGGGCCACCATCATCAAATCCACATTTCCCGCTCGGCGCCAACCGCCTCGGCCACCGTCCTGAAGCCGTCGCGTTCCAGGAGCCGGTCGAGCCCCCGCGCGATCCCGGCGGCGAGGGAAAGCCCGCCGTAGACGAGCGCGGTGTAGAGCTGCACCGCCGAGGCACCGGCGCGGATCTTGGTGTAGGCGTCTTCGGCCGTGGCGATGCCGCCGGTGCCGATGAGGGGCAGGCGGCCGTCGGCAAGGACCGATAGGCGCGCCAGAACCCGGGTGGAACGCTCGAAGAGCGGGGCGCCGGAGAGGCCCCCGGCTTCGCGGGCCTGAGATGAGGTCAGGCCGTCGCGCGACAGGGTGGTGTTGGTGGCGATGATACCGTCGATCCCCGAGGCGAGGGCGACTTCGGCCAGGTCGGCGAGGTCGGAATCGGAGAGGTCGGGGGCGATCTTGAGGAAGACCGGGATACGGCGGGGCAGGGTGTCGCGGGCAGCGAGGACCCCGGCGAGAAGTCCGGAAAGCGCCGCCTTGCCCTGAAGCTCGCGCAGGCGTTCGGTGTTGGGCGACGAGACGTTGACGGTGGCGAAGTCGATGTGCGGACCGGCGGTGGCCAGCACCCGGGCGAAGTCGCCGGCGCGGTCGGCGCTGTCCTTGTTGGCACCGAGGTTCAGCCCGACGGGAACGGCAAAGCCCGCGCCCCGGGCCGCCGCCAGCCGGGCGGCGATCGCTTCGGCCCCGTCGTTGTTGAAACCGAAGCGGTTGATGGCGGCGCGGTCGGCGGTGAGGCGGAAGAGCCGGGGCCTGGGGTTGCCGGGCTGCGGGCAGGGGGTGGCAGCGCCCGCCTCGACAAAGCCGAAGCCGGCGCGGGTGAGGGGGCCGGCGGCCCCGGCGTTCTTGTCGTAGCCGGCGGCGAGGCCGACGGGATTGGGAAGGGCGAGCCCGGCGAGCGTGGTGGCGAGGCGGGGCGAGGTGACGGGGCCGGGGAGGGGAACGAGGCCCGCGCGGAGCGCAAGGAGCGAGAGGCCATGGGCGCGTTCGGGGTCGATCCGGTGCAGGATCGCCAGCCCCGCCCGCTCGATGGGCGTCACAGGACGCCTTCGGGGAAGATGTGGCCGGTGGCGCCGAGGGGCAGCGACTTGTCCCAGACCACGTCGGCGCTTCGGAGCGGCCGGTAAAGGTGGGGGAAAAGCGCGCCGCCGCGCGAGGGTTCCCAGCGAAGGTCGGCCGCGAGCCGGGTGGCGTCGAGCGCGACGAGGACGAGATCGCTTTCGGTGGCGAAGTGCTTTTCGGCGGTGCCCGCGAGCTGTTCGGCTGTGGACAGGTGGATATAGCCGTCCCGGAGGTCGACGGGCGCGCCGAGGGTTTCGCCCGCCGTGCGGAAGGCGTTCCATTCGGCGCGGCGGAGGATCTTGAAGACCAGCATGGCCCCCTCATTGCGCCCGGTGATCGTGCCGGTCAATGGGCGACGCGTCATGCGGTTTTCGCGCTGCTGTGGTATCCTGCAGCCGGTTCGCGGCATTCAACCGGGAGGGGAATCATGCGCACGAAGTTCATTGCGGGTCCCGTACGCAGGCTGTTTCTGGCGACGGTGGCGGGCGCGGCCTTGGCGGTGCCGGCGGCGGCCGAGACGGTGAAGCTGACGCTTCTGGGCGTGGGCGACATCTACAACTTCGCCGAGGAGGACGGGCGCGGCGGGCCGGCGCGGGTGAACGCCGTGGCACGGGCGGAACGGGCGGCGAACCCGAACACGCTTTACCTCTTCACCGGTGACATGCTCTCGCCTTCGATCCTGTCGGGCTTCGACGGCGGGCAGAACATGATCGATCTGACCAATATCGTGCCGTTCGATCTGGCAGTGCCGGGCAACCATGAGTTCGACTTCGGCCCCGACAACTTCGTGGCGAAGGTGCAGGCCTCGGCCTTCCCCTGGGCGGTGGTCAACCTGACGGACGCCGCAGGCCAGCCGGTAAAGGGCGTGGGCGGCGTTGCGGTGAAGGATGTGGCGGGGGTGAAGGTGGCGCTGGTGCCGGTGGCGCAGGATACGACGCCCGAGGTGTCCTCGCCCGGCGAGCTGAAGTTCCTGCCCACGGTCGATACCGCGATCGCTTCGGCCAAGGCCGCGCGCAAGGACGGGGCCGATCTGGTGGTGGGCGTGGTGCAGACGGATCAGGGCAACGACCGGAAGCTTGTAGCCTCGGGTGCCTTCGACGTGATCCTGTCGGGGGACGATCACTTCTATGCCACGTCCTATGACGGGCGGACGGCCTATGTGGAGACCGGGGTGGATGGGCGGTTCCTGTCGCCCGTCGACCTGACGGTCGAGATCGGGGCGGACAAGGACGGGAAGAGGACCGTCGACTGGTCGCCGGTCTTCCGGTTCATCGATACGGGGAGCGTGGCGCCGGACCCGGAAACGCAGGCGAAGGTTGATGCCTTGCAGGCGAAGCTCGACGCCGAGCTTGCGGTCGAGGTGGGGGTGACGGAAGGGCCGCTCGATTCGCGCCGGAACGTGGTGCGGGGCGAGGAATCGGCGATGGGCAACCTGATCGCGGATGCGATGCGGGCGGCGACGGGGGCGGATATCGCGATCATGAACGGCGGCGGCATCCGCGCCGACCGCACCTATGACGCAGGCGCGAAGCTGACGCGGAAGGACATCCTGTCCGAGCTTCCCTTCGGCAACAAGACGGTGCTGACCGAGCTGCCGGGAAGCCAGATCCTGGCCGCACTGGAAAACGGGGTGAGCCAGGTCGAGAAGGGGGCGGGGCGGTTCCCGCAGGTGTCGGGGATGGCTTATGCCTTCGACGCCACCGCGCCGGCCGGGGCGCGGGTGTCGGAGGTCATGGTGGGAGGCGCGGCGCTGGACCCCGACAAGCTCTATCTTCTTGCCACCAACGACTTCGTGCTGGGCGGGGGCGACGGGTACGCGGCGCTGGGCGGGGGCAAGGTGATCGTCAACGGCGGCAACGGGGACCTTCTGGCCAATGACGTGATCGACTACGTGGCCGCGACCGGAAGGGTGACGGCGACGGTCGAGGGGCGGATCACCAGGGTCGGGGAATAGCGGGGCCGGGCGCGGGGTGGTTCACGGCGGGCGGGGGATGGCCTAAGCTTGCGCCCGGCGTGACCCTGCGGCGTGGTGCGGACCTTGGGCGACATCCTTTCCACGTTCCATCTCGGCGGGCGGCGGGCGCTCGTAACCGGGTCTTCGCAGGGGATCGGCTTCGCGCTGGCGGAGGGGCTGGCCGGGGCGGGGGCGGCGGTGGTGCTGAACGGGCGCGACGGCGCGAAGCTGGCCGGAGCGGCGGCGCGCATCCCGGGGGCGGAGGTGCTGGCCTTCGACGTGACCGACCATGCGGCGGTGCGGGCGGCGGTGGACGGGTTCGAGGCTTCGGGAAAGCCCATCGACATCCTGGTGAACAACGCCGGCATCCAGCACCGCGCGCCGTTGGAGGATTTCCCGGAGGAGGCGTTCCAGCGGCTGTTGCAGGCCAATGTCGCGAGCGTTTTCAATGTGGGTCAGGCCTGCGCGCGGCACATGATCCGCCGGGGTCGGGGCCGGATTGTCAACATCGCGAGCGCGACGACGGCGCTGGCACGGCCGACCATCGCGCCCTATGCGGCGACGAAGGGGGCGGTGGCGGCGCTGACGCGGGGCATGGCGGCCGACTGGGCGCGGCACGGGATCGGCTGCAACGCCATCGCGCCTGGGTATTTCGAGACGCCGCTGAACGCCGCGCTGGCGGCCGATCCGGCGTTCACCGAGTGGCTGGCAAAGCGCACGCCGGCCGGGCGCTGGGGCCGGCTGGAGGAGTTGCAGGGGGCTTGCGTGTTCCTGGCCTCGGACGCGGCGAGCTTCGTCAACGGGCATGTGCTTTACGTCGACGGCGGGATCACCGCCACGCTATGACGCTGCGCATCGTGGTCATGGGGGTTTCGGGGTCGGGCAAGTCGACGCTGGGCGCGGCGCTGGCGGGGCGGCTTGGCATCGGCTACCGCGACGGCGACGATTTGCAGCCGGCGGCGAACGTGGAGAAGATGCGGAGCGGCATCGCGCTGACGGACGCGGACCGCTGGCCTTGGCTGGACCGGGTGGCCGACACGCTGGCCGGGGAGGCGCCGGTGGTGGTCAGCTGTTCGGCGCTGAGGCGGGTCTATCGCGACCGTATCCGGGCGGGGGCGGGTGGGCAGGTGGCCTTCGTCCATCTGGCGGGCGACCGGGAGGTTCTGGCGGAGCGGATGCGGGCGCGACGGGGGCATTACATGCCCGTATCGCTGATCGACAGCCAGTATGCGGCGCTGGAACCGCCGGGGCCGGAAGAGGCGCTGTCGGTGGGGGCCGAGCTGACCACGGAGGATCAGGTGGCGCGGGTCATGGCGCAGCTGGCGGACCCGGGGCCGAGCGGGGCCCAGCGGGGCTGAGAGGGGCCGTCCGGAAAGGCAGAGAGCGGCCGGCGGCCCCCGTCAGTCGAGGGGAAGGCCTTGCGCGGGCTTGATCGTTTTCAGCACGATTTCGGAACGGACCTGGCCGACCTGCGGATGCGGCAGGAGGCGGTTGTGGATGAACTCGGCGAAGGAAGCCAGATCGCGGACCAGCACTTCCAGGACGTAGTCCGCGTCGCCCGAGACCGAATGCGCGGTGATCACCGGCGGCTGCCGCCGGACGAAGTCGATGAAGCTGTCGTCTTCCTTCTGCGAATGGCCGCGCAGATTCACCCGGATCATGGCGCGCATCCCGAAACCCAGTTGGGCGGGGTCGAGACGGGCCGAATAGCCGGCGATGACCCCGGCGGCCTCGAGCGCTGCCCGCCGGCGGGAACATTGCGATGCCGAGAGGTTGACCCGATCACCCAACGCCGCGTTGGTCAGCGACGCGTCCTGCTGAAGCGCCTTCAGGATTGCACGATCGAACCCGTCCATTTCCACTTCGTGCATCCTTTCGGCTTTCCGCGCACGGAACATCCGTAAATCCCGCCAAGGCGCCACGCAATCACAAACACCATGCGCGTCGGAAGTGGCATGATGGGGACGAACATTCGCAGGAGTGACGGATCATGGGTCCCTTCCCCCACGACGCCCCCAGGGCCACGATCACCGGTGCCAATCCCGCCGGTACCGACGGCTTCGAGTTCGTCGAATTCGCCCACCCGGACCCGGTGGTCCTGGACCGGCTGTTCCGGCAGATGGGGTTCGTGCCGGTCGCGAAGCACCGGACGAAGGCGGTCACCGTCTACCGCCAGGGCGACATCAACTACATCCTGAACGCCGAGCCGGACAGCCACGCGGCGCGGTTCGTCGAGGCGCACGGGCCCTGCGCGCCGGCGATGGCCTGGCGGGTGGTCGATGCGCAG
The DNA here is from genome assembly GCA_046155885.1 of Paracoccaceae bacterium. Classification (GTDB taxonomy): domain Bacteria; phylum Pseudomonadota; class Alphaproteobacteria; order Rhodobacterales; family Rhodobacteraceae; genus JAOADN01. The sequence goes on from JBJXFU010000010.1 coordinate 50,336, forward strand.
CACGCGCTGCGCCGGGCCCTGGCGCTGGGCGCCACCGAATACACCGGGGCGGACAAGTCGCTGAACGTGCCCGCGCTGGTCGGGATCGGCGGGTCGCTGCTTTACCTTGTCGAGACCTATGGCGAGCGCGGAAGCTGCTACGGGGCGGAGCTCGACTGGATCGGCGAGGCGGATCCGCGCCCCGTGGGGATCGGGTTCTTCTATCTGGACCACCTGACCCACAACGTCATCCGCGGCAACATGGACACCTGGTACCGCTTCTATGCCGATACCTTCAATTTCCGCGAAATCCGCTTCTTCGACATCCAGGGCAAGCATACCGGCCTGACCAGCCGGGCGCTGACCTCGCCCTGCGGGCGCATCCGCATCCCGATCAATGAAAGCTCGGACGACAAGAGCCAGATCGAGGAATACCTGCGCCGCTACAAGGGCGAGGGCATCCAGCACATCGCGATCGCCACGAATGACATCTATGCCGGCGCCGACGAGCTGGCCAATCGCGGCGTTCGCTTCATGCCGGGGCCGCCGGATACCTACTACGAGATGTCGCATGCCCGGGTGAAGGATCACGAGGAGCCCATCGAGCGGCTGAAGACGCACGGCATCCTGATCGACGGCGAAGGTGTGGTCGGCGGCGGCGAGACGCGGATATTGCTGCAGATATTCTCGAAGACCGTCATCGGCCCGATCTTCTTCGAGTTCATCCAGAGGAAGGGCGACGACGGCTTCGGCGAGGGCAATTTCAAGGCGCTTTTCGAGTCGATCGAAGAGGACCAGCTGCGGCGCGGGGTGCTGAAGGCCGCCGGGTAGGATGGGGCGGCGGGAATCGGGGCTGGGCGAAGGCAATTCGCTGGAGAATGTCGCAGCCGGTCGGCTTCAGTTTGGAGACAGATAACCCGTCCCGGGCCCGACCCGGGACCGCAGGCGCTCCAAGCGGCGCGGGTTGGAGGCGAGGCCCCGGGTCAGGCCCGGGGCGCGTCGTCATGTTTCAAACTGGAAACGACACGCCCCAAGGCCTGCAGTCCGCGCTATCCCTGCAGTTTCTCGGCCGGCGCGGAGGCCTGCCCGTCATAGCCGCCCCAGACCGACTGGTCGAAATGAATGACCGCGCCGGTCAACATGCCGCTGTCGTCCGAGGCCATCCAGAGCACGGCGCGGGCCACCTCGGCGGGGTCGAGAAGCCGGCCGAAGGGAAGTCCCTGAATGGCCTTGCTTTCCCAGTCGGGATCGCCCGTCTCGGTCAGCTGCATTTCGCGTTCGTGGTCCGAGGCCATCCAGCCGATATCCAGCTGGTTGACGCGGATGCGGTTGCGCATCAGCGCCTAGCCGGAATTGCGGGTCAGCGTGGCGAGCGCCGCCTTCGAGGCGCAGTAGGGCGCGATGAAGGGCTGGCCGGCGTGCCGCGAGGTGGAGCCGATGTTGACGATCCGGCCCTCGATGCCTTCGCGCTCCATGATCCTGACTGCGTCCTGCATCAGGAAAAAGGGCGCGCGGACGTTGACGGCGAACATTCGGTCGTAAAGCTCGGACGTGGTGTTCAGAAGGTTACCCCTGTCGGTCAGGCCCGCAGCGTTCACGAGGATGTCGATGCGCCCGAAGCGCGCGTCCGCCTCGGCAGTGATCCTTCGGACGTCGGCCATGTCGGCGAGGTCGGCCGTGATGACCTGCACCGGGACGCCGGTCGAGGCCTCGATGTCCCCGGCGGCGTTGCGGCCCTTGACGGCACCGCGCCCGACAATGGCGAGCCCGCCGGCGCCAGCCTCGGCGAAGGCGCGGGCGACGGCGGCGCCGAGGCCTTGCGTGCCGCCGGTTACGACCGCGATCCTGCCGTCGATCCTGTTCATTCCGGCACCCTTCGTTCCGCCGCCGCCATCACACCCCCACGCGCTGCCTGGCCCGGATCGCAATCTGCGACTTGCGGGCCGCGTTGACCGTCTCGCGGGTCGAGACTTCGGGGACGCCCACGTCCCAGTCGGCATCTCCCGGCACCCAGGAATAGGCGTCTGAGACGATTGAAAGCACCGTCGTGCGGTCGTTCGACTGTGCCCACGCCATCGCGTCCTCGAGATCGGCGAGGCTTTCGCAGTGCCGGGCGAGCGCGCCCATCGCCTCGGCGTGTTTGGCGAAGTCGACGGGGACGGGGTTCGCCGTGTTGGCGCCGCGGCAATCCCGGATGAGATTGTTGAACCCCGGCACGCCCTTGAACTGCTGCAGCCGGTCGATGACCGCGTAGCCGCCGTTGTCGCAAACCACGACGATTATCTTGTGGCCGGTCAGCACAGCCGAATAGATGTCGGAGTTCATCATCATGTAGGTGCCGTCGCCGACCATGACGATCGGTGTGCCGCCGGTTCCGCCGGGCCCTTCCTGCGCCATTGCGTTGCCCCAGCCCGCAGCGATCTCGTAGCCCATGCAGGAGAAGCCGAATTCGCAGTCGAAGGTGTTGGGATTCTTGACGCGCCAGCCCTTGGTCACCTCACCGGGTGTTCCGCCGGCGGCCGCGATCAGTGTGTCTTCGGGCCTCGCCGCGCGGTTCAGCGCGCCGACGACCTGCGCATAGGTCGGGACCGGGGCATTGGTCGGGGCCTGATGCTTGTCGAGAAGGGCGTTCCAGTCGGCGAAAAGCGCCTTGGCTTTCGCCAGACAGGCGCCCGGCATGGCCCAGTCGCCCAGCGCCGCGCCGAGTTCGAGGATGCATTCGCGCGCGTCGCCCACCACGGCTAGCGCGCGGTGCTTGGTCGCGTCGAACCGCGCCGCGTTGACCGAGATGAAGCGCGCGTCCTGCGCGAAGGCTGTCCAGGAGCCGGTGGTGAAGTCCTGAAGCCGCGTGCCGATGGCGAGGATCACGTCGGCCTCGGCGGCGAGCGCGTTGGCGGAGGTCGAGCCGACAATGCCGACGGGGCCGGCATGCACCGCGTGGTCATGCGTCAGGGCGCCCTTGCCGGCGATGGTTTCGACGACGGGTATGCCGCGCCGGGTGGCGAATTCGGCCAGCGCGCCTTCCGCGAGCGAGTAGCGGACGCCGCCGCCGGAAATGATCAGGGGACGCTTCGCGGACTTCAGAAGCGCCGCGGCGTGTTCCAGCGCCCTTCTGTCGGGGCGTGGCCGGGGTATCTCCCACACCTTCGGTTCGAAGAAGACCTGGGGATAGTCGAAGGCGCGTTCCTGCGTGTCCTGCGCGAGGCCGAGGAAGGCCGGGCCGCAGTCGGCCGGGTCGAGCATCGTCGCGACCGCCTGCGGGAGCGAAGCGAGGATTTGCTCGGGCAGAACGATCCTGTCCCAGTAGCGGACGACCGGCTTGAAGGCGTCGTTCACGGTGATCGACGGATCGCCGAAGTGTTCGACCTGCTGCAGCACCGGGTCGGGTACACGGTTGGCGAAGGTGTCGCCGGCGAGGATCAGCACCGGCAGGCGGTTGGCCATAGCGGTACCGGCGGCCGTCACCATGTTCGTGGCCCCCGGTCCGATGGACGAGAGCGCGATCATGATCTGGCGGCGGCGCTTGGCCTTGGCGAAGCCGATGGCGGCAAGCGCCATGGATTGTTCGTTCTGCCCGCGCCAGGTCGGCAGCTGGTCCTGCACGGCCTCCAGCGCCTCGGAGAGGCAGGTGACGTTGCCGTGGCCGAAAATCCCGAAGAGCCCCGCGAAGAGGGGGACGCGCCGGCCTTCGATTTCGGTGAACTGGTTGCAAAGGTAGCGGACCAGCGCCTGCGCCATCGTCAGGCGCACCGTCAGACGGGTCATCTGATTTCCTTCCCCGGATGCGTTTCCCGAACCATATGGAATGATTGTTGACAGCGCAACTTCGCCGCAACCATCATTGCACAAGGGTGCGGGCGCGGTTTTCAGGCCCGCCGTCACACCGGCGGAGGGCAGGGGCATGTACGACGGATTTGGCCTCTTCATCACGGGCGTGCGGCGCCCCGGGGCAGCCGGGTCGGCGCAGCGGTCCGCGAGCCCGGGACGCGGCCGCGCCGACCGGTCACGAGACAGCCGGCCTCTGGCGACGGCGGGCGCCTCGGCAGGGGCATTCCGGGGCCCGGCCGGCAGGACGGCCGTTCCCGGCACGCGCGGAAGTTGCCGATGCCGCACATCCTGATCGCCGGAAAGCTGCACCCCTCGGGCCTGGCGCTGGCCGACCGCGCGCGGGCGGACGGGTTCACCTACGACTATGTCCAGGAGATTTCGGAAAGCTCATATGTCCCGCACTTGGCGGGGGCGGATGCGCTTGTCCTGAGGACGCAACCGCTTTCGGCGGCGACCGTGGCGGCGGCGCCGCGCCTGAAGATCGTCTCGCGGCATGGTGTGGGCTACGATGCCGTCGACCTTAACGCGCTGAACGCCCGGGGAATCGCGCTGGCGATCGTGGGCGACGTGAATTCGGTTTCGGTGGCCGAGCATGCGATGATGCTGATGCTGGCCGCCGCGAAGCGGCTGGTCCGGGCGGACCGGGCTGTACGGGACCCCGCAGGGTGGGACTGGAGAAATCGGCTGGAGGCGCGGGAAGTGTCCGGCGGGCGCCTGCTGATCCTGGGCTACGGAAGAATCGGACGCCATCTGGCGCGCATGGCCGCCGGGTTCGGGATGGAGGTTCGCGCCTACGATCCCTATCTTCAGCGGTCCGGCTGGCCGGAGGGCGACGTGCGCCCCGCGGAGGACCTGGAGCCTGCGCTGGGGTGGGCGGATTTCGTGTCGGTCCATGTGCCGGGATCGGGGCGGCCCGTGATCGGCGCCCGGGAAATCGCGGCGATGAAGCCCGGCGCGGTCCTCATCAACACGGCGCGCGGCGGCGTGGTGGACGAGGCGGCGCTTGCCGAGGCGCTGGCGGGCGGGCATATCGGCGCGGCCGGGCTGGACGTGTTCGAGGATGAACCCCCGGGTGCGTCCGCGCCTCTGGCCGCGCTCGATCAGGCGGTCCTGACGCCCCATATCGCCGGCCTGTCGCTCGAATCTGCGGAACGGATGGCGGTGGCCTCGGTGCGGAACGTCCTCTCCTTCTTTGCGGGACGGATCGACCGCGCGCTGATCGTCAATCCGCAGGTTCTTGCCGGTTCCGGGCCACCCTGACGCGGTGAGCGCGGGTGTCAGGCCGGATTTGTGCGACGGCCGTCCGGGTGGCAGTACGCATCGCACGGGAGAGAACGCGCCATGGCCGATCCGCCGCCGCCCCGGGACTACGAGGACCTCATCCGCCTCATCCACGACCGGCATGACCGGATGAGCAAGTCCTACCGGGCGATCGCCCTGTATCTGACGCAGAACCCCAACGACGTCGCCGTCCGGTCGGTGAACGACATCGCCGGGCAGTGCGGCATCCACGCTTCAAGCTTCGTGCGTTTCGCGCAGTCGTTCGGATTTTCGGGCTTCAGGGAACTTCAGGCGCTGTTCCGGAAGCGCCTAGCGACCGCCGCGCCCGGCTTCGAGGCGCGGATCAAGGCGCTTGAGGCCGAGCTGAGGGCGACCGGCGAGCGGTCCGGGGGCGGCTTCCTTGCGGATCTCGTGGTTCGCGACATCGCTTCGCTGCAGGACCTTCTGGCGACCACCGGGGCGGACGATCTGGCGCGGGCCGCCGAGCTGATCGTCGGCGCCGACACGGTGTTCCTGGTGGGGCAACTGCGGTCGGCGCCGGTTGTCGAACTCATGCGGTACATCCTGACGATGCTTGGCGTGAGGTGCGTGCTTCTGGATGCCGGCGGCGGCCTTGCCACGCATGTCGCGCGGACGATGGGCAGGCGGGACGTCCTGTTCGCGGTGTCGTTCCGGTTCTATGCGACCGAGGTCGTCAACATCGTCGAAGCGGCTTCCGCCAGGGGGTTGCCGGTGGTCGCGATTTCCGACAGCACGCTCAGCCCGCTGGCGAAGTCCGCCAGCGTCCTCTTCGCCGTGCCTGAGCACGGCTACACGTTCTCGCGGTCGCTCGCCGCGCCGATGTGCCTGGCGCAGGCGCTGGCCCTGTCAGTCGCCGCGCGCGTGCAGGGCGATCCGGCTTCGCCAAGGATACCGATCGTCACCGGCGCCCGATAGGACAGGCCCGCACCGGGCTTGCCCCCGGCCGGTGACTGCGGGCCCTGCTTCACACAGGCGACGACCGCGCGACCGGTCGAGGCGGGATCATATCCGATCGAAAATCATGTATTCGGGGGGCCGATTGGTGGAGCCAAGCGGGATCGAACCGCTGACCTCTTGAATGCCATTCAAGCGCTCTCCCAACTGAGCTATGGCCCCACCGAGGTCCGGTCGCCGCCTTCAGGGGGGCGGCTTCCGCGTGGCGCCGCGTATAGGCATAGGGGGGGCGGCGCGCAAGGGGAAAATCCGGCTTCCGGGGCGTGTGGCGGACCGGTCTGGCGGGGCGCAATGGCGGGAACCGGACCCCCGGGTCAGGGGACGGTTCCGGCCCTGTCAGGGCTCTTCGTCGCCGCCCGCCACGTCGGCGATTTCGTCCAGCGAGACGTTGTCGTCCTCGTCGTCCTCAAGCAGGTCGTCGTCGAGGTCCACATCGCCCGCGCCCTCGTCGAGATCGGGTTCTTCGGCGATGTCGTCGATGTCGATGTCGCGTTCCTTGACGACCGCCTTCTCGGCGATCATGACCCGGCCGCGCCCGGCCACGAGGCTTTCGGCGCTGAAGCTGTGGGTGCAGCCCGGGCAGGTCATCGGGTCGCGCTGGAGGTCGTAGAAGCGGGTGCCGCAGTGCGGGCAAAGCCGCTTCACGCCCCATTCGTCCTTCGGCATCGAACTCTCCTTGCGGGTCCCGGCGAATCTCGGGAGAGCCGCCAACTGCCACAGGTGCGGAGTGCTGTCAAAGGGTTTCGGGGCGGCTCGCTTCGGCGGCGGCCGGGGGGCGGCAGGCGATCGGGAAGGGGCTTTTCGCGGCCGCGCGGGGGGGATAGCAAGGGGCGGAGACGCGGCCCGCGAAGCGCCGCGCGGAGGCACAGGCGAATGAGCGAGCACAGCCTGCCGGGCGAGCCGGAGATCGTTGTCACTCTTCGCCGGTCGCGAGCGCTGAGGCGGTTTTCGCTGCGCGTGTCGCGGCTGGACGGGCGGGTGACGCTGTCGCTGCCCGCCCGTGCGCGCGAGGCCGAGGCGCTGGCTTTCGCGGCCGGGCAGGCGGAGTGGATCCGCGCCGCGATGGGCCGGGCGGCGGCGCAGGTGGCGGTCGTCCCCGGGGCGGCGGTGCCCTTCCTCGGAAGGCCGCTTCCCGTCGTCGGGGTGAACGGGCTGCGGGCGGCGCGGGTGACCGGCGAGGCGGTCGAGGTGCCGCCGGACCCTTCGCGCGCCGGCGCGCGCGCCGAGGCGCTTTTCCGGTCCGTGGCACGCGACCGTCTGGTCGCCGCCTGCGGCATCCATGCGGCACGCCTGGGGCGGCGTTTCGCGGCGATCGCGCTGCGTGATACCCGGTCGCGCTGGGGCAGCTGCGCGCCGGACGGGCGGCTGATGTTTTCCTGGCGGCTGGTGATGGCACCGCCGGAAGTGCTGGACTATGTCGCGGCGCACGAGGTCGCGCATCTGGAAGTGGCGGACCATTCGGCGGCCTTCTGGGCCGTGGTGGCGCGGCTTTGTCCCGGGCATGCGGCGGCGCGGGCCTGGCTGCGGGCGGAAGGTGCGGGACTGCACGCCTATCGCTTCCGAGACTGACGGTCGGCGGGGCCGGCCGGACCGTCGGGACGCGAGCCGGAAGCCTTGACGCGCGCGGGGGGCTCGCCCAGTCTCGTGCCAGATGCTTCTTCAGAGCCGCCCTTCGGACGCCGGCCTGGCCGCGCATGACCGCATTTACCGGGCGTTGCGCGTCCAGATCATGCATGGCGAGATCGCTCCCGGGCAGGCGCTGACGATCCGGGCGCTGGCCAACGCGAACGGCGTGTCGATGACCCCGGTGCGCGAAGCGCTGCGGCGGCTGGTGGCCGAGGGGGCGCTGTCGCTGTCATCGTCGGGGCGGGTGGCGACACCGGCGCTGAGCAACGAGCGGATCGAGGAACTGGCGGCGCTGCGCGCCCTGATCGAGCCGGAACTGGCCAGCCGGGCGCTGCCGCGGGCGCATTTCGCGCTGATCGAGCGGCTGCAGGCGATCAACGGGGCCAACGCGGAGGCGGTGGTGAAGCAGGATGCGGTGGCCTACATCCGCACCAACCTCGAGTTCCACCGGACGCTCTACCTGCGGGCGCAGTCGCCGGCGATGCTGGCGGTGATCGAGACGGTGTGGCTGCAGCTTGGCCCGACGATGCGGGCGCTTTATTCGCGGCTGAGGCGGAGCGAGCCGCCGCAGACGCACCGGATGATCTTGGCCGCGCTGCGTGCGGGCGACGAGCCGGGGCTGCGGCTGGCGGTCAGGACGGATGTGACGCAGGGGCTGCGGCATCTGGCGGGGTAGGGGCGCGGCAAAGGCAGAAAGGGGGCTTTCCGCCCCCTCGGCCTGCGGCCTGACCCCCGAGGATTTTGCTGCAAGAAAAAGGGCTTAGGCGTGGATCGCCCCGTCGCCGCAGGCCAGCGCGGCTTCGCGGACCGCTTCGCTGAAGGTGGGATGCGCGTGGCAGGTCAGTGCCAGGTCTTCGGCTGCCGCGCCGAATTCCATCGCGACGCAGACCTCGTGGATCAGGTCGCCCGCGCCGGGGCCGATGATGTGGGCGCCGAGGATGCGGTCGGTGGTGGCGTCGGCGAGGAGTTTCACGAAGCCCTCGCCCTGAAACACCGCCTTGGCGCGGGCGTTGCCCATGAAGGGGAACTTGCCGGCCTTGTAGGCGCGGCCTTCGGCCTTCAGCTGCTCTTCGGTCGCCCCGACGCTGGCCACTTCCGGCGCGGTGTAGATGACGCCGGGGATCACGCCGTAGTTCACGTGGCCGTAGCGCCCCGCGACGATGGCGGCGACGGCCATGCCTTCGTCTTCGGCCTTGTGCGCCAGCATGGGCCCGGAAACGCAATCGCCGATGGCGTACAAGCCCTTGATATTCGTGGCGAAATGGTCGTCGGTTGCGATCGTGCCGCGGGGCCCCATGGTGACGCCCAGCGCCTCGAGCCCGAGGCCGGAGGTGTAGGGTTTGCGGCCGGTCGCGACGAGGACGACATCGGCCTGAAGGGTCGCTTCGGAGCCGTCCTTTTTCAGCTTGTAAGCCACCGTGGCGCCGCCCTTGGCCGTTGTCACGCCCTGCACCGCGGCGCCAAGGATGAACTTAAAGCCTTGTTTTGAGAGGATTCTCTGGAAGGTCTTCTGCACCTCGCTGTCCATGCCGGGGGTGATGGCGTCGAGGTATTCCACTACCGTGACCTGCGTGCCGAGGCGGGCATAGACGGAGCCCATTTCAAGTCCGATGACGCCTGCCCCGATCACGGCCATCGTTTTCGGGACCTGCGGCAGGGCGAGGGCGCCGGTGGAGGTGACGACCGTGGCCTCGTCGATGGTCACGCCGGGGAGGGTGGAGGGTTCGGAACCTGTTGCAATCACTATGTTTTTCGCGTTGTGGGTTTCCTCGCCCACTTTCACCTGACCCGGCGCGGGGATGCTGGCCCAGCCTTTCAGCCAGGTGATCTTGTTCTTCTTGAAGAGGAACTCGATGCCTTTGGTGTTCTGCCCCACGACATCCTGCTTGTAGGCCTGCATCCGGCCCCAGTCGACCGTCGGCGCGGCGCCGATCAGGCCCATTCTCCCAAAGTTTTCATGGGCTTCGTGCAGCATGTGGCTGGCGTGGAGGAGCGCCTTCGACGGGATGCAGCCGATGTTGAGGCAGGTGCCGCCGAGCGTGTCGCGGCCTTCGGCGACCGCCACTTTCAGCCCGAGCTGGGCCGCACGGATGGCGCAGACATAGCCGCCGGGGCCGGCGCCGATGACGATCAGGTCGAAGTCGGGCATGGGTCAGTTCCTTGATATCCGGGCGTAGCAACCGCGTAGTTTTCCCGTAGTACATCCGTAGTACATCCGTAGCTACAGCAGGGGGCTCTGCCCCCCGCACCCCTCGGGATATTTTTGCCGAGATGAAGGCCATGGACGGGCATGGGCAGACGGGTCAAACCAGCGCCGCCGCGATCATCAGCATGGTGGCCGACCAGCCGACCGACCAGATCACCGACCGCCATGGGGACAGGCCGAAGGCATAGGCGGGGATGTAGAGGATGCGGGCGGCGAGGTAGGTCCAGCCGCAGGCGGCGGTGAAGGCGGTGGACTGGCCCGAGAGCGTGACGGTGACGACCGCGACGGTGAAGAGGATCAGCGCCTCGAAATGGTTGTCGAGGGCGCGGATCAGGCGGCCGGTGCGGGGGCTGACCTGGGTGCGCAGGTCGGGCCCGTCGCGGGGCGCCATGGTTTTCCCCGGGCCGAGCTCGAGGTTCGCGGGGACGGCCATCAGCACGTACTGGACGCCCTGCAGGAGGGCGGCCAGCGCGAGGGCGGTCAGTTCGGGGGTCATCGGCCGGCCGGGGATGCGGTCAGGGGCTCGCGGGGGCGGTCAGAACGCCGCCAGGAAGTAGAGCCAGCCGGTGCAGTAGAAACCCACGACCCAGGCGAGGGTGCGGACCCAGGGCAGGCCGAGGACATAGGCCGGGACGTAGACGACGCGGGCGATCAGGAAGATCTGCGCGGCGGCCACGGTGGAGCCGGTCGAGTAGCCCATCTTCTGCAGCATCAGGACGGCGGGCGCCATCAGCGCCAGCGCGGCGATCGAGTTCGCCTGCGCCCGGAAGAGGCGGCCGGCGGTGCCGGTCAGCGGCGGCATGTTGTCGCGCGGGCCGATCAGCATGGCGAGGCCGACCTGCATCTGCGCGGCGATCACCTGCGCAAGGATGACGGCCATGGTGAAGATCGCGTAGAGCGCGAGGCAGTTCATTTCGTCGGAGAGCATGGGGGGCTCCTTGGGGCCGGTGGGTCGGGGGGAGCCTAGCAGGGTTTGCGGGGGTGGATAGGGGGGGCGGGGGTCAAGGGTTGGTGAGTTGCGTGGCATCCCCGCGCTGGGGTGAGCGGGAGAAGGCGACCGTCCAGTGGACGGTCACCCCCGCTCATGCGGATCGGGCGCCATCCGGCCGCTGTCACGCGCGATGAGAGAGGGGATCGCCTGACTGCGGGGTGATGAGCGCCCGGACAACATGCCAGTGGCATGTTGTCAGCGAAGAACGCCCGGCCCGTGGCCGGGCCGGGAGGCGGGATCGCCCGCCCCCCGTAACGCATTGGGGGGCAGTCGGGCGATCCCCGGTCGCGGGGCGACCGGGGGGCCAGGGGGAACCGGAGCGGCGTGGCAGGGCCGATGGGTCCTGCCAAGGGGCGGGGGGGACAGGGTCACGGCGTCCTCGTCCCGGCGCCGGGCTGAGCGGGAACAGGCGAACCTCCGGTGGAGGTTCGCCCCCGCTCATGCGGAAACGGTGCCACCCGGCCAGCGACACGCGCGATGACAGAGGGGATCGCCTGACCGCGGGCGGGCGGCATCGCCCGCCCGAGTGGGCGGTCGGGCGATACCCGGTCGCAGGGCGACCGGGTGGCAAGCGGGAACGTCGTGGAGTGGGAGGGTCGATGGACCCTCCCAAGGAGGCGGGGGCGGCGATGGGTTTGTCGTCCCGGCGCAGGCCGGGACCGCGGGAGGTGGGGCGAGGGGAGCGGGGACCCGGCCTGCGCGCGGGCGGGGGTTTTCTTGGGGGCGTTGGGGAAGGGTGTGGGCGGGGCAAAGCGGGGTGCGCAATGAATGCGCACCCTACGGGATGCTACGTCTACAAATCCAAGAGCACCCTCTGCGGGTCCTCCAGCGCCTCTTTCACCCGCACAAGGAACGTCACCGCCCCCTTGCCGTCGACGATCCGGTGGTCGTAGCTGAGGGCGAGGTACATCATCGGCCGGATCACGATCTCGCCGCCCACCACCACGGGCCGGTCCTGGATCTTGTGCATGCCGAGGATGCCGGATTGCGGGGGGTTGAGGATGGGGCTCGACATCAGCGAGCCGTAGACGCCGCCGTTGGAGATGGTGAAGCTGCCGCCCGTCATCTCGGCCATGCTGAGCTTGCCGTCGCGGGCGCGCAGGCCGAGTTCGGCGATCTTCCGTTCGATCTGGGCGAAGCTCATGCGGTCGGCGTCGCGCACCACCGGCACGACGAGGCCGTTGGGGGTGCCGACGGCCACGCCCATGTGGACGTAGTTCTTGTAGACCACATCGCCGCCGTCGATTTCGGCGTTGACCTCGGGAACTTCCTTCAGCGCGTGGCAGCAGGCCTTCACGAAGAACGACATGAAGCCCATCTTGACGCCGTGCTTCTTTTCGAAGGCGTCCTTGTAGGCGGTGCGCAGCGCCATCACGGCCGTCATGTCCACCTCGTTGTAGGTGGTCAGCATTGCGGCGGTGTTCTGGGCGTCCTTCAGGCGGCGGGCGATGGTGGCGCGCAGGCGCGTCATCTTGACCCGCTCCTCGCGCGCGGCGTCTTCGGCGGGGA
>JBJXFU010000012.1:0-2669 GCA_046155885.1 Paracoccaceae bacterium
CCCGCCGCCGTCATCCGCCCGGCCATGTCGCGCAAGCCGCCGGGGGTGTTGACCATCACATAGTCGGCCTCGTTGAAGTTCATCGTGCCGCAGTCCAGCGTGCAGATCTCGGGGCAGCATTCCACCACATGGGCCACGCGTTCGGTGGCCCCCGCCATGTCGGACCGCTGCGACATCCGGTTCATTGTCTCGGTGCCGTCGAACAAGAGGTCGCCACCCATTCCGGCGGTCAGGTTCAGGACCACATCGGTGCCAGAGTCACGGATGCGCTCGGTCACCTCGCGGTACAGGGCCGGGTCGCGCGCGGGCTTGCCCGTCTCGGGGTCGCGCACATGGCAATGCACCACCGCCGCCCCGGCCTTTGCCGCATCAATCGCCGAGGCCGCGATCTGGGCGGGCGAACGCGGCACATGGGGCGATTTGTCCTGCGTGCCGCCCGATCCGGTCACGGCACAGGTGATGAAAACCTCACGGTTCATGGTCAGCGGCATTTCTTGGACTCCCCCTGTGACAGTGGCACCATAACCCGCTTGGCAAACCGCGCCCTGCAGAATACGAAATCGACATGACGAAAAACGCAATCTTTGCCCCGGCGACCGGCCCCCTGACGATCGCGCTGCTGGTCCTGCCGCAGGCCTCGATCCTCGAGGTTGCCTCTGCCCTTGACCCCCTGCGCAACGCCAACCGGCAATTGGGGCACGAGGCCTATCGCTGGCGCGTGGTTTCGCCCGATGGCGCGCCGGTGCCGTTGACCTGCGGGCTGTCGCTGCCCTCGGCCGGTCCGCTGGCCCATGCGGCGGGGGCCGAGGCGCTGATCGTGATCGCGGGCTACCGGCTGGAACAGGCGGCGACGAAGGCCATGATCGGGGCCTTGCGCCGCATTGCGCCGCGCTTTGCTCTGGTCGGCGGCATTGACGCGGGCCCCTGGGTGCTGGCCCGGGCCGGGCTGCTGGACGGCTACCGCGCTACCGTGCATTGGGAAGACCTCGAGGATTTGGCCGCCCGCCACCCAGCCATTGACGTGGTGCCCGACCGCTATGTCATCGACCGCAACCGCGTCACCATCGGGGGGGCGGCCCCGGCGGCGGATTTCATGCTGCACCTGATCCGCGCGCGGCACGGGGCACCCCTGGCACGGCAGGTGGCAAACAGTTTCCTGACCGTCGCCCGGGCGGGCCATGACCCGCAGATCGCCCCCAGCGGCCAGGACACCGACCTTGACCCCCGCGTGGCCCGCGCCATCGCTCGGATGGAGGCGCAGATCGACTCGCCGGAGCCGGTGGCCGACACAGCGGCCTCGGTCGGGCTGTCGGCGCGCCGTCTTGAGTCCCTGTTCCGTCAGGCGCTCGGGCTTACGCCCGGGGCCTATGCCCTGTCTCTGCGCCTGCAAGCTGCGCGCCGGATGCTGACCGACACCCGCCACCCGCTGGCAGAGATTGCACTGCGCACCGGCTTCACCTCGCCTTCCACCCTCAGCCGCGCCTTCCGCAACGCCTATGGGCAGCCGCCCTCGGCGCTGCGCCGCTGACCCGCAGCCCCGTCCACGCCGAAGTTCATGGAACCGTCAAGCCCGCGTCACGCGCGCACATTAGCGTGATTCGCGTCGGCAAATGCCGGTCACAACCCACCCTCAGGAGGAGACGACGCCATGAACCAAGCCTCTGACGATTCCGGCACCACCGACGGCGACGACGTGATGACCGGGACCGACGCGAACGACAGCTTGTCCGGCGGCGCGGGCAACGATCTGCTCAAGGGTGGCGCCGGGAACGACACGCTGGACGGCAGTGAAGGCGATGACACGCTGGAAGGCGGCGAAGGCAACGACCTCCTGAAGGGCGGCGCGGGCAGCGACACGCTCGACGGCGGAGAAGGCGACGATACGCTTGACGGTGGCGCGGGCGACGACAAACTGGACGGTGGCGAAGGGGCCGACCTGCTCTATGGCGGTGAAGGAGACGATACGCTTGCCGGGGGGACAGGGGCGGACACCCTCTATGGCGGCAGCGGTCGCGACACCTTCATGTTCGACGCGGCGACCGCCGATGACGTCGACACCATTGCCGACTTCGAGCCTGGTGAGACGGTGCTGCTTGTCGGCTTCACCGAAGGCGAGGTCCGTCTGGCGCAGGACGGTGCCAACGTGGACGTCTTCGCGATGAAGGGCCACGACGAGGTGCATGTCGCGCGGATTCTGGACGCCAAGCCCGAAGACGTGCAGGTTGCATGGTCGGCAAAGGCACCGGACTGACCTGACATCCGGCGCGGTCCCGGCACCTTGCCGCGCGACCGCGCCGACACATCGTGACCGTCTCAGGCCGCATCCAGCAATCCCCGACCGCGCAACAGCGCCTCGACCCCCGGCATCCGGCCCCGGAATTTCACGTACAGCGCCTCCGCCTCTTCCGATCCACCCGCCGACAGGATGAACCGCTCCAGCCGCGCCGCCACCTCGGGATCGAACGGATCGCCCGCTTCGGTAAAGGCGGCAAAGGCGTCGGCGTCCATCACCTCGGACCACATGTAGCTGTAGTACCCCGCAGAATAGCCGTCGCCGCTGAACACATGGGCGAAATGCGGGGTGGCATGGCGCATGCGGATGGCGCGCGGCAGGCCCAGCCCTTCCAGCACTTCGGCCTGCTTCTGCATCGGATCGGCGGGGGCGGGGC
>JBJXFU010000014.1:0-18941 GCA_046155885.1 Paracoccaceae bacterium
GCCCCGCAGGTCGCGGATCATCGCCACCCCCACGTTGTCGCCCGCCTTGACCGACATGATCGCCCGCCCCTCGTGCTTTGCCCCGAAGAAGATGTTGCCGTCGATGCCCTTGTCGGCACCCTTCTTCGACAGGTTCCCCGGCTGCGCCGCGATCAGCGACAGCGCCCATTTCTCGAACTCGAAGTAGTAATTCTTGTCCTCGCGCCCCCGCGCCGCGAGGTTGCGCGCCCCGTCAAGGTCCTGCGGCACGCCGTGGGTCCTGAACGCCACCCCCGGAAACGCATCGCGCAGCCGCTTTTCGATCAGCCCGATGGCGAGGTGCGTGACGTCGATCCCGATCCACTGCCGCCCCAGCTTCTGCGCCGCGTGCACCGTGGTGCCGCAGCCGCAGAACGGGTCGAGCACCACGTCGCCGGGGTTGGACGAGGCGTTGAGGATGCGTTCGAGCAGGGCGACGGGCTTCTGGGTGGGGTAGCCGAGGCGTTCTTGGGACTGAGAGGACAGGGGAGGCAAATCTTCCCAAAGGTTCTGGATGCGCTCTCCGGGGCTTTCGTCCTCATACATCTTCAGCCGCAGGGCTCCCTCTGGTGTCGTTGGATAGTGCAGACGCTTCTCGGCGTCATATCTTTGCATCCGCTCCAAATTGCACGACCACCCGTTTGGGTGCGGCTGATAGGTAATGCCATTGCTCGCCGGATAGGGGTAATGAAGGTTAGGTCGAACGCCGGGGTTTCGCAGCGTCACCGATTGCCAGCGCCGTCCATCAGCATCCTTCTTCGGATACTTCTGGTCCCTTTGCGCTTGGTCCAGTTGTTTGAATGGCTGGTTCCAGCAATAGGCATCCGATTTCGCGTAATAGAAAATCGTGTCCGTCACATCGCCGTAATTCTTGGTCACATTACCATGCGCAAATGTGCGTTTCCAAATGATCTCACTTCGAAAGACTGTCGCCCCAAACACCGCATCCAGCAATATCTTCAGATAATGGCTCGCCGTCGGGTCGCAGTGCAGATAGAGGCTGCCGGTCGGCTTCAGCACCCGGTGCAGCTCGATCAGCCGCACCGCCATCATGGCGAGGTAGGCCATCATGTCATTGTCGCCCAGGAACGACCGGATCGCCCGCAGCATCGTCGCCGCCGCCGCGTTCCCCCCGCGCACCACCTCGCCGAACGCCTCCTCGGCGCTGTCGTTCCAGTGCCAGGTGTCGTCGAACGCCTCGATCTGCGCCGCCGACTCCGTGCCCTGCGGCCCCTTGAACAGCACGTTGTAGCTGGCGTTCGAGTTGAACGGCGGGTCGAGGTAGATCAGGTCCACCGATCCGTCCGCGATGCTGTCGCGCAGCACCGCCAGGTTGTCGCCGTAGTAAAGGTGGTTCATGCCCTGCCCGTCCATGCCGCCACCGTGCCGGAACACGGTTGACTATCGGTTGACGCGATCCTGCCCGCAGCCCTTCCGGGGGGCAAGGCCGCGCCCCCCGTTCCCGTGCCGACCCGTTGCCGGCCCGGGCGTGTCCGGCGCGCCCTGCTGTGCATACGGATGAACTACGGATGAACTACGGATGAACTACGGATGTAATACGCGAAACATACGCGAAACATACGCCCGTTTTCACGGCATCAGCTGCCCGCCGTTCACCTCGATCACCTGCCCGGTGATGTAGCCCGCCATCGCCTTCGAGGCCAGGAACAGGTAGGCCCCCACACATTCCTCGGCCGTTCCCACCCGGCCCGCCGGGATCGTCGCCACGGCGGCGGCAAGCTGGGCGGCGGTTGAGTAGCGGTCGTGGAAAGCGGTCGCGATCACCCCCGGCGCGACCGCGTTGACGCGGATGCCGTAGCCGATCAGTTCCTTTGCCATTCCGTGGGTTAGCGTCTGCACAAAGCCCTTGGCCGCGCCATAGGGCCCGGCCCCCGCCGACCCCCCGTTGCGCGCCGCGATCGAGGTGGTGTTGATGATGAAGGCATCCCCCGTTTCCGCCGCCGCCACCTTCAGGTGCGGGATCGCCGCCTGGCAGGCCACCGCCACCGACCGGGCGTTGATGCCGGTGATCTCCTCGTAGTCCGCCTCGGTCAGGTCCTCCCACCTCACCCGCCGGATCATCCCGCCGGCGTTGTTCACCAGCCCGTCGATGCGCCCGAAGGCATCCGCCATCTCCTTGATCGCACTACGGATTTCGTCCGGTCTCTCGGCATCCGCCCGGATCAGCCGGACCCGTCCCTGGCCCGCTTCGATGCCCGCCGCCACCGCCTCGGCGGCCTCACCCGAGGCGTGGTAGTGCACCCCCACCATCGCCCCCTGCGCCGCAAACGCCCGCGCCAGCGCCGCCCCGATCCCGGTCGATCCGCCGGTGATCATGACCGCCTTTCCGGCAATATCCGGTATCCTCAGGCTCATCGCGCCGCTCCCCCTAGTTTCGCTTCCACCACCGCCACCGCCCGCGCCACGGCCTCTTCGACCGGCATCAGCGAGGTGTCCAGCACCACCGCATCCGCCGCGACCCTCAGGGGCGCTGCCGCCCTCCCGCTGTCCCGGCGGTCGCGTTCCCGCAGGTTCTCAAGGACTTGCACTTCCTCGCCCCCAAGCTCAAGCCAGCGCCTGTACGCCCGGACCTCATCCGATGCGGTGACGTAAAGCTTCACCTCCGCCTCCGGGCAGATCACCGTCCCGATATCCCGCCCGTCCAGCACCGCCCCCCCTTCGCGCCGCGCGAAGTCCCGCTGGAAAGCCACCAGCGCCGCCCGCACCTCCGGCACCGCCGCCACCCGGCTCGCCGCCAGCCCCGCCTCGGCCGACCGCAACCCTTCCCGCGCAAGATCAGCCGGCTCCAGCCCCCGCGCCGCCGCCACCGGCTCGCCCCCCTTCGCGCCCACCGCCCGGTAAAGCAGCCCGGTGTCCAGATGCGCGAACCCGAACCGCGCCGCCACCGCCCGCGCGATGGTCCCCTTTCCCGCCGCCGCCGGCCCGTCGATGGCCACCGTGAAGATCAAGGCTTACCCCCGCTGCTTGCAAGCCCTTTTCGCCCGGCGCGCCGGTCGCGTCAAACCGAAGGCGGCCAGGCGATCAGGCGACGTCGCGGGCCATCCGCAGATGTGCCGGAAGCACGACCCCTTCGGGCAGGCTCATGGCACGGCTTTCCACCAGCGGTCGGAAGCCGATGCGCCGGTAGAAGCCGGCGGCGGGGTTGTCGGCGGCCGTATCGAGGTGGATGGACCTCAGACCAAGGCGCCGGGCCTTCGTTCCGGCCTCGTCCACAAGGCGCCGACCCAGATCCTGCCCGCGGCAGTCCGGCGAGACAACGAGGTTGAGGACGTAAAGCGCGTCGTCCGGAACCCGGGGGAACAGCCACTCCATCGCGTCATAGGCCGCCCGCATCCGGGCGGCGGCCACATCGTCCAGAACCGCACTTTGTCGGGCATAGGTCGCGCCGAAGCGCGCGGGCACTTCCGAGCCGGCGAAGGCGTTGACCAGCCCGACGGGCCGCCGACCGCTGATCGCCACGCGGGTCTGACCGGCGGTCTGGGTGCCGAACATCGCAAGCCACTCGGCCGGAAACAGGCGCCGCCACACCGGCAGGCTGTCGAAGATGAAGGTGAAGATCGACGGGTCGGTTTCCCAGATAAGGTCCGCCATCCGGTCGTCAGCGGACAGGGTCGCGCCCTCCACCATCGCAACAGGCAAAGCTACATCCATCCTGACAGGAAACACCCTGGCGGAGGGAAAGTCACGGGTGACAGAGATCATTCCACCTGTCCATCCCGCCGCCGCCCGGCCGCAACCCGGCCCCCGGCGCCGGCCCTCAGTCCCGCCCTATATCCGCGCCCAGCCCCCGCATCAGCTCCTCGAACACCGGAAAGGACGTGGCGATGGGGCTGCCGTCGTCGACCGAAACCGGCGCCCTGGCGGCCAGCCCCAGCACCAGGAAGCTCATCGCGATGCGGTGGTCGATCTGGGTCCTGCACGTCGCCCCCCCGGGCACGCCCCCCGCGCCCATCCCGTGCACGATCAGCGTATCCTCGTCCTCTTCGACCCTCACCCCGCAGGCCTCCAGCCCCCGCGCCATCGCGTCGATCCGGTCGCTTTCCTTCACGCGCAGTTCCTTCACGCCGCGCATCACCGTCCGCCCCTCGGCGCAGGCGGCCACCACCGACAGCACCGGAAACTCGTCGATCATGCTGGCCGCGCGCTCCTCCGGCACCTCGACACCCCTCAGATCGCCGGTAAACCGCACCCGCAGGTCCGCGACCGGCTCGCCGCCTTCCTCGCGGGGATCGCCGAACCCGATGAAGGCACCCATCTCCACCAGCGTGGTGTAAAGCCCGTTGCGCGTGGCGTTCTGGCTCACACCCGGCACCAGGATGTCCGACCCCTCGACCAGCAGCGCCGCGCAGACCGGGAAGGCCGCCGAAGAGGGGTCGCGCGGCACCGCCACCGACTGCGGACGCAGTTCCGGCCGGCCCTGAAGGGTGATGACATTCCCCTCGGCGGTCTTCTCCACCGCGATCTTCGCCCCGAACCCCGCCAGCATCCTCTCCGAATGGTCCCGCGTCGGCTCGCGCTCGATCACCACCGTCTCGCCCGGCGCGTTGAGGCCCGCCAGAAGCACCGCCGACTTCACCTGCGCCGAAGGCACCGGCACCGCATAGCGCACCGGCGCCGGGTTGGCCGCGCCCACCACCGTCATCGGCAGCCGCCCCCCCTGCCGCCCGTGCGCCCGCGCGCCGAACAGCGCCAGCGGGTCCGTCACCCGCCCCATCGGCCGCTTCCGCAAGCTTGCATCGCCGGTGAAGGTCGCGGTGACCGGCGTCGTCGCCATCGCCCCCATGATCAGCCGCACGCCGGTGCCGGAATTGCCGCAGTCGATCACGTCCGCCGGCTCGGCGAAGCCGCCCACGCCCACACCATGCACCGACCAGTTGCCCGCGCCATGCCGCAGCACTTCCGCCCCGAAGGCCCGCATCGCCTTGGCGGTGTCCAGCACATCCTGCCCCTCCAGAAGGCCCGTCACCCTTGTCTCGCCGACCGCCAGCGCGCCCAGGATCAGCGAGCGGTGGCTGATCGACTTGTCTCCCGGCACCTCCGCCGTGCCCCTGAGCGGACCTGACCGCCGCGCGGTCATCTGGATGGCGGAGCCGTGGCCGGACATGGAGGTCTCCCGTCGGATTGCCCGCGCCTGATAGCGCAGGGGCGGAAGGCGGTCCATGCCCC
The DNA here is from genome assembly GCA_046155885.1 of Paracoccaceae bacterium. Lineage (GTDB taxonomy): Bacteria > Pseudomonadota > Alphaproteobacteria > Rhodobacterales > Rhodobacteraceae > JAOADN01. The sequence continues at coordinate 5,206 of JBJXFU010000014.1, forward strand.
CGCTCTCACCGTGACCCGAATACCCCCGCCCGAAATGCCCCGCGCCTCAGTCCCGCCGGAAGGTCATGTACCAGGGCACCCGCCCCTCGCACAGCGCCTTCTGCTCGTAGCGGGTCGAGGGCCAGTCGGCCCAGGGCTCCCCGCCCTCCGACACCAGCCCAAACCCCGCCTTCGGCACCTCCCTAAGCGTTTGGCGCCCATAGTCGGGAATGTCCGTCGCCACCCGGAACTCCGCCCCCGGCGCCATGACCCGGTGCAGCGGCAGAAGATGATCCTGCGTCACGAAACGCCGCCGGTGATGGCGTCGCTTCGGCCAGGGATCGGGGTAGTTGAGAAAGACCTTCTCCAGACACCCCTCCGGCAGCACCTCGAACAGGTCGCGCACATCGCCGTCATAGAGCGCCAGGTTCCCGACCGAGGCCGCGCGGATCTTGCCCAGCAGCGTCGCCACGCCGTTGACGAAAACCTCGCAGCCGATCAGACCCGCCTCCGGATGGGTCGCGGCCATGTGGACCAGGTGCTCCCCGCCGCCGAACCCCACCTCCAGCCAGACCGGCCGCGCCCCGAAAAGCGCCGCCAGGTCCAGAACCCGACGCTCCGGGTTCTCCTCCCGGTGCACCCCCGCCATGCGCCAGCGCCCGAGGTCCTCGTCCAGGTACCCCTTCTGCGCCGCCCGCATCGTCTTGCCGCGGATGCGTCCGTAGAAGTTGCGGCGGTCGGGAGGGGAGGGGTCGGACAGGATGGGCCCCCAAAGGCGATCCGGCGCCACTAGACCGCTCAGGAAGGTGCCGTCAAGCGGGGAAGGGTCCCGGAACCGCGACCTGCTTCGCCCGGGGTCCATGCGGGTCTTTCGTCGGCCTCATCCCCGCCCGCGATAGGGCGCCACCCCCTGGTCGGGCAGCCACAGACCCTCGGGCGGGCTGCCGGGCTGCCAGAAGACGTCGATCGGAATGCCGCCCCTCGGGTACCAGTAGGCCCCGATCCGCAGCCAGACCGGCGCGACGGCCGTCACGATCCTCTTGCCGATGTCAAGCGTGCAGTCCTCGTGAAACGCCCCGTGGTTGCGGAAACTCGCGAGGTAGAGTTTCAGCGACTTGGATTCCACCAGCCACTCGCCCGGCGCGTAGTCGATGACGATATGGGCAAAGTCCGGCTGCCCGGTCATCGGGCAGACCGAGGTGAATTCGGGCGCGGTGAAGCGCACCAGATAGGTCTCGCCCCGATGGCCTGCGGGAACCCGCTCCAGCACGGCGGCATCGGGCGAGGCGGGCAATTCGGATCGCGCCCCAAGCTGGGTCAGGCCGGATACGTCGGTCTCGGTCATGCGCCGTTCCAGTCCCTGCTCCGACGGGCGCACTGCCCGCCTCCGGAACCCGTCACACCGCCTTCTTCAGCGCCTCGGTCAGATCGGTCTTCTCCCACGAGAACCCCCCGTCGGCATCCGGCGCCCGGCCGAAGTGACCATAGGCCGAGGTGCGCGCATAGATCGGCTTGTTCAGCTCCAGATGCGTGCGGATGCCGCGCGGCGTCAGGTCCATGACCTTCGCCACCGCCGTCTCGATGGCGGCCTCGGACACCTGGCCGGTACCGTGCGTGTCCACATAGATCGACAGCGGCTTGGCCACCCCGATGGCATAGGACACCTGCAGCGTGCAGCGCCGTGCAAGGCCCGAGGCAACCACGTTCTTGGCCAGGTACCGCGCCGCATAGGCGGCCGAGCGGTCCACCTTCGTCGGGTCCTTGCCGCTGAAGGCGCCGCCCCCGTGCGGCGCGGCACCGCCATAGGTATCGACGATGATCTTCCGCCCCGTCAGCCCCGCGTCCCCGTCCGGCCCCCCGATCACGAAGGTCCCCGTCGGGTTCACCCACCATTCGGTGTTCCGCGTCAGCCACCCCTCCGGCAGCACCTCGCGGATATAGGGCTCCACGATGGCGCGGATATCGGCGCTCGTCTGGCTCTCATGCGCGTGCTGCGTCGAGAGAACCAGCGACGTCACCTCGACCGGCTTGCCGCCTTCGTAGCGAAGCGAGATCTGCGACTTCGCGTCAGGCCGCAGGTCGGGCTCCGCCCCCGACTTCCGCGCCTCGGCCAGCCGCCGCAGGATCGCATGCGCATACTGGATCGGCGCCGGCATCAGCTCGGGCGTCTCGTCCGTCGCATAGCCGAACATGATCCCCTGGTCGCCCGCCCCGTCCTTGTCCACGCCTTGCGCGATATGCGCCGACTGCGGGTGCAGGTAGTTCGCCACTTCGAGCGTGTTCCAGTGGAACTTGTCCTGCTCATAGCCGATGTCGCGCACGCAGGCGCGCACGATGCCGTCGATGCGGCCCATGTATTCGTGCAGCTTGCCCTTGTCCGACAGGCCCACTTCGCCGCCCACGACCACCCGGTTGGTGGTGGCGAAGGTCTCGCAGGCGACGCGGGCGGTCGGCTCCTCGCTCAGGAAGGCGTCGAGCACCGCATCCGAGATGCGGTCGCACACCTTGTCGGGATGCCCCTCGGAGACGGATTCCGAGGTGAAGATGTAGTTCTGACGAGACATGGGAGGCGCTCCATTGAAATCCGGTCCGCCACGCCAGGAAGCCGTTGTGACAGAGATCGCGCCTGCGTATCCGGGCGCTCCGTCGCGGTCAACCGGTGATTCGGATGCGCCGCAGCGTCATCAGCGCGAGTGAACCGGCGATGAAGGCGGCAGCCGGCCAGTCGCCGGTGCGGGAATAGGGCGTGGGGGCAAGCGCTGCGGGCACCTCGGCATCGAGGAAACCGTCGGTGTTCAGCGGCAGGCTCCGCAGCACCCTCCCCTTGGCGTCGATCACCGCCGAGACGCCGGTATTGGCCGACCGCAGCGCCGGCAGCCCCTGCTCGATGGCGCGCAGCCGGACCTGCGCCAGGTGCTGCCAGGGGCCTGCGAGGTTCCCGAACCAGCCGTCGTTGGTGATCTGCAGCATCCAGTCCGCGCGCCCGGGCGCGGCGCGAAGATAGGCGGGGAATATCGCCTCGTAGCAGATAAGCGGCAGCACCCTTCCCGCCGCCCCGAGATCGAGCACCCGCGCGCCCGGGCCGAAGGCGTAGCCGAACCCGGATTGCGCGGCAAAGGCCCGGATCCCGGCGCGCGCCAGAAGATCGCCCAGCGGTATGTACTCGCCAAACGGCGTCAGCCGCGCCTTGTCGTAGGTCTCGGTGACGCGACCCGTGCCGTCGATCACCGCAAGGCTGTTGAAGTAAAGCGGCCCCTCCGCCCGCTGGATGCCGAAAGCCACCGGCACGCCCTGCGCCGCAAAGGCCATCTCGCCCAGAAACGGCCCGGCGTCGCCGAGCAGCCAGGGAACCGCCGTCTCGGGCCAGACGATCAGGTCAAGCGGCGCGGGGCGGGGCGCGGCGGTGGCGGTCAGCTGGCGTTCGAGGAAGACCTGCCACATCCCCTCGCGCCATTTCAGCGCCTGCGTCGCGTTCGGCTGCACCAGCCGCACCCGGATCGCGGGGTCGCGCGGGGCTTCCGGCAAGGCAAGGCGCATGTCGCCCCAGACCCAGACCGGCGCGATCAGCAGGACCGCACCCGCCACCCCGGCGGCCCGCGCCCGCCCCGACATGCCGGCGGCGGGAAGCGCAGCCGCGACCGCAGTCAGAATGCCCAACCCCACGGCGCCCGCGATCGCGGCGCCCTGCGCGACCGGGCTGCCGACCCAGATATGGCCGACCAGCGCCCAGGGAAACCCGGTGAACACATATCCCCGGACCAGGTCGGCCAGCGAAAGCCCGAGCGCGAAGCCCAGGGCCCGTCCGGCCCGCCCGCTGCCAAGGCCGGACAATGCACCGGCCAGCGCCCAGAACAGCGCCATTCCGCCCGCCATCAGGACCAGCGCGAAGGGCGACATCCAGCCGAATTTCTCCGGCTCGACCAGGAACGGCTCGACGATCCAGTGCACCGCCGCCGCGAAGTACCCCGCCCCGGCAAGCCAGCCGAGCCAGAGCCGCGCGCCCCACCGGCCCTCCGCCGCGATGACGGCGATCAGGGCCGACAGCGCCGGAAGCGCCAGCCACCAGGCCTGCAGCGGCGCCTGCCCGGCCGCCACACCCGCGCCGAGGGCTGCGGCGACAAACGCCATCCGCCCCCCCGGCCAGGCCATGAGGGCCAAGCGAAGCGGCCCCCGCATCGCGCCTCAGGGTTTCGGCTGCGGCAGCCGCACCCGCAGCCGCTTGATCCGGCGCGGATCGGCATCGACGACCTCGAACTCGATCCCGCTGTCATGCGGGATCACCTCGCCGCGCGCCGGAACCCGCCCCGAAATCATCGTCACCAGGCCGCCGAGCGTATCCACATCCTCACCCTCGCCGTCGGCGGCCAGCGTGCGGCCGATCTCGATCTCGAACTCGTCAAGCGGCACCCGCGCCTGCACCAGGTACTGCCCCGGCTTCTCCAGAAGCCACAGCCCGGCCTCCGAAGTGTCGTGCTCGTCCTCGATCTCGCCCACCACCTGCTCCAGCAGGTCCTCGATCGTCACCAGTCCGTCCACGCCGCCATATTCGTCGATCACCAGCGCCATGTGGATGCGCCCCGACTGCATCTTCTGCAAAAGCACGCCCAAGGGCATCGAGGGCGGCGCGAAAAGCAGCGGGCGCAGCATCTTGCGCAGGGAGTAGCGGGGCTTCGGATCGCTGAATGCCTGCTGCAGCGCCAGGTCCTTCAGGTGGATCAGGCCAAGCGGTCCGTCCAGCGTTCCCTTGTAGACCGGCAGCCGCGAAAAGCCGCTGTCGCGGAACGTCTTCACCAGATCGTCCAGCGGGATCGTCACCGGCACCGCCACGATCTCGGCCTTGGGGATCGCCACGTCATCGACCCTCAGCCGGCGCAGGTTCCCAAGCCCGTGCGACACCGCCGCCGGGGTGTCGGCGGGCGCCGGATTGTCGGGTGGCGTCCTGACGGCGGAATCGGCAGTGCCGGCCGGGGTGAAGGCATTGAGCAGACGCCCGATCAGCCCCCTCTGCCCCGGGCCTTCGGGCGTATCTCCGGCCCCGGCCTCAGGCGCGGGGCTGTCGGTCGTCGTGTTCATCGTTCCTTTCCAGTGGCCGGGGCGGATCGCCGCGATGCCCGACCGTCACTCATAGGGGTCGGCAAGATCCAGTCCCCGCAATATCCGCACCTCGATGCCTTCCATCAAGTGCGCGTCCGCCGCGCGCTGGTGATCGTAGCCCAGAAGATGCAGCGTACCATGTATCAGAAGATGTGTGACATGCGCACGAAGCTCTTTGCCATGGTCAAGGGCCTCGCGCGCGCAGGTCTCCCAGGCGATCGCGATGTCGCCAAGCTCCTGCGGCAGACCCGCCGGTCCGGGCTGCGGGCGGCGCGGCGCGGCGCCGTCGGCCCCGGCGGACAGATCCCGGGCGGGCCAGCTCAGCACGTTCGTCGGCTGCGGCTTGCCGCGGAAATCCTCGTTCAGCTCCGCGATGCGCGCGTCCGAACAGCCCAGAAGGCTGATCTCGAAGCCTTCCTCCGCCAAGCCGACCGCGCGAAGGGTGTGCCGCGCCGCGTTTTCGGCCAAGCCTTCCAGCCCGAAGCCGCCCCAGCGCGCGTCCTCGATCAGCGTGTCAACCAGCGGCTCCATCGTCGCGGTCATAGGCCTCGATGATGCGGGCGACAAGCGGATGGCGGACCACGTCCCTGGCGGTGAAGTAGTTGAAGCTGACCCCCGGCACGCCCGCGATGATCCGTTCGGCATCCACCAGCCCGCTCGCCGTGCCGCGCGGCAGGTCCACCTGCGTCCGGTCACCCGTCACCACCATCCGGCTGCCTTCGCCCAGGCGCGTCAGGAACATCTTCATCTGCATCGTCGTGGCGTTCTGCGCCTCGTCCAGCACCACGAAGGCATTGGCCAGCGTCCGCCCCCGCATGAAGGCCAAAGGCGCGATCTCGATCCGCTTGTCGGCGATCAGCTTCTCGACCTGCTTTGAAGGCAGGAAGTCGTTCAGCGCGTCGTAGAGCGGCTGCATGTAGGGATCGACCTTCTCCTTCATGTCGCCCGGCAGGAACCCCAGCCGCTCGCCCGCCTCGACCGCCGGGCGCGACAGCACGATCCGGTCCACGTGCCCGCCGATCAGCATGGTCACACCGACCGCGACCGCGAGATAGGTCTTGCCCGTTCCGGCGGGTCCGATCCCGAATGCAAGCTCGTGCTGGAACAGGTTCCGCACATAGGCCTTCTGCGCCTCGGTCCGGGGTTCGACCTGCTTCTTGCGGGTCCTGAGCTCGATCCGCCCCGACTGGAACATCTCGAGCTGTTCGTCCAGCGACGGCGGCGCCTCGGGCCCCGACACGCCCATCCTGACCGCCGCGTCCACATCCCCGGCATCGACCGGCCGCCCGCCCTCGAGCCGGGCGTAAAGCGCGGATAGAACGCCGGCCGCCTGCCCCCGCGACGCTGCCGGCCCGACCACCGCAAGCTGGTTCCCGCGGCGCAGGACATGCACCCCGAGCTGATGTTCGATCTGCGCGAGATTACGGTCGAATTCCCCGCAGAGGTCGATCAGAAGACGGTTGTTCGGGAACTCCAGGAGCGTCTCGTGGACGTCCTCGGATTGCGGCGGGGGGGTCAGCGCGCTGATGCCCAAACAACTCTCCTCACAGGCGGGGTTACACGAACCGATGGTGCCTTTTCGGCGCCCCGATGGCAAGCGGCGGCTGGCCCCGAGGACGCAAGGTCAGAACGAGTTGGCGAAGGGGCTGCCCGACCGGTAGGGCCCGGTCGCAAAGCCGCCCTGGCCCGGTTTGCCCGAACAGACCGGCCGGCCCTTGTCGTCCAGCCGCGCCGACAGATAGCCTTCCAGCCCGTCGTCGATGATCCAGTGGTCGCAGCCGTCGGGGTCGATCCAGATGCCCGCCTTCAGCTGGCTCAGCGGCTTCGCGTCCAGCCCGTAGTCGCGGGTCTTGTCCTTGCCGCCGCCCTCGCAGCCGGCAAGCACGCCAGCAAGCAGCAATCCGCTTGCGACCGCGACTGCGCGCATTCCGGCCCCTCCCCCTCAGTACCCGCAGAAGATTTCGACGCGGCGGTTCTTCGCCTTGCCGGCCGCGGTCGCGTTCGGCGCCACGGGCTTGGTCTCACCGTATCCGGCGACCGAGGTCACCTTCGCCCCCGCCGCCTTGGCGATCGCCGCCACCGCGTCGGCGCGCGCCTCGGACAGGCGCATGTTCGCCTCGGTCCCCCCGTCGCCGTCGGTATGGCCCGAGATCGCGTAGGACGCCGCCCGGCCCGACCGGAAGAAGCTGTCAAGCGCCGCCTTCCCCGGTGCGGTGATCGCCGCCGAACCCGAGGCGAACAGCTGGTCCGCCGGCATGTCGGCACAGGACAGCGCGCGGTTGCAGATCGGGTTGCCCCGACGGTCCAGCCGGATATCCATGAAGCCGCGCTGCCCGTCGTCCATCACCCAGTGCTCGCAGCCGTCGGGATCGACCCAGATCGTCGGCACGTACTCATCCTTCGGGCCGGTCAGCAGGGCATCGTCGGCGCGGGCGGTACCGGCGGCCACCGCCAAGCCGAGCCCACCGACGACAAGCATGGCGCGGAACGATTGCCGGACGACATTGCCCACAACAGTACTCCGAATGGAACTCACCGGGCCGAAGTCTAGCAGACCGGCCCATCCATGTAAGCCCATATCGCAACATCTGGTGCAAGAGTAAGCCAGTGACCGCACAGCTATTCCCTGGAACGGGAAGCACCCGGGCTCAGACCAGCGCTGCGGCCAGCGAATTGGGGGCGCTGGCGGTCACCCGCACCCGCGCCAGGTCGCCCGGCTTCACCGATCCCGGCGCGGAAACGACATGCACCGAATGCAGATGGTCCGACTTGCCCACCATCTGCCCGGGCATCCGCCCCGGCTTTTCAAAAAGCACCGTCACCTCGCGCCCGACCATCGCCTCCTGCGCCGCGTGCTGCTGCGCGGTGATCAGGGCCTGCAGCGCCTGCAGCCGCGCATCGGCGAGGGCGGCCGGAACGGCGGGCTTTTCTGCGGCCGGCGTGCCGGGGCGGGCGGAGTATCTGAACGAGAACGCCGCCCCGAACCCGACCTCCCGCACCAGCGCCAGCGTCGCCTCGAAATCCGCATCCGTCTCGCCCGGAAAGCCGACGATGAAATCCGACGACAAAAGGATATCCGGCCGCGCCGCCCGGATGCGCCCGACCAGCCGCAGATAGTCCCCGGCGGTGTGCCTGCGGTTCATCGCCTTCAGGATGCGGTCCGATCCTGACTGCACCGGCAGATGCAGATAGGGCATCAGCTTCGGTTCGTCGCCATGCGCGGCGATCAGGTCATCGCCCATGTCGTTGGGGTGGCTCGTGGTGTAACGGATGCGCGCCAGCCCCCCGATCCGCGCCAGTTCGCAAACCAGCCGCGCCAGGCTCCAGTCCCCGCCTTCGCCCGCGCCGTGATAGGCATTCACGTTCTGGCCCAGCAGCGTGATCTCGCGCACACCCTTCGCCACCAGCGTCCGCGCCTCGTCCAGAATGCGCGCGGCCGGGCGGCTGACTTCCGACCCGCGGGTGTAGGGCACGACGCAGAAGGAACAGAACTTGTCGCAGCCCTCCTGCACTGTCAGGAAGGCGGTCGGCCGCACCGTCGCCGGGCGCTCGGGCAGGTGGTCGAACTTGTCCTCGGCCGGGAACTCGGTCTCGACAATCCGCCGCCCGCTCCCCGCCGCCTTCGCCATCGCGGGCAGCCGGTGATAGCTCTGCGGCCCCACGACCAGATCGACCAGCGGCATCCGCCGCAGGATTTCCGCCCCCTCGGCCTGCGCCACGCAACCGGCGACGCCGATCTTCATCCCCGGCCGCGCCTCTTTCAGCGGCTTCAGCCGCCCGAGGTCCGAATACACCTTCTCCGCCGCCTTCTCGCGGATGTGGCAGGTGTTCAAGAGCACCAGGTCCGCATCCTCGGCCCGGTCGGTCGCGACATAGCCTTCGGCGCCCAGGGCTTCCGTACCCAGGGCCTCGGCCATGCGCTCGCTGTCATAGACGTTCATCTGACAGCCATAGGTCTTGATGAAGAGCTTCTTCGGCGCGGACATTCCCGCCTTTGCCCCTTTCGCACGCGATGCCCCGGTTCCCTATCGCACCCGGCCGCCCGGTTGCAATCACGCCGGGGTTGAATTGCCCCGCCGCTTCACCGAATCTCCACCCGCCCGGCGCATCCGTCCGGGCAGGCCGCGCCGCCCCGGGGACAGATGCAGTTCACCTCGCTCGACGATCTCGCGACGCGCGGGCAGCCGCTTCTGGCCGCCGGCCCCGTGGCGCTGATCTTCGTCGAGGACCTGGTCGAGATCGCCTCGACCCTCGATCACCACGCCCGCGCCGGGTTCCGCCAGATTTTCGCGTTCCTGCCCGAAGGCATCGACCTGCCCGAAGGCACCCCGCCGGCCGCCCATCCGGTGCGCTACGACACGCAGGCGCCCGAGGCCGTGCCGGACGCGGTGAACGCGCTCATCGCCGCCGCGCCGCCCACCACATGGTTCTTCTACGCCTACAACGCCGAATACCTCTTCCACCCCTTCCGCGAAACCCGCAACGTCCGCGAACTCATCGCCTTCCACGCCGAGGAACGGCGGGACGCGATGCTGACCTACGTCATCGACCTTTACGCCCCCGACCTCTCCGTGCATCCTGATGCGGTCAGCCTTGCCGACGCGATGCTGGACCGCTCGGGCTACTACGCGCTCGCCCGCCCCGATCCGGCGAACCAGAACACCCCCCGCGAACGCCAGCTCGACTTCTTCGGTGGCCTGCGCTGGCGGTTCGAGGAACATATCCCAAGGCCGCGCCGCCGCATCGACCGCATCTCGCTCTTCCGCGCGCAGGCAGGGCTGAAGCTGCGCCCCGACCACACCTTCTCGGTCGAGGAATACAACACCTGCGCCTGCCCCTGGCACCACAACCTGACCGCCGCCGTGGTCTCGTTCCGCACCGCCAAGGCGCTGAAGACCAACCCCGGCAGCCGCGAGGCGATCCACCGCTTCACCTGGGCCAACTCGGTCCGCTTCGACTGGACCAGCCAGCAGCTCATGGACCTCGGGCTGATGGAACCGGGGCAGTGGTTCTGACCGGACGGCCCGGACGCGCAGGCGAACCTGGTTCCCCGCAAGACCATGAGCAGCCGAAATCCGACAGGGTGATGATGAGGTTCCGCCGCAACGTCAACTCCGCCAGATTTCAAACTGAGACACTACCGGGCGGTCGGGCGCCGCCCGCCCGCGGCCGGGCGATCCCCACTTTCATCGCGCGTGTCGGCGGCCATGTGGGACGGTTTCCGCATGAGCGGGGGTGAGCCTCCACCGGAGGTTCGCCTGTTCCCGCTCCCCCCCGGCCGGGGGGCGGCGCGGTTCCGCAAGGGCTCGTCACGCCAAGGGGCCGCTCAGGGCGCCCGGACAAAGCGGGCGCCGCCGGCGCGGGTTTCGCCGGGGCGCAGGATCGCCGGCGCCGCAGCCGCCACCGCCGGGCGCGACGACCGCATCAGGCGTTTCACGCCTTCGACCAGCGCGGGAAGCTCCATCCCGTAGGACACCACCCCGTCCGCCGCCACATGCCCGGCCGAGATGACCGAGACGATGCGCCCCCGACCCCCCGACATGTCGAAGACCGGCGCGCCCGAAGAGCCCGGCGCCACGTCGCAGTTGAACGCGAAGAGCCCCCCGCCGCGACCGGTCACCGCGCAGTGCCGCTGGATGGCAAGCGCCTGTTCGCGCCCCGCCGCGTAAGAGACGACGGCGATCCCCTCCTGCCCCGCCGGCAGGTCGGCGACGAGGAAGGGGCTGGCCGTCGCCGCCGGGATCGGCGCGTCAAGATGCAGAAGCGCGATGTCGTGGCGGATGCTGTCGGCGCTGCCGGCCGCGCCGTGCACGAAGCCGGGATCGGCGAAGGCCCGGGTCACGCCGCGTTCGGCGATGACCGCGCCGTTGCCGAAGCCGGCGCGGAAGCGGTAGGCGGCGATGTCGTTCAGGGTGCCGGGGCGAGTGGGATCATAGAGGCAATGCGCGGCGGTCAGCACCAGGTCGGTGGCGATCAGGGTGCCGGTGCAGAAGCCGCCGGTGCCGGTATCGACGCGGCCCACCGCTTCCCATCCCAGGAGATCGTCGCGCATGTCCATGCTGGCGAGCGGCGAGGCCCGGACCGGCGCGGACAGCGCTGCGGCCAGCGCTGCGGCCAGAAGCACCGCCGCAGGCGCCACCGCCGTCCGGGGGGGTCGCGCCGCCCGGTGCATCATGGCTTGAGGAATTTCGCCCCGCCGCCGCCCGCCGCCGCAGCGCCCTGGCTGGCCGAGGTGCTGCGGATCGTGGGCATGCTGACGCCCGCCTCGATCGCCGCCTCGAGTTCCGCCAGCGGGCGCGACATCTCGGTGCCGAGCGCCACCAGACGGCTGTCGAGTTCGGCCTTGGCCGAGACCACCGAGACGACGCGCGGCTCGCCGTCGCGCATCGCGAAGACGGGCGAGCCGGACGAGCCGAAATCGACATCGCAGCTGAGGACCAGCACGCCCGGCTGGCGGCCCAGAACCTCGCAGGCCTGCTGGATCGAGGGCGCCTCTGACCGGTCGAGCGCGTAGGAGACGACGCCCACGGGCTCGCCGTCGGCGGGGTCGGCGTCGGTGGCGAAGGGCTGGATCGAGGGCAGGCGGATCGGCCGGTCGAGTTCCAGGATGGCGAGATCGTTGGACACCCGGTCGAGCTTGTCGGGTTCGCCGAAGACATAGTCGGGATGCGCCACCGCCCGCTTCACGCCCCGGTAGGCGGCCGCCCGCCCGTTCCGCCAGCCGGCGAGGAATTCGATCTGCGAGGGGTCGAAGCGTTCGCCGGTGGCCTTGTCGTAAAGGCAGTGCGCGGCGGTCAGGACGCGGACGGGCGAGATGAGCGTGCCGGTGCAGAAGCCCGAATCGCCCAGGTTGATGCGCCCGACGCCTTCCCAGCCGCGCCCTTCGTCGGCCGTCAGCAGCGCGTGCAGCGGCGTTTCCTCGGCCGTGGCCGCGCCTGCCCCGGCCAGCATGGCCAGCACCGCCAGAATCGTCCGCATCGCGCCTCCCCAGGTTGGTCAGGCGGGTCTTAAGGGCGAGATTGGGCAAGAGTATGGCCGCGCCGCGCGGGGAGGCAGTTGGCTGGCGGAAAGGGCGGGGGCGGCGGTCACCGTCCCGCGAGCGCGGGCGGCTTCGGCCCGCCGGTCGCCCAGTCGATTAGCTCGACGCTGTGGACGACCGGCAGGCCGGTGCCGCCGCCGATCTGCACCATGCAGCCGAGGTTGCCCGCCGCGATCGCGTCCGGCGCGCGGGCTTCCAGTGTCCGCACCTTGCGGTCGCGCAACTCGCGCGAGATTTCGGGCTGGAGCAGGTTGTAGGTGCCCGCGGAGCCGCAGCAGAGATGCGGGTCGGCGGGGTCCACCACGTCGAACCCCGCCGCCCTGAGCAGCGCCTTGGGCATGGCGGTGATCTTCTGGCCGTGCTGCAGCGAGCAGGCGGCGTGGTAGGCGATTTTCAGCCCCCTGGGCGGGCAGGGCGGAAGGCCGAGCGCCTCGACCACCTCGGTCACGTCGCGGGCGAGCGCCGCCACCTCGGCCGCCGCCGGGGCGTCGGGCGTGCTGCGGAACATGTGGCCGTAATCCCTGACCACGGTGCCGCAGCCCGAGGTGTTGATGACGATCGCGTCGAGGCCGCGCGCCGTCTTTTCGGCCAGGAAGGCGCGGATATTGGCGCGGGCGAAGCCATGCGCCTCGGCCTCGCGGCCCATGTGGTGGGACAGCGCCCCGCAGCAGCCGGCGCCCCGGACCACCACCACCTCGGCGCCGAGCCGGGTGAGAAGGCGGATCGTGGCGTCGTTGATGCCGGTATTCAGCGCCCGCTGCGCGCAGCCGGTCATCAGCGCGACTCGCATCCGGGTCGCGCCTGCGGCGGGGAAGACCTGCGGGTCGTCGTTTCGGCTGACCGGGGGCACCCTGACGCCGGCCATATCGAGCATCGCGCGGAGCCGCGCGTCGGGCACGAGGCGGCGGAAGGGCCGCACCAGCTTCGCCGCGAAAAGCGCCAGGCGGAAGCGGCCGGGGTAGGGCAGGACGGCGGCCAGCACCCGGCGCAGGGCCCGGTCGGCGAGGGGGCGGCGGTAGGTGCGTTCGATGTAGGCCCGCGCCTCGTCCACCAGATGCATGTAGTGGACGCCCGAGGGGCAGGTGGTCATGCAGGCCAGGCACGACAGGCAGCGGTCGATGTGGCGGACGGTGCGCGCATCGGCGGGGCGGCCTTTCTCCAGCATGTCCTTGATCAGGTAGATGCGGCCCCTGGGGCTGTCCAGCTCGTCGCCCAGCACCTGGTAGGTCGGGCAGGTGGCGGTGCAGAAGCCGCAATGCACGCAGGTGCGCAGGATGGCGTTCGCGGTGGCGAGGCGCGGGTCGGCGAGCTGGTCGGGGGTGAAGGTGGTCTGCATGTCAGTCCATCAGCCCCGGATTGAGGATGCCCCTGGGGTCGAACGCCGCCTTCAGCCCCCGCATCAGCGCCGCGACGGCCGGCGCCTGCGGCGGGAAGGGGGCGATGCGGGCGCGGGTTTCGGCCGAGGCGCGGATCAGCGTCGCGTGGCCCGCGAAGGGGCCGAGCCGGGCGCGCAGGTCGGTGCCTTCGTCCACCCGCAGCCACAAAAGCCCGCCGCCCCAGTCGCACAGCGCGGCCTGCGCCCCCGCCTGCGCCCCCGCCTGCGCCCCCGCCTGCGCCCCCGCCT
>JBJXFU010000019.1:0-4431 GCA_046155885.1 Paracoccaceae bacterium
CCGAACTGGAGCGACGATCAGGTCAGGGCCATCACGGTGCCGACGGCGATCGTCCTCGGCGACCAGGACGAGGCGATCACGCGGGCGCATACCGACAAGATGGCGGCGCTGATCCCCGGCGCGGAAGAGATCATCCTGAAGGACGCCAGCCACTTCGCCATGCTGCAGGCGCCGGGCGAATACACGGCGGCGGTCAGGGCGTTTCTGGACAAGTAGGGGCGTGTTGCCAGCGATTTGCACCCGATGAGACTCAATATCCTCGCTCGCCCCCACCCCTGCCGCCCCCTTGCCCGGAACAGCCGCGAAGCGGCCCGGGCGGCGCCCGACCGCCCGCCCGTTGCGTTCGTGGGCGGGCGCCACCGCAGCGTTTGCCTGCGGGAACACCGTTGGGGTCGGAGGCACCATAAAGCGCGGACCAACGCCCTTGGCGCGCCCCCCCGCGGTCGGGCGCCGCCCTCTGTTGCGCGAAGAAAGGCGAGAAGCGATCGGGGCTGGATTTGGAACGCCAAGGGCGCGCGCGAAACGAACAGACACGTGCCACCACCTGGGAGGAACCCCGCAGTTTCGAGGGAATCCCTCCCATGACCTTCTCCCTCGTCGCCCGCTGCGCCCAGACCGGCCGCCTCGGCGTCGCCGTCGCCTCCTCCTCGCCCGCCGTGGCCGCCCGCTGCGCCCATGTCCGCGCGGGCGTCGGCGCGGTGGCCACGCAGAACGTCACCGACCCCCGCCTCGGCCCGGCGCTTCTCGACCGCCTCGCCGAGGGCCTCTCCGCGCCGCAGGCGCTGTCCGACGTACTGTCCCGCGAACCCCACCCCGCCTACCGCCAGCTCCTCGTCATTGACGCGGCCGGGCGCACCGCCATCCACTCCGGCCCCCGCGCCCTTGGCACCTGGGCCGAGGCCCGGGGAACCGATGTCGCCTCGGGCGGCAACCTCCTCGCCCACCCCGGCATCCCCGCCGCCATCGCCGGCGCCTTCGAAGCCGCGCCCGGCGCCTTCGGCGACCGCCTCCTTGCCGCCCTGCGGGCAGGCCTTGCGGCGGGGGGCGAGGCCGGGCCGATCCGCTCCGCCGGGATGCTCATCGCGCACCGCCAGTCCTGGCCCTGGGCTGACCTGCGCTGCGACTGGACCGAGGGCGACCCGATCGCCGGAATCGCGGCGGCCTGGGCGGTCTTCGCCCCGCAGGCCGACACCTACGTCACCCGTGCGCTGAACCCCAAGGCCGCGCCGAGCTTCGGTGTGCCGGGCGACGAATAGTAACCGTTTCCCTATCGTCGCGCGCGCGCTGTAGCTACAGATGTACTACGGGAAAACTACGCGGAAGCTACGCGGAAAACACGCGGCCTTCCGCCCTCAGAACCCCGCCTGAAGCCGCCCTACCAGCCGCTCCAGCATCCGTCCGCAAAGCGCCATCTGCTCTTCGGTCACGTACTCGTCGGGCTTGTGCCCCTGCGTCATCGACCCCGGCCCGCAGATCGCCACCGGAACGCCAAGCCTTTGATCGAAAAGGCCTCCTTCGGTTCCAAAGGCCACCTTGATGGTGCCGTTCGCGCCGGTCAGAGACTTCACGAACCGCACGACCCCGGCATCCGTCGGCGTGCCGAGCCCCGGATAGTTCATGATCTCTGCGAACGTCACCCCCGCCTCCGGCGCCCCGGTCGCAGCCGCAACGGCGCGTGCCCTTGTCGCCAATTCCTCCATGATTTCAACGGCATCGTCCGCGGCCAGGTTCCGCACCTCGTAGTCCACCTCGCAGCGGTTCGGCACGATGTTCAACGGCCCGCCCCCCGCCATCCGCCCGACATGCAGCGTCGTGTAGGGCACGTCGTAATCCCCGTCCCGCTGCCCTTGGCGCTCGACATGCGCCTGCAACGCCCTGACTTCGTTGACGAAATCCACCCCAAGGTGCAGCGCGTTCAGGGCCAGCGGCGCCAGCGCCGAATGCCCCTCGCGCCCGGTGAACACCGCCCGCGTCCCGATCTTGCCCTTGTGCCCGGTGGCGACCGCCATTCCCGTCGGCTCGCCCACGATGCACATGCGCGGCCGGAACGGCGCCGCCGCCAGCATGTCGATCAGGGAATGAACGCCCAGGCAGCCGACCTCTTCGTCATACGAAAGGGCCAGGTGCAGCGGCACCGCAAGCTCTTGTTCCGACGCCGAAATCATCGCCGACAGGGCACAGGCGACAAAGCCCTTCATGTCCGCCGTGCCGCGCCCGTAAAGCCGCCCGCCGTCGCGCGTCAGGGCGAAGGGCGGCTTCGTCCAGGCCTGACCCTCGACCGGAACCACATCGGTATGCCCCGACAGAAGCACCCCGCCCCGGTCCTGCGGGCCGACACTCGCATAGAGGTTCGCCTTGTGGCCGGACGCGTCCGGGATCACCGTGCTTTCGATCCCGTGATCGCGCAACAGGTTCCCGACCCAGTGTATGAGTGGCGCGTTCGGGCGCGCGCTCACCGTGTCGAACGCGATCAGACGGTCAAGGATGTCGATGCTGTTCATGTGTCCCGAAGGCTGAAGAAGACGGTCGTTTCCCGCGCCGCCACCTTACGCATCCGGGTGCCCGGCCTTGCAACCCCCCGACGGTCGCTCAGGCCAGTTCGCTGACCTTCACGGTACGCCCCTCGGCCACCGACTTCATCGCGCAGTCGGCAAGCACCAGCGCCTTCAGCCCGTCCTCGCCCGAGGGCGATGCCTTGGCCTTCCCCGCGACCGCACCGATGAACGACGCGATCTCGGCGGCATAGGCCTCGGTGTAGCGGGTCATGAAGAAATCATGCAGCGGCGGGCGGGTATAGCCCCCGGCACCGGCCACCTCGATGGACACCGGCCGCTGGTTTTCGGCCGAGACGGCGCCTTTCGAGCCATGCACCTCGATGCGCTGGTCATAGCCATAGCTCGCCCGGCGCGAGTTCGAGATCACCGCCTGCTTGCCCGAAGCGGTCTTCAGCATCACCTGAACACTGTCGAAATCCCCCGCCTTGCCGATCGCCGGATCGACCAGAACGGCGGCCATCGCCGAAACCTCGGCCACCTCCTCGCCCAGCAGGAACCGCGCCATGTCGAAGTCGTGGATCGTCATGTCGCGGAAAATCCCGCCCGAGCGAAGGATGTAGTCCACCGGCGGCGGCCCCGGATCGCGCGAGGTGATCGTCACCATCTCGACCGCGCCGATCGTCCCCTTGTCGATCTCGGCCCGCACAGCCGCGAAATGCGGGTCGAAGCGGCGGTTGAACCCCACCATCAGCGTCGCCTTCGTGTCGCGCACGACCTTCAGGCAGGCCTTCACGCGGGCCAGCGACAGGTCGATGGGCTTTTCGCAAAACACCGCCTTGCCGGCCTTGGCGAAGGCCTCGATCAGGTCCGCGTGGGTGTCGGTGGGCGTGCAGATCACCACCGCGTCGATATCCTTCGAGGCAAGGATCGCCTCGACCGAGCGCACCGCACAGCCGTATTGCGCGGCGATCGCCGCCGCCGCCGGGGCCATAGCGTCGGCAACCGCGACAAGCTTCGCGGCCGCGTTCCCCGAAATCGCCTTCGCATGAACCTTGCCGATCCGCCCGGCGCCCAGAAGTCCGAAATTCAGTGCCATGTCGCCTCTTTTGTCCCGTCACGCGGGGGTTGATGTATGTCGGGGCCCGGTCCTGGAACCCTCTGTTTTTCCACCGCGTCCCTCAGGCAGCGCCCGCGAACTCCGGGGCCGTCTTCGCGCCGGTGATGTAGGACACCACGTCCTCGCCGCTGGTCTCGGACTTCATCAGATTCGCCACGATCCGCCCGCGCCGGAAGACGATGATCCGGTCCACCAGATCAAAGACCTGCCGCATGTTGTGGCTGATCAGAATCATCGGCTCGCCGTTTGCCTTGAGCTGCCGGATGATGTTCTCGACCTGGGCGGTCTCCTGCACGCCCAGCGCCGCCGTCGGCTCGTCCATGATGATGAGCTTGCTGGCAAAGGTCGCCGTGCGCGCAATGGCCACGCACTGCCGCTGCCCGCCCGACATGTTGCGGATGGTGTTGGACAGGTTCGGGATTTTCACCCCGGTCTTCACCAGCGCCGCCTGCGTCGCCGTGCGCATCGCCTTGCCATCGAGGATCGAGAAGGGGCCAAGCCTCAGCCAGAACCTCTCGCGCCCGAGGAACAGGTTCGAGGGAACGTCAAGGTCATCGGCGAGGGCGAGGTTCTGGAACACCGTCTCGATCCCGGCCTCGCGCGCCTTGATCGGGCTGTCAAAGCTCTGGTCTACCCCGTCAAACACGATCTCACCGCGTGTCGGTTGCTCTACCCCGGTGATCTGGCGGACGAAGGTGGACTTGCCCGCGCCGTTGTCGCCCATGATTGCGACATGTTCGCCCTTCCGCAGGGTAAAGGTCGCGTCGGTCAGGGCGTGGACGCCGCCGTAATGCTTGGTCAGGCCGCGGGTCTCCAGAA
>JBJXFU010000025.1:0-26963 GCA_046155885.1 Paracoccaceae bacterium
GGGGCGCGGCGGCAAGGCCGGGGGCTGCCGCACCCGGCGCCGCCTCGGGGGCGGAGGCGACGGCGATTTCGGCGCCGGTCGCCGAGGTGTCGGGCGGGACCATGCCGGCGGGGGCCCCGGCGGTGCCCTGCGGCGGGGCGGCGGGGTTCACTTCGGCCAGATCGGGGGCGGCTTCGGCGTCGGGTGCGGCCACGGCCGGTGCCGCCGCCGTCGCCGGCTGGTCTTCGGCCTGCGGCAGAAGCGGGTCTTCCTCGGGCTTCGGGCGGGCGAATTCCGATCCGGCGGGGGCCTCGACGATGCCCGCCTCGGGCGTGGCCGTATCGGCTGTCGCCACGGGCGCGGGGGAAGCGGTTGCGGGCGCGGCATCGGCGGCCGGGTCGGACGCACCGGCAACGGCGTCGCCGGTTTCCGTCGCTGCCGGCTCTTCCGCCGCCGGCTCTTCCGTCGTCGCCCCGGTCGCCTCCGCTGTGTCCGGCGGAAGCGGTGGCGGCAGCATCAGCGACACCACGGACAGAAGGCCCGCCGCGACGATGCCGCCCCACAGGATTCCCGCCAGAATGCTCTTGCCCAAGTTCGCCTCCAACGCATCCGGGGCGCAGCCGCGGCGCCTTCCGGACCCCGCGCGCCCCTTCCCTTGCCCGACCCATGCCGTCTTCGACCGCCCTTGACCCGGGCCCGCGGCTCGGCCCATGTATAGCCCGATCCGGGGCCGGGTTCACCCTGAAATCTCGGACCCTTGCGGAGCGCCCGCCATGCTGCTGCTGATCGACAACTACGACAGCTTTACCTACAATCTGGTTCACTACTTCGGCGAACTCGGGGCCGATATGGTGGTGGCCCGCAATGACGCGCTGGACGTGCAGGCGGCGATGGCGATGAGGCCCGACGCCATCGTGCTGTCGCCCGGCCCCTGCGACCCGGACCGCGCCGGCATCTGCCTGCCCCTGACGCTTGCCGCCGCCGGGACCGGCACGCCGCTTCTGGGCGTCTGTCTCGGGCATCAGACCATCGGGCAGGCGTTCGGCGGCCGGGTGGTGCGCTGCGGCGAGATCGTGCATGGCAAGATGGGCAGCATCCACCACGAGGGCAAGGGCCTTTTCCGCGGCCTGCCCTCGCCGTTCCTGGCCACACGCTATCATTCGCTGATCGTGGAACGCGACAGCCTGCCGCCGGAGCTTGAGGTCACTGCCTGGCTGGCCGACGGCACGATCATGGGGCTGAAGCACCGGACCCGCCCTATCGAGGGCGTGCAGTTCCACCCCGAATCGATCGCCTCGGAACACGGCCACCGGATGATTCGGACCTTTCTCGAGACCTCGGGTGTGCCCCTGAAGGCCGCCGCATGAGCGCCGACCTGCGGCCGCTGATCGGGCTTGCCGCCGAACGCCCGCTGACCCGCGAAGAGGCCGAGCGGGCTTTTGAAATCCTGTTCGAGGGGGCCGCCACGCCCAGCCAGATGGGTGGCTTGCTGATGGCGCTGAGGGTGCGCGGCGAGACGGTCGAGGAAATCGCCGCCGCCGCCCGGGTGATGCGGGCGAAGTGCCACGCGGTGCGCGCGCCCGAGGGCGCGATGGACATCGTCGGCACCGGGGGCGACGGCAAGGGCACGCTGAACATCTCGACCGCGACGGCCTTCGTGGTGGCGGGGGCGGGGGTGCCGGTGGCCAAGCACGGCAACCGCAACCTGTCGTCGAAGTCGGGGGCGGCGGATGCACTGACGCAGCTCGGCATCAACGTGATGGTCGGGCCGGAAGTGGTTGAAAAGGCGCTGAATGCCTGCGGGATCGGCTTCATGATGGCGCCCATGCACCACCCCGCGATCCGGCACGTCATGCCGACGCGGGCCGAGCTTGGGACGCGCACCGTCTTCAACCTTCTGGGCCCGCTCACCAATCCCGCCGGAGTGAAGCGGCAGCTGACCGGGGCCTTTTCGCGCGCCTGGATCCGGCCGATGGCCGAAACCCTGCGGGCACTGGGGTCCGAGGCCGCCTGGCTCGTGCATGGCGCCGACGGGACCGATGAAATCTCGGTTGCCGGAATGACTTACGTGGCGGAGCTGAAGGGCGGACAGGTCAGCGAGCGCGAGCTGCACCCGGAAGAGGCGGGGCTGCCGGTCCATCCCTTCGAGGCGCTGTTGGGCGGCACGCCCGAGGCCAATGCCGACGCGCTCCGGGCGCTGCTGGACGGGGCGCGGGGCGCCTACCGCGACGCGGTGCTGCTGAACGCGGCCGCCGCTCTCCTGGTGGCCGAGAAGGCGGCCGACCTGCGCGAAGGCGTGGCGATGGCCGGGGAAAGCATCGACCGGGGTGCGGCGCGCGGCAAGGTGGCGGCGCTGGCGCAGGCGACCGCCCAGACGACGTGACGGCGGCCCGTTCCGGCACCATGACCCCGCCGCCCGCCTGGGCGCATCTGCGGTTCTTCCGCGAGGTCCTGCCGGGGATCGAGGCTGCACTGGCCAGTGACCCCCGCCTGTCGCTGCCACCCGCTCCGCAAAGGTTCCGCGCGCTCGACCTTGTCGCCCCGGTGGCGGTGCGCGTGGTCCTTCTGGGGCAGGACCCCTACCCCGAACCCGGCAAGGCCAACGGTCTGGCCTTTTCGGTCAGCGCCGGGTTCGACTGGCGTCGCGGCGACAGCCTTTCGAACATCTTCAAAGAGTTGCAGGACGACCTTCACGTCATGCGCGGGACCACCGAGCTTGACGGATGGGCGCGTCAGGGGGTGCTGCTTCTGAACACCGCGCTGTCCGTACCCGAGGGCGACAAGGCCGGCCACGCGCGCATCGGCTGGCGGCATCTGGTGGAACAGGTGCTGGCCGAAGTCGCGAAACGCCCGACGGCGTTTCTTCTCTGGGGCCGCCCCGCCCGGGCGTTTCGCCCCCGTATCGCGGGCGACGGGCACCTTGTCGTCGAAAGCCCGCACCCTTCGCCCCTGTCGGCGCATCGCGGCTTCTTCGGGTCGCGGCCCTTCAGCCGGGTCAACGCCTGGCTCGCCGCGCGGGGTGAGCCGCCGGTCGACTGGGCCGCCTGAGCTTCCCAAGTCCCTGTGGCTCGGATAAAAGCACCGCTGATGGATATCCTCGACAAGATCAAGGCCTACAAGCTCGACGAGATCGCCGGGGCCAAAGGCCAGCGCAGCCTCGCCGACCTCGAAGCCGCCGCCCGCGCCGCGCCGCCGGTCCGGCCCTTCGCGGCGGCGCTCGCTTCGGCCTCGGCCGGAGGCTACGGCCTGATCGCCGAGATCAAGAAGGCCTCGCCCTCGAAGGGCCTGATCCGGGCCGATTTCGAGCCCCCCGCGCTGGCCCGCGCCTACCAGTCCGGGGGCGCGGCCTGCCTGTCGGTGCTGACCGACGGCCCGTCGTTCCAGGGCGCGCCGGAATATCTGACCGAAGCGCGCGCCGCCACCACGCTGCCGGTACTGCGCAAGGACTTCATGTACGACCCCTGGCAGGTGGCCGAGGCCCGCGCCTGGGCGGCGGACTGCATCCTGATCATCCTCGCCTCGGTTTCGGACGCGCAGGCGGCGGAACTGGAGGCGGCCGCGATGGCCTGGGGGATGGATGCGCTTCTGGAAGTGCATGACAGCGAGGAGCTGGACCGCGCGCTGGCGCTGAAATCGCGGCTGATCGGCATCAACAACCGCAACCTGCGGACCTTCCAGGTATCGCTGGAGACCTCGCGCCGCCTGGCGGGCCGGGTGCCAGAGGACCGGATCGCGGTGGCCGAGAGCGGCCTCTGCACGCCCGCCGACCTGGCCGACCTTGCCGGCTACGGTGCGCGGGCGTTCCTGATCGGCGAAAGCCTGATGCGGCAGGCGGATGTCGCGGCGGCGACGCGGGCGCTTCTGGCCGATCCGGTTCCGGCGGGCTGCTGAGATGGCGCTGACCCATTTCGACGAGGCCGGCAAGGCGCAGATGGTCGATGTAGGGGCAAAGCCCGATACGCGGCGGCGCGCGGTGGCCGAGGTGCGGGTGGTGATGTCGGCCGGAACGCTGGCGCTGGCGCTTTCTGGGACGGCGGCCAAAGGCGATGTGCTCGGCACCGCGCGGCTGGCGGGGATCATGGCGGCCAAGCGAACCGCCGAGCTGATCCCGCTTTGCCATCCGCTGGCGCTGACCCGGGTGACCGTCGATCTGACCGGCGACGAACGCCTGCCCGGCATCCGCATCGAGGCGGCTGCCGAGACCACCGGGCGCACCGGGGTCGAGATGGAGGCGCTGACGGCGGCCTCGGTCGCGGCGCTGACGGTCTATGACATGCTGAAGGCGGCGCAGCGCGACATGGTCATCGAAGGGCTGCGGCTGATCCTGAAAGATGGCGGCAAGTCAGGGCGCTACGAGGCGGAGCGATGATTTCGGTCGAAGCGGCGCGGGCCCGACTTCTCGCCCTTGCGCCTGCCGGCCCCGGAACCGAAAGGGTGGCGCTTCGTCATGCGGCGGGGCGGGTTCTGGCCGAAGACGCCGTCGCCCGCCTGACCCAGCCGCCCTTTCCCGCCTCGGCGATGGACGGATATGCGATCGCGGCCGAAGACCATCGCCCCGGCGCGTGGCTTGCGGTCATCGGCACCGCGGCGGCCGGCCATGCCTTCGGCGGGCGGGTTGTCGCTGGCCAGGCCGTCCGCATCTTCACCGGCGCGCCGGTGCCGGAAGGGGCCGGGCGGGTGGTGATCCAGGAGGACGTGGCGGCGGGGGAGGGTTTCGTCACCCTTGGCGAGAAGCTCGACGCGGCCATCCACATCCGCCCGGCGGGGCAGGATTTCCGCGCCGGCGACCGGCTTGCCGCGCCGCGCCGTCTTGCCCCGCGCGATCTGGCGCTGATCGCCGCGATGAACCTGCCGGAGGTGACGGTCGCCCGCCGCCCGGTGGTGGCGATCCTGCCCACCGGGGACGAGCTGGTGATGCCCGGCGAGGCGCCCCGGCCCGACCAGATCGTCGCCTCGAACCTTTTCGCGCTGGCCGCGATGGCCGAGGCGGCGGGGGCCGAGGCGCGGATGCTGCCCGTGGCGGGCGACAGCGAGGCCGCGCTGCGCTTTGCCTTCGGGCTGGCGGAGGATGCCGACGTGATCCTGACGGTTGGCGGGGCCTCGGTCGGGGATCATGACCTTGTCGGGCCGGTCAGCCGCGCGCTCGGCTTCGACCATGCCTTCTGGAAAATCGCCATGCGCCCGGGCAAGCCGCTGATGGCGGGCCTGCGGGGTCGGACGATCCTTCTGGGGCTGCCCGGGAACCCGGTTTCGTCCGTCGTCTGCGCGCGGCTTTTCCTGGTTCCCCTGATCGGCGCGCTGCAGGGATTGCCGCAGGTGCCCGAACCCTTGCTTCCCGCCCGTCTTGCGGAGGCGGTAGAGCAGAACGGGCCGCGTGCCCACTACATGCGGGCCCGGATCGAGCCCGCCGGGGATGGCGGGGATGGTGCGGCCGCCCTGCCCCGCGTCCGGCCCTTCGCCCGGCAGGATTCCGCGCTTCTGACGATCCTGTCGCAGGCCGACGCGCTCATCCTGCGCGCGGCGGGCGCCCCGGCTGCGACTGAGGGCGACCAGGTGGGATATCTTCCGCTCTGATCCCGGCGGCGCGGGGCGAGGAGGGGCCGGTCAGGCCCGGATGCGTTCACGAAAGTTGACACAAACCGGGAACGCGGGTAGAACATCGCCTGAACGCAATTGCAGCGCGATACAGGCAGCGACAGACATGCTCACCCGCAAGCAACTGGAACTTCTCGATTTCATCAAGAAGCGCGTCGACCGTGACGGGGTTCCCCCTTCCTTCGACGAAATGAAGGACGCGCTGGAACTCAGGTCGAAGTCCGGCATCCACCGGCTGATCACCGCGCTCGAGGAACGCGGCTTCATCCGCCGCCTCGCGCACCGCGCCCGGGCGCTGGAAATCCTGAAACTGCCCGAAGCGATGGAACGGCCCGGCTTCGCGCCGAAGCTGATCCGGGGCGACCGGCCGGAGCAGCCGAAAGGCGCGATGCCGGTCTCGCCGGTGCACGCGCTGGAGCTTCCGGTGATGGGGCGGATCGCGGCCGGGGTGCCGATCGAGGCGATCTCCGAGGTCAGCCACCATGTCGCGGTTCCGGGCTCGATGCTGTCGGGCAAGGGCCAGCACTACGCGCTGGAGGTGAAGGGCGATTCGATGATCGAGGCGGGGATCAACGATGGCGACATCGTGGTGATCCGCGAACAGGTGGCGGCCGACAACGGCGACATCGTGGTGGCGCTGGTCGAAGGCCACGAGGCGACGCTGAAGCGGTTCCGCCGCAAGGGCGGCATGATCGCGCTGGAAGCCGCGAACCCGGCCTACGAGACGCGCGTGCTGCCCGAGGCCTCGGTGAAGATCCAGGGCCGGCTGGTCGGGCTGATCCGCAGCTACTGAGCTTGATCGCCAGCCAGGGCTGAAAGCCGCTGCGGCGGGCCGGCGCCGGCGGAATGGCGGATGCGGAACACCCGGCGGGTGTTCCAGGGCCGTTCGCCCGCCGCCTCCCGCGCCGTGACCACCGCGAGGTCGGCCCCCAGCGCCACTGCGCCGCTTCCCCTCAGCCGCTTCGCGTCGAAAAGTTCGCAATCCCCCGGCGGGCGGGCCGGCCACCAGGCATCGGTCACCACGATCGCGCCCGCCTTGCAGACCGAGACCAGCCGGGCGGGCGCCGTCTTGCCGGTGACGTGGAAGACCGCCCTGCCCGCGAAGGCGGCCCCGACCGTGCCGCGCTTGCCCCGGAAGGCGCCGCGCGCGAAGGCCTCGGCCTGGGTCGCGAGATCGCCGTCATCCTCGAGCCAGGTCGCGGCGACGAAGCCGCCGCCCCTTGGCCGGGAAACCGCCCTTCCCCCCGGCGTCATCAGCCCGACAAGCTTGCCGTCGCCTGCGATCAGCAGCGGCGGCCGGTCGGCGGTGCCCCAGAGGCCGAAGGACATCAGGACCACCAGCGCCCCGGCCAGGCGCAGCCGCCCGCCGGCCAGGGCCGCCAGGCAGGCGCCGAGCGCCATCAGCGGCAGGACGGCCGCGGGGGGCGCCGGCACGCCGGTCAGCGCGCCGCCAAGCCCCGCGACCCATCCGGCGATGGCGAGGATCAGCGCGCAGCCCCGCTCCATCACCCAAAGCGCCGGGCCCGCCAGCCCGAAGGGCGCCAGAAGCCCCGCGATCACCCCCATCGGCATCACCGCGATGCCCATCACCGGCACCGCAAGCAGGTTCGCGAGCAGCCCGTAGGCGGCGACCCGGTTGAAATGCGCGGCAGCGATCGGCCCGGTTGCGAGACCGGCGGCGAGCGAGGAGAGGACCAGCATCGCGGCGTGGCGGACAAGGAAGGGCAGCCGCCTTTCGGCCCGCGTCCAGGGCCCCAGCGCCAGGATCAGCGCCGCCGTCGCCGCGAAGGACATCTGGAACCCGGGCCCGATCAGCGCTTCGGGTTCGAGGACCAGCACGATCAGCCCGGCGATGGCGAGCGAGCGGAGCGAGATCGCCCGCCGGTCGGCGAGCACCGCCACCAGCATCACCGCCACCATGATGAACGACCGGCGGGTGGCGACATCCGGCCCGGCGAGCGCCAGATAGGCCGCCGCCGCGACCAGCGCGACCCCGGCGGCGAGCTTCTTCGTCGGCACCCGCAGCGCCACGGCGGGCAGAAGCGCCAGCCCGTAGCGCACCAGGCCGAAGACGAAGCCCACCACCATCCCCATGTGCAGGCCGGAGATCGAGATCATGTGGCTGAGATTCGAGGCGCGCATGACCGCGTTCGTCGGGGCACTCACCCCCGATCGGTCGCCGGTCATGAAGGCCGCCGCCAGCGCCCCGGGCTGGCCTTCCATCCGAGCCTGCATGGCGCGCGACAGCCACATCCGCGCCCGGAAGGCCAGAAGCGCGTAGCCCGCATCGGGTGGCGCGAGGGTCAGGACGGGTTCGCGCGTGTAGCCGACCGCGCCCAGCCGGTCGAACCAGGCGAGGCGCTGGAAATCGAAGCCGCCGGGGGTGACCGGCCCGTCGGGCGGCGCCAGATGCGCGGTGGTGCGGACCCGGGCGCCGGGAAGGATCGCCACCGCGGCCGCGGCATCGTGCAGCGCGACGCGGACCCGCAGCGGTGTGCGGGCGGGCGTCACATCTTCCAGCGCGACGCGGTCCAGCGTCAGGCGGACGGCATCGGAATAGCTGCGGTCGATGTCGATGACCCGGCCTTCGACCGGGCCGAAGTAGCGGAACGGCAGGACCGGCGCGGCGACGGAATGCGCCCGCGCCCAGGCGAGGACGAGGCCGGCCGCCACCAGCGCCGCCGCCAGCCCCGGCCGCCGCCAGCGCAGCGCCCCGAAGCGGGCAAGCCCGAGCCCGAGCAGCGCCGCGAGCGCAAGCGCCGCCACCGAGGCGGGCCCCGGTTCGGCCGCCAGCGCGAAATAGAGCCCGATGCCGGTTCCGAACAGGATCGGAACCCAGGGCAGAAGCTCGCCTTCCGCTGCGGCGAGGCGGTCGAAGGGAAGAAGCAGCCACCGCACCCTTGTCTCCCCCCCGGCGCTTGCCTAATGAACGTCGGGTTAAGGCTCGCAGCCCTTGGTTTCCGAAAGGTTAAGCGCATCCATGTCGGCCGACGCGCATGCCGCCTCACCTGACGCCGCCGCCGGCCCCGGCCGGGTGGTCACCCGCTTCGCCCCCTCGCCCACCGGTTACCTGCATATCGGCGGCGCGCGGACGGCGCTGTTCAACTGGCTTTACGCGCGCGGGCGGAAGGGGACCTTCCTGCTGAGGATCGAGGATACCGACCGGGAACGGTCGACCCCCGAGGCGACCGAGGCGATCCTGAAAGGGCTCGCCTGGCTCGGCCTCGACTGGGATGGCGAGGTGGTCAGCCAATTCGCGCGCAAGGACCGGCACGCCGAGGTGGCGCGCGCGATGCTGGCGCGACGGTCGGCCTACAAATGCTTCTGCACGCAAGGTGAAATCGAGGCCTTTCGTGAAGCCGCGCGGGCCGGGGGCCGGTCGACCCTGTTCCGGAGCCCCTGGCGCGACGCCGACCCCGCGACCCACCCCGACCTGCCATACGTCATCCGCCTGCGCGCGCCGCGCGAGGGCGAGACGGTGATCGAAGACGCCGTTCAGGGCCGCGTGGTGTTCCGCAACGACCAGATCGACGATATGATCTGTTTACGATCCGATGCTACACCGACCTACATGCTTGCCGTCGTGGTGGACGATCACGACGCCGGCGTGTCGCATGTGATCCGCGGGGACGACCACCTGAACAACGCGGCGCGCCAGACGCATATCTACCATGCGATGGGCTGGCCGGTGCCGGTCTGGGCGCATATCCCGCTGATCCACGGGCCGGACGGCAAGAAGCTGTCGAAGCGGCACGGGGCGGTGGGTCTGCACGAATACGCCGCGATGGGCTATCCCACTTCGGCGATGCGCAACTACCTCTGCCGGCTGGGCTGGAGCCACGGCGATGACGAGTTCTTCACTGACGCGCAGGCGCTGCAATGGTTCGACCTGGGGCAGATCGGGCGGTCCCCGGCGCGGCTCGATTACAAAAAGCTCGAAAGCCTCTCGGGCCTTCATATCGCAGCTGCAGAAAACGCCGCCCTTCTGCGCGAAATCGAGGGGTTCCTGGCCGCCTCGGGCCGGAAACCGCTGACCGCGCCGCAGCGCAGCGGGCTGCTCGCGGCGCTGGACATCCTAAAAGACCGCTCGAAGACGTTCCCGGACCTTCTTGAAAAGGCTCACTTCATTCTGGGCGCCCGGCCGTTCGTGCCGGATCAGGCGGCGGCGAAGGCGCTCGATCCGGTATCCCGCAGTATACTGCGGGATTTGACGCCGCACCTGCAAAATGCTAGCTGGTCACGTGAGGGTCTGGAGGCCGCGACGGCCGCCCTGGCCGGGGAACGCGCGATCGGATTCGGCAAGATCGCCGCACCTCTGCGCGCCGCCCTGGCCGGCCGGACGGTGACGCCGGGTGTGTTCGAGATGATGCTGGCGCTCGGGCGGGAGGAAACGGTCGCCCGGATCGCCGACGCGACGGAAGCGGGCGATCCCGCCCGACCGACGTAACGCCGCCCCGGCCGGACGCGCCCTGCCAGGCGCCCCCGCCGGACGAACCTGGGGGAAGAGATGCCCGATACCAAGCTGCCCGCCAAGACCGCCACCCTGACCTACGGGGCGCGAAGCTTCGACATGCCAGTGCTGACGCCGACCCTTGGCCCCGAGGTTGTCGATATCCGCAAGCTCTACGCCGAGGCGGATCTGTTCACCTACGACCCGGGCTTCACCTCGACCGCCGCCTGCGAATCGACCATCACATATATCGACGGCGACAAGGGCGAGCTTCTCTATCGCGGCTACCCGATCGAACAGCTGGCCGAACATTCCTCGTATCTCGAAACCTGCTTCCTGCTGCTCTACGGCAACCTGCCGACGGCCACGGAACTCGCGGATTTCCGCGAACGCGTGACCAAGCACACGATGGTGCATGAACAGATGCACTACTTCTTCCGGGGCTTCCGCCGCGACGCGCACCCGATGGCGACGATGGTCGGCGTGGTCGGCGCGATGAGCGCCTTCTACCACGACAGTACCGACATCAACGATCCCTGGCAGCGCGAGGTGGCGGCGATCCGGATGATCGCGAAACTTCCCACGATCGCCGCGATGGCCTACAAGTACTCGGTCGGCCAGCCCTTCGTTTACCCAAAGAATTCCTTGGATTACGCATCGAACTTCCTGCACATGTGCTTTGCCGTGCCGTGCGAGGACTACGTCGTGAAGCCGGCACTCGCCAAGGCGATGGACCGCATCATGATGCTGCATGCGGATCACGAGCAGAACGCCTCGACCTCCACCGTGCGGCTCGCGGGGTCCTCGGGCGCCAACCCCTTCGCCTGCGTCGCCGCCGGCATCGCCTGCCTCTGGGGGCCGGCGCATGGGGGGGCGAACCAGGCCGCGCTGGAGCAGCTGCGCCAGATCGGGTCGGTGGACCGCATCCCGGATTTCATCCGGCAGGCCAAGGACAAGACCTCGGGCATCCGGCTGATGGGCTTCGGGCACCGGGTCTACAAGAACTACGATCCCCGCGCCAAGGTGATGAAGGAATCGGCCGACGAGGTGCTGGAGCTTCTGGGCATCCACAACAACCCGACGCTGCAGGTCGCCAAGGAACTGGAGCGCATCGCGCTCGAGGACGACTACTTCGTGACCAAGAAGCTCTACCCGAATGTCGACTTCTATTCCGGCATCATCCTCGAGGCGATGGGCTTCCCGACCGCGATGTTCACGCCGATCTTCGCGATCAGCCGCACCGTGGGCTGGATCAGCCAGTGGAAAGAGATGATCGCCGACCCGACACAGAAGATCGGCCGGCCGCGGCAGCTTTACATCGGGCCGGCGCGGCGGGATTACTTGGGGATCGGCAAGCGGGGGTGAGGCGGGGGGTCTCTGGGCCCCGCCCCGCAGCATAGGGCGTCCGGCATCTCCTGACCGTAACGCCGGCAGCAAGCGGAATAATGATGCGCCCGGGAACGGAGCCTTTCCAAGGCTCCGGCAAGATGTTTTTTCAAGACATCGCCAGCGCTTCGCCCGATGACCGGATCGCGGCTCTTCCCTTCGGACCCCGGAGCCCTGCAAAGGCTCCGTCCGGATGTCTTGCAAAGACATCGCCCCCCCTCACGCATGCGCATGCGCCGGGTGGCTGGCCTGCCGGTCCTTGCTGATCTTCTCGGCGTCGCGGCCGTAAAGCTCTTCGTAATGGTCGAAGGCCACCTCGTGCCAGGCCGACCCCTGCGTGGCCGAGCCGAGCGCGGTCACCAGGTCGTCCACCGAGGCCGCCGGCAGGAGCGCGCGGAAAATGTCCCAGCCGCGGTGGTCGGGGTCGCGGTCGAAGCCCAGGACCTGGCCCGCGAGCGTGGACACCAGCGACACCATCGCCCCGGAGAAGACCGACGGCACATGGATCGCGATCCGCATCACTGGCTGCAGGAGCACCGGGCCGGCCTTGGCCAGCCCCTCGCGCAGCGCCATCCTGCCGGCGGTGCGGAAGGCGAAGTCCGAACTGTCCACCGCGTGGTGCTTGCCGTCGGTCAGCGTCACCGCCACGTCGGTCACCGGAAAGCCCAGGGGGCCCCGGTGCAGCGCCTCTTTCGCGCCTTCCTCGACCGAGGGGATGAAGTTCCGCGGCACCGCGCCGCCCTTCACCACCTCGTCGAAAGCAAACCCCGTGCCCCGTTCGCGTGGCGCGATGATCACCGCCACGTCGGCGAACTGCCCGGCGCCGCCGGACTGCTTGCGGTGGCGGTACTGTTCCTCGATCCGCGACGAGATGGTTTCCAGGTACCTCGGCGCGGGCACTTGGGTCGCCACCTCGACCCCGAAATCCTCGGAAAAGGCATGCAACACATGGCGCAGGTGCATCGGCCCCTGCAGCCCCAGCACCGCGTGCCCGGTTTCCTCGTCCTGGGAGAGGGTCAGCATCGGGTCGGCTTCGGTCAGCCGGGCGAGCGCCGCCGAAAGCCGCACCTCGTCGCGGTCGTTCGTCGGCGTGATGATGCGCAGCAGCGCCGCCGGGAAGCCTCTCGCCCAGGCCGGCGCCGCAGCCGCCCCGGCGGCGGTGAAGACCCGGGACGCGCCGAGCTGGTCGGACTTGACCGAAACCGCCACCTCGCCCGCCTCCAGCTTCTCCACCCCCGGCTTGCCCCCGATCTCGACCAGCCCGCCAAGCCCCGCGCCCCCGACCTGTGCGCCCGGCGCGACCCCGGGGGCCAGCGCGCGGATGAAGACGCATTTTCCCAGATGCTTCCGGATCTGCGCGTGGAAGCCCACCGCCACCGCCTTCGGCTCGCCCAGCCGCTTCCTCAGCGTCTCGACCCGCGGCGCCTCGTGCCGCAGCGCCTTCATCAGGCGAAGCACGCCGTTCGCGTGCGCGGCCGAGCCCATGAAGGCCGGAAGCAGCACCGCGTCCTCGGTCTCGCGCCGGGCGATGGCGAAAAGCTGGGCCGAGGCGGGGGTGCGGTCTTCGATCAGTTCCTCCAGCAGGCTGTCGTCGAAATCCGACATCTGTTCCAGAAGCTCCGCCCGCGCCTCGTGTTCGCGTTCCACCGCGTCGGCGGGGATTTCCACCAGCGTCGAGGGCTGCCCATCGCGGTAGCGCCAGGCGCGCTCCGAGATCAGGTCCACCGCGCCCACCACCTGCCCGCCTTCGCGGATCGGGATCTGGCGCAGCACGATGGGGTGGCTGGCATAGGACTGCAGCGCCGAGACGATGTCGCGGACGCGGCCCTTGGGGACGTCCATGCGGTTGATGAAAAGGAAGGTGGGGGTGTGCGATTCCTCGACGGCGCGCAGGTAGGGGGCGGCCAGCACCGCCTCTTCGGGGTCGGGCGAGACGCAAAGCACGGCGGCGTCCGAGGCCAGAAGCGCCGCCCCGGCCATGCGGGCGAATTCCGGGCCGCCGGCC
Organism: Paracoccaceae bacterium; assembly: GCA_046155885.1. Taxonomy (GTDB): domain Bacteria; phylum Pseudomonadota; class Alphaproteobacteria; order Rhodobacterales; family Rhodobacteraceae; genus JAOADN01. The sequence goes on from JBJXFU010000025.1 coordinate 13,416, forward strand.
AGGTCGATGGAGGTCCAGGCTTCACCCATGAAGCTGAAGCGGGTCAGCGTCAGGTGGCCGGCGGTTTCGGATTTCGGGTGACCGGGTTCCAGCGCGGCGAGGCGGCGGACGAGTTCGGTCTTGCCCGATTGGGAGGGTCCCAGGACAGTGAAGGTGCGCATGAAGGTCCTCCCGGGGCGCGGGTTTCCTGTCGCACGGGCTTCAATGGATGCGGTCCGGCGCCATCGGCCGCGCGCCCGTTCTGGGTCTGACTGTCGGACGACAGACGGCGGGGCGTCAAGCCTGCGCGGAAGGGTGCGAGGCGGCCGGGCGGGGGCGAGGTCTTTGCAAGACATCGGGGCGGAGCCTTTGCAAGGCTCCGGCGCGGCGGGCAGCCGCGGGGGACCGGCGGATCAGGTGCCGGTGAAGCGGGGGCGGCGTTTGCCGAGGAAGGCCGCCACACCTTCGCGGAGGTCGGCGCTGGCGCCGAGGCGGGCCTGGCCTTCGGCCTCGGCGGCAAGCTGGGCGGGCAGGTCGCGCGCCCAGGCCTCGCGCAGCGCCAGGCGGATTTCGCGGTAGGCGCGCGTCGGGCCTTCGGCCAGGGCCTGTGCGCGGGCCTGCCAGCGGGCCGCGAAGTCCGCGTCGGGCACCGCTTCCCAGATCATCCCCCAGTCGGCCGCCTGCCGCGCGCCGACCGGCTCGGCAAAAAGTGCGGCGCCAAGGGCGCGGGCATGGCCAACCTGGCGCGGCAGCCACCAGGTCCCGCCCGCGTCGGGCATCAGCCCGATGCGCGCGAAGGCCTGAATGAACTGCGCGCTTTCCGCCGCGATCACCACGTCGCAACCCAGCGCCAGGTTCGCCCCTGCCCCCGCCGCCACCCCGTTCACCGCCGCGATCACCGGCACCGGGCAGTCGCGGATGGCGGCGAGCATGGGTTCGTATTCCCGGTGAAGCACCTCGCCGATCCGCCTGGGGTCGGCAAGCGAGGGGTCCGAAACGTCCTGGCCCGAACAGAAGCCCGCGCCCGCGCCGGTCAGGACGACGACGCGCGCACCCTCGGCCGCCGCCCGCTCAAGCCCCGCGACGACGCCCCGGCGCATCCCGGCGTTCAGCGCGTTCATCAGCGACGGGCGGTTCAGCGTGATGACGGCGACACGGCCGGCAAGGGCGTAAAGGGTGGCGTCGGTCATTGCCCGTCCTTCAGCAGCCCTTCCAGCCGCGACCGTTCCTCGGGCGAAAGCGTTTCGGCGGCGGTTCCGGGCCGGCGGCGAAGCGTGGTCCAGGCGATGGTCAGGCCGATCAGCAGCATGCCCGGCCCGGCCAACCAGAGGATCAGGTTCGCCCCCCGCTTCGGCGGATCGAACAGCACGAATTCGCCGAAGCGGTCGGTGACGAAGGCCACGACCTCGGCATCGCTGTCGCCGGCCGTCAGCCGCTCGCGCACCGCTAGGCGTAGGTCGCGAGCGACGGGGGCGTTCGATTCGTCGATGTTCTCGCCCTGGCAGACGGGGCAGCGGAGGGTGGCCGAAATCGCCCGGGCGCGGGCTTCCAGCGCGGCGTCGGGAAGGATTTCGCCGGGCTGGACGGCCAGCGCGGGAAGCGCCCAGAAGACAAGAAGCGCCAGCGCGGCGCGGCGCATCCCGGCTACTCCGCCGGAGAGGGGTGCGCGGCCGCCGGGGCGCGGGTCCGCCGCGCGCCCGCCGCGACGCGGTAGCGCCGGTCGCTTAGGCTGAGAACCCCGCCCAGCGCCATCAGGATCGCCCCGGCCCAGATCCAGTTGGCGAAGGGCTTGACGTAGATGCGCACCGCCCAGCCGCCATCGGCCTGTGCATCGCCGATCACGGCGTAAAGGTCGCGGAAGACGCCGTTGACGATCGCCGCCTCGGTCGTGGGCATCTGCGTCACCGGATATAAGCGCTTTTCGGGGTGCATCAGCGCCACCTCGACCCCGCCCTTCGCGGCGCCGATGGTGGCGAAGGTCGAGATGTAGTTGGGCCCCGGCACGTTCTCTTCGACCCCCTTCACGGTGAACGTATAGGCGCCGAGGGTGAAGCTGTCGCCGACCCTGGCGGTGCGGATGTCCTCGAGGCTCCAGGCCATCATCACCGCGATGCCGATGAAGCTGACGCCAAGCCCGGAATGCGCGACCGCCCGCCCCCAGTCGGCGCGCGGCAGGCGGAGAAGCCGCGAAGCCCTGCGCCCGGCGCGCGTCCAGAGGTCGGCGGCCGCCCCGCCGATCAGCCAGGCGCCAAGCGCGATGCCGACGGGGGCCAGCGCCGAGCGGCCGGTCTGCACCGCGAAGGCAAGCCCGCCCAGCGCCGCAGCCAGCGTCAGGGCGCCGGCGAGCGGTAGCAGGCTGCGGGTCGTGCCGCCGCGCTTCCACGGGATGATCGCGCCCAAAGGCAGGATCAGCGCCAGGATCACCATGAAGGGGGTGAAGGCCGCGTTGAAGAAGGGCGGCCCGACCGACAGCTTGCGGTCGAAGAAGAACTCGGCCGCCAGCGGCCAGATGGTGCCGACGAAGACCACGAAGGCCGCGACGGCCAGAAGGATGTTGTTCAGCACCAGCGCAGTTTCGCGGCTGACCAGGCCGAAGACGCCCTTCGCCTCCATCGCCGGGGCGCGGACTGCGAAAAGCGTCAGCGCCCCGCCGGTGAAGAAGGCGAAGATGTACAGGATGAACCTTCCCCGCTCGGGGTCGTTGGCGAAGGCGTGGACCGAGGTGAGGATGCCCGAGCGGACGATGAAGGTGCCGGTCAGCGAAAAGCCGAAGGCGAGGATCGCCAGGAGGATCGTCCAGCTCTTCAGCGCCTCGCGCTTTTCCACCACGATGGCGGAGTGCAGAAGCGCGCAGGCGATCAGCCAGGGCATGAAACTGGCGTTCTCGACCGGGTCCCAGAACCAGAACCCGCCCCAGCCGAGTTCGTAATAGGCCCACCAGGACCCGAGCGCGATGCCGACGGTCAGGAAAAGCCAGGCCGCAAGCGTCCAGGGCCGCACCCAGCGCGCCCAGGCGGCATCGACGCGGCCTTCGATCAGCGCGGCCACGGCGAAGGAGAAGGCCATGCTGAGGCCGACATAGCCGAGGTAGAGGAAGGGCGGGTGGAAGGCGAGGCCGGGGTCCTGCAAGAGCGGGTTCAGGTCCTGCCCGTCGAAGGGCGGGACGGCCATGCGCAGGAAGGGGTTCGAGGTGAGCAGGATGAAGCCGTAGAAGGCGACCCCGATCGTCGCCTGCACCGCCAGGACCCGGGCGCGCAGGCGTTCCGGAAGGTTGCCGCCGAACCAGGCCGCAGCCGCGCCGAAGCCCGACAGGATCAGCACCCACAGCAGCAGCGAGCCTTCGTGGTTCCCCCAGACGCCGGCGATCTTGTAGATCAGGGGCTTCAGGCTGTGGGAGTTGTTGACGACCACCTGCAGCGAGAAGTCCGAGGTGACGAAGGCATGGGTCAGCGCCGCGTAGGACAGCGCGACGAAGGCGAATTGCAGCGACGCGGCCGGCCGGGCGAGCGCCATCCAGGCACGGTTGCCGGTGAAGGCCCCGAACTGCGGCAGGGTCGCCTGAACAAGCGCGACGCAGGCCGCGAGGATCAGGGCGAAATGTCCGAGTTCTCCGATCATGGGCGGCAGCATAGGGCGGCGCGGCGGGAAGGCCAACCGGGGTTTCGGCCCCCGCGCGGCGATGTCGCGGGGTTGGCGCACGCCGCCGGGACTGCCACAAGAGGCCGTCGCTGCCAGTCGGGTCAGGTTTGGAGACCGAGAACCCGTCCCGGGCTTGACCCGGGACCTCATGCGCCCCGAGGCGGCGCGGGTTGAGGGTGTGGCCCCGGGTCAGGCCCGGGGCGCGTTGTCGTCATGTTTCCAATCGGAATCGACACCCCCCGTCGCCCCGCCCGGGCGCTTCCCGCTCGCCCGGGCGGTAGGCGAGCGAAGAGGCCCGGAAAAGCCGAAAAGCGGCCCGCCCCGGCCCGCAGTCAGTCCGGGGCGCGCGAGGCGGTCAGCCCCTGCCCGCCATTCCCGTCCGCCAGTCATCGAGCGCGGCGTTTTCGCCCGCCCGGATTTCGCCCGCCCGGATTTCGCCCGTCCGGATTTCGCCCGTCCGGATTTCGCCCGCGCCGCCGCCCTCGGCGCCTGGCCGTTCCGCAGGGGCCTCATGCCCCGGCGCATCCGGCCCCGGGCCCGCCGCCGGCGCCCCGGGCGCGCCCCGCGGAGGCGCCGGGACACGGCTGCGGAAGTGGTGCGCCTCGCGTGCGCCGAAATAGAAGCCGACGATCGCCGCCAAGAGCCACCAGAGCGGTTCGGGTACATAGTTCAACCCCTGCATGCGCAGCGAGAACCCGCCCGGATCGACCATCGCATAAACGAAAAGCCCCAGCGTCCCGAAGGCCAGCATGGGCCGGGGCAGGCGGTTCAGCCCGTCGACGAAGCGGTCGAACCAGCCGGTGCGGGCCTGGCGGAACTCTTCGCCGAACTCGTTCATGCTGGCCATCCAGGCGTCGTGGCCGGCCTGCATCTTCCGGGTGGCGTTCGGCACGAAGACCTCGGCCACCTCCGCCGCCGCCTTGCCGATCGAGGCGGTGGCGGCGGGGCTTCCCAGAACCGCGCCGATCAGCCCCATGACGCCACCCGCGCGCGATGCTCGGCCTCGGTCAGGCGGTAGCGGGGCGACATGAAGGTCTCGGCGCGCAGGATCCAGCCGCCCTTGCCGCCGTCCCGGGCCCGGGCGTACTTGCGGCTTTGCGGCCGCCCGTCGGCCAGCCGGTAATAGTAGTTGCGCCGCGCGATCGCATAGGCGTCGGCCAGGTGCCCGGGGGCGACTTCCGCCGCATGGGCGGCCGCGGCCTCGGTCAGCGGGCCGATGACGCCGTCGTCGACCACTTCGAAGCCCATGTCGCAGAGAAGGCGCTGGAGGATCTTCACCGCGTTCGCCCCGGCGTTCACGTACATGTCGAAGACCGAGGCGCGGATGGCTTCGGGCAGGCGGTCGATCCCCGGGCGGCGGTAGTAGTCCTGCACGAAAATGTCGGACGCCTGCTTGCGGGTCAGGCGCCGGAGGTCCGCGACTGTCACCTTGCCGTCGCCGGTCAGGTCGGCCCCGACACGTTGCAGCGTGGTCAGCGTCACCCCCATGTTGGTCGGCCCCCCGGGGTCGTCGGGGTCGTTCACAAAGCCGCCCTCGCGGGCGACGATCTCGTCGGCGATCTGATCGACGGTGGGCATCGGCGGGAATCTCCTCTCCTGTCCGGGACAGGCGGGGAAAATCGTCGCCAGGCGTTAATTCGTCGCGGGGGCTGCGTCCGCTGCCTTCGGGTCCACGTAGACCCCCTGTTCCTTGAGCGCGTCGATGACCTCGGCCGGCATGTAGCTTTCGTCATGCTTGGCAAGGATTTCCGAGGCCTCGAAGGTGCCCTTCACCAGCCGCCCGGTGGCGACCGTGCCCTGGCCTTCCTTGAAGAGGTCGGGCAGCACGCCGGCATAACTGACCGGCAGGCTGGCCTTGCCGTCGGTGACGCGGAAGGTGATGGTGCTGCCCTGGCCGCGCAGCAGCGAGCCTTCTTCCACCAACCCGCCGATGCGGAAGACCTCGCCTTCCGGCGGCGGCGCCTCGGCGACCTGCGCGGGCGAGCGGAAGAGGTTGATGCCGTCGCGCATCGCGTAGCCGATCAGCGCGGTGGCGGCGGCGAGCGCCAGCGCGGCGGCGACCAGGACCTGGACGCGGCGCCTCTTCTTCAGACCCTTCATCGCGCTCACGGGAAAACCGGCGCGAGCATCAGCCCCGCCGTCTCTTCGATCCCCAGCATCAGATTGGCGTTCTGGATCGCCTGGCCCGAGGAGCCCTTGGTGAGGTTGTCGAGCGCCACGGCCACGACGGCGCGCCCCGGGATACGGTCGCCGATGACGCCGACATGGGCGAAGTTCGACCCCGCGACGGAGCGGGTCGAGGGAAGCTGGCCGAACGGCAGGACATGCAGGAAGGGCTCGCCGGCATAGGCCTGGGCCAGCGTGGCATAGATCGTGGCGGGGGCGCCCCGGACATAGGCCGTGGCGAGGACGCCGCGGTTCATCGGCAGAAGGTGCGGGGTGAACTGGATGGTGACGGGGCGGCCCGCCAGCTTCGAGAATTCCTGGTCGAACTCGCCCAGGTGGCGGTGCGTACCGCCGGCCGAATAGGCCTGCGTGCCGCCCGAAAGCTCGGCGTGCAGCAGGTTTTCCTTTAGGCTGCGCCCCGCGCCCGAAACGCCCGCCTTGAGGTCGATGACGATCTCGTCAAGGTCGATGACCCCGGCGGAAATCAGCGGCCGGATGGCGTACTGCCCGGCGGCGGCGTTGCAGCCGGTGCCGGCGACCAGCCGCCCCGCGCGGATTTCGTCGCGGTAGAATTCGGTCAGGCCGTAGGCGGCCTCCTGCTGCAACTCGGGCGCGGCGTGCGGCTTCCCGTACCATTTCTCGTAGGCCACGGGATCGCGCAGGCGGAAGTCGGCGCTCAGGTCCACCACCTTAAGATCGCGCGGCAAGTCCTTGATAACGGCCTGGGACGTGGCATGGGGAAGCGCGCAGAAGCAGAGGTCGATGGCGGCGAAGTCGAGGTCCTCGATCTTCGTGAGGGTCGGCAGCTCGAGGTGGGCGAGGAACGGAAACACCTCGCCCATCGCCATGCCGGCCTTGCGGTCGCCGGTCAGCGCGGCGACGCGCAGCGAGGGATGCGTCGCGATCAGGCGGACAAGCTCGGCCCCGGTATAGCCCGAGGCACCGAGGATGGCGACGGAATGGGTCATGGGGATCGTCCCGCAGGGTGGCGGGCGCGACATACGCCAAGCGGCGGCGCGCGGCAATGCCGGTGCCGGGATCGTGCAGGGGGATGCGGTGTCTACACCGCATGAGGACGGGCCTCCGAAGGCCCGTCAGCCCCGACCCATCGGATAGGCGGCAAGCGCGTCGTACCGCGCCCCGCCTTTGCCCAGGTGCGATTCGAACAGCGAAAATCCGGTCGCGGTGAAGGCAGGCAGCGACACCGCCCCCCAGGCCGACAGGAACCGCGCCAGCCGCAGCGTCTCGTCCGGCCCAAGTCCCCTGCCGAAGCGCGCCAGCGTGACATGGGGGTGGAACCTTTCGCGGTCGGGCATCAGCCCGGCGGCATGGGCGGCGGCACGCAGCTTGCGGTGCAGCGCAACCAGCGCCGCGTTGCGGGCGACGGCCGCGAATACCACCGCCGGATCGGGCCGCCCGAAGCTGCCGAGCCCGGCAAAGGCGATCTCCAGCGCGGGGGCGGCAATGCGGGCCAGTTCGTCATGCAGCGCCTCGGCCCCGGTCGGGTCCACTTCGCCCAGGAAGGCGAGCGTGACATGCAGGTTCTCGCGCGGCACGGGGCGGCCCACGGGGATTTCGGACTGGAGCGCCTCCAGCCGGTCGAGGATGGCGTCGGGCGGGGTCAGGGCGAGGAAGAGGCGCACGGGCCGCCCCTCACGCCGCCTCGAACCGAACCGGCCGCCTCAGGAACTGCGTCGCCTTCGACGACACGTTCCCCGGCTCGCCCGTCGTCAGGTACCGCGCCACCGTCCCCGCCCCCGTCATCTCCGGCCGCCGCTCCAGGTAGTCGGCCAAGCTCTCGGCCACCAGATTGCGCTGCGAGTAGATTTTCACCCCCGGCCCCAAAGCCGCCGCGAAGGCCTTTTCCATCAGCGGGTAGTGGGTGGAGCCCAGCACCGCCGCATCCGGCTTCGGCATCCGGCGCAGCAGCGATTCGACGTGGCTGCGCACCAGCGCCTCAGCCAGGATCTCGTCGCCCAGCTCGATCGCATCCACCACCCCCGCGCAGGGCTGCGCCTCGACATCCACGCCGATGGCGCGGAAGGCGAGTTCGCGCTGGAAGGCGCGGCTCGCCACCGTCGCGGGCGTGGCGAAGAGCGCCACATGCTTCACCGCCACTTCGCGCGGCGGCGAGTTGTCACCCCAGCGCCGTTCCGTCATCGCCTCGATCAGCGGCACGAAGACGCCCAGCGCGCGCTTGCCGGGCGGCAGCCAGGTTTCCTGCATCCGCTTCAGCGCGACGGCCGAGGCGGTGTTGCAGGCCAGCACGACCAGATCGCAGCCCTCGGCCCAGAGCCGCTCGACCCCCCGGCAGGTCAAATCGAAAATATCCTCGGCGTCGCGCACCCCGTAAGGCGCATGGGCGTTGTCGCCGTAATAGACGAAGGGCACCTCCGGCAGCCGCTTTTCCACGGCGTCCAGCACCGTCAGCCCGCCCAGCCCCGAATCGAACACCCCGACCGCCATGCCCGCCGCCCCCTCCGGGCGCGCGTGCCCGGTCTACGAAGCCCCTACCTTTTGTTCGCCCCGGTATTTCTCTTCAAACTCAAAGCCGTAGTCGTACGACTTCATGGGCTCCGGGCTCAATGCATACGTCGCCTTGCGGAGGAAATCCATCATCCCCTTCGGATCGCCCCGAAGCGCGTCAAGACTGGCGCGCGGGATCGGCTCGCCCACCACGATACGCACCGGCTCGTCGATGCGCGAGCGGAATTCCTTGAGCAGCAGCGCCAGCCGCAGCGTCTGGTGGATGTGGCTGGCAATCTGGAACAGCCGCGAGTTGTGGCCGGTGAAGAAGATCGGCACCACGGTGGCGTCGGATTTCGCGATCATCTTCGCGGTGAAGAGCCGCCAGCCCGGGTCCATCGGCCTGGAAAACGGCTTGGCCGAGGTCGAAACCGTGCCGCCGGGGAAGATGCCGATGGCGCCGCCCTGCGACAGGAACTGCAGCGCCTTGGCGCGGGTTTCCAGGTTCAGCTTCACCGCCTCGCGGGTTTCGTCGAAGGATACGGGCAGCAGGACGCGGTTCAGCTCCTCGGCCTTGCGGAAGACGCCGTTGGCGAGGATGCGGAAATCGCCGCGCAGGCGCGACAGAATGTTGCCCATCATCAGCCCGTCGAGGATGCCGTATGGGTGGTTGGCCACCAGGATCAGCGGGCCGTTGGCGGGGATATGCGCCAGGCTGCCGCCCACGACATCCAGGGTGATGCCGTAGCGTTCCGGGATCACCTGCCAGAAATCGCGTCCCTGCGCCATGTCGCGGTCATAGCCATCGGCGCGGCGGATCAGCCCCAGGCGGCCGGTGGCGTTCTCGATGACCCGGATGACGGCGCGCCCGCGGCGCGACGGGGCGGCGGAGGCATAGCTGATATCGCGGGTGACCTGTCGCTTCATCCGGATGACCCCAAGGGCGCTCGGCGCCACATAGCCGGTGCCGCGAATGATGAACAGCCATGATGACAGAAGGATGACGCGGAACGCCGGCCCGGTCTCGCGCCCGTTACTCCGCCGCCTCCGTCACCCGCACCCCGCCCGTACGGATCGCCGCCAGCAGTTCCCCGCGCCGCGCCGCCGCCTTGCTGATCGCCGCCGCCTTGACCGGGCCGAAGCCGCGGATGTCCTGCGGCAGCCGGGCAAGGGCCAGGGCCGCGTCGCAAGTCGCGGGTGTGAAGGTGGCGAAGGCCGTTTCCATGTCGGCCTCGAACTCGGCGATCAGGCGGCGTTCGGCGCGGCGTTCCTCGCTGTACCCGAAGGGGTCGAAGGGGGTGTCGCGCAGCCCTTTCATCCGGGCGAGGGCGCGGAAGACCGGCAGGACCCAGGGCCCGAAGCGCAGCTTCCCGGGCCGCCCGGCGGGGCCCTTCCGCGACAGGAGCGGCGGGGCGAGGTGGAAGACGGGCCGGACATCGCCCTCGAAAGCGGCCCTCAGCCCCTCGGCCGTCGTCAGATGCAGCCGCGCGACCTCGTATTCGTCCTTGCGGGCCAGAAGCTTGTGGTAGCTCTCCGCCACTGCTTCGCGCAGGGGCTCCGGCGCGCGGGCGACAAGGGCGCGGAAGCGGGCGGCGAGGCGGGCGTTCTGGTAGCCGATCAGCCGCGCCGCCAGAAGCTCCACGCGATCGGGGCTCTCGCCCGACACCGGGGCCGCCGCGGCCCCTGCCCGCCCCGCCCCGAACAGCCTCCCCGTCTCGAAGGCCGCGAGGTTCGCAGCCACCCCCGCCCCGTTCAACTCGATCGCCCGCCGGATCGCCGCGCCGGTGAGCGGCACCAGCCCGCGCTGCCAGGCGGCACCCAGCACCACCATGTTGGCGAAGATCGCATCCCCCAGCCGCTCGGCCGCCGCGCGCGTCGCGTCGAAAAACAGCGCGCCCTCGCCCAACCTGATTTCCACCGCCGTCCGCATCCCCTGCCCCGGCAGGCGGAAGTCGCGGTCGCGGGCGAAGTCGCCGGTCATCGTCTCGTGCGTGTTCACCACCGCGCCGGTGCGCCCGCGCCGGACCAGCCCCAAAGTCGTCTTCGCCGCAGTCACCACCAGGTCGCCGCCCAGAACGCAATCCGCCTCGCCCGTGGCCACCCGGATCGCGTCGATGGTGTCCGGCGTCTCGCCGATCCGCAGATGGATCAGCACCGCGCCGCCCTTCTGCGCCAGCCCCGCCATCTCCATCATCCCCACGCCCCGCCCGTCCAGATGCGCGGCCATCGCCAGCACCGCGCCGACGGTGACGACGCCGGTGCCGCCGACGCCGGTGATGACGGTGTTGTGGGTGCCCGTCACGGCCGGCAGCACGGGCTCGGGCAGGGCCGAAGTGTCGGGCGCCTTCGCCTCGCCCTTGCGCAGGGTCGCGCCGGTGACGGTGACGAAGGACGGGCAGAAGCCCTTCAGGCAGGAGTAATCCGCGTTGCACGAGGACTGGTCGATGGCGCGCTTGCGGCCAAGCCCGGTGTCGAGCGGAATGACCGAGACGCAGTTCGACTGCACCCCGCAATCGCCGCAGCCTTCGCAGACTTCGGGGTTGATCCAGACCCGCTCGGCAATCTTGGGAAACATCCCCTTGCGGCGGCGGCGGCGCTTTTCGGCGGCACAGGTCTGGACGTAGACGATGGCCGACACGCCCGGCGCCAGGCGGAAGCGCTCCTGCACTTCCGTCAGCGCGTCGCGGTCGCGGACCTCGACGCCGCCCGGCAGGCCGGTCAGGTCGGCGCCTTCCTTCGGGTCGTGAACGACCGCGATGGGCCGCACCCCCATCGCGTCAAGCTCGCGGGCGATGCGCACCGGGGTCAGCCCGCCTTCGTTCCGCTGCCCGCCGGTCATCGCCACCGCGTCGTTGAACAGGATCTTGTAGGTGACGGTCGTCCCCATCGCCACCGCCTCGCGGATGGCGAGGATGCCGGAATGGTTGTAGGTCCCGTCGCCGAGGTTCTGGAAGACGTGCGGCGTGTTCGAAAACGGCGCCTCGCCCACCCAGTTCACGCCTTCGCCGCCCATATGGGTATAGCCCAGCGTCGAACGGTCCATCCACTGCGCCATATAGTGGCAGCCGATCCCGGCATAGGCGCGCGACCCTTCCGGAACCTTGGTCGAGGTGTTGTGCGGGCAGCCGCCGCAGAACGTCGGGCGGCGCGTGGCAAGGTCGGGTTCGTTGGCGGGTTTCCGTGCCTCCTGAACCGCTTGCAGGGCGGCGCTGATGTCGTCGGTGAAGCGCCCTTCCTCCTTGAGGATGCGCCCGATGACCTCGGCGATCAGCGCGGGGTCAAGCGCGTAGCGGGTGGGAAACAGTTCCTCGCCGGTGCCGGAATGCTTCCAGCCATAGACGCGCCTGCCGCGCCGGTCGTCGAAGATCGCCTCCTTGATCTGCACTTCCAGAAGCTTGCGCTTTTCCTCGACCACCACGATCAGGTCGAGCCCTTCGGCCCAGTCGTGGAACGAGGCCATGTCCAGGGGCCAGGTCTGCCCGATCTTGTAAAGCGTGATCCCCAGGCGGTCGGCATCCCCCGGCCCGATGCCCAGAAGCTTGACCGCGTGCACCAGGTCCAGCCAGTTCTTCCCCGCCGCCACGAAACCGATCTTCGCCCCCGCCCGGCCCCAGACCCGCCGGTCGATGCGGTTGGCCCGCGCGAAAGCCTCGGCGGCGAACCGCTTGTGGTCGATCATCCGCGCTTCCTGCGCAGCGGGGGTGTCGGAAAGCCGTATGTTCAGCCCGCCCGGAGGCATCGGGTAGTCGGGGGTGACAAAGGCCATGCGGTGCGGGTCGCCATCGACGACCGACGTGACCTCGACCGTGTCCTTCATCAGCTTCAGCCCGGTCCAGACCCCCGCGAAGCGGCTGAGCGCAAAGCCGTAAAGGCCGTAGTCGAGGATTTCCTGCACCCCGGCCGGCGACAGGACCGGGATATAGGCGTCCAGCGCGGCCAGGTCGGACTGGTGCAGCGTCGTCGAGGACTCACCGGTGTGGTCGTCGCCAAGCGCCATCACTACACCCCCGAAGCGCGAGGTGCCCGCCATGTTGGCATGCCTGAGCGCGTCGCCCGACCGGTCCACCCCCGGCCCCTTGCCGTACCAGAGCGCGAAGACCCCGTCGTACTTCCCCTCGCCCCGAAGTTCCGCCTGCTGCGTGCCCCAGATCGCGGTGGCGGCCAGGTCTTCGTTCAGGCCGGGGCGGAACAGGACATCTGCCGCCAGAAGCTGCCTTTCGGCCGCAGCCATGTTGAGATCGACCCCGCCCAGCGGCGAACCCCGGTAGCCCGAGACATAGCCCGCCGTGCTCAGCCCCGCCGCCGCGTCGCGCGCCTTCTGCATCAGCATCAGCCGGACCAGCGCCTGCGTGCCATTCAGCAGTACCGGCGTTTTTCCCAGATCGTAGCGGTCGGAAAGCGACACATCCTGCCTGGTCATTCCGCAACCTCCCCTGCGAAACCGGCGCCGTCGAGTTCCGCGCATGATAGGTCAAAATCGCTGACCTGAAAAATCAATTCGCCGCCGCGTTACTTATTTGATTCACGCATGGCTCCTATGTAACTGACGCAAAGCAAAGAGCCGTCGGGACGCAGGATCATGAACAACATGGACTGGGACAAGCTCAGAATATTTCACGCTGTCGCCGACGCGGGCAGCCTGACCCATGCCGGGGACGGCCTGCACCTGTCGCAATCGGCGGTCAGCCGGCAGATCCGGTCGCTTGAGGAAAGCCTCAACACCACACTTTTCCACCGTCACGCGCGGGGACTGATTCTGACCGAACAGGGCGAACTTCTGTTCGACGCGACCAGCGCCATGATGAAGCGGCTCGACGCCGCCTCGGCCCGCATCCGCGACAGCGAGGAAGAGGTGCTGGGCGAACTTCGGGTGACGACGACGACGGGCTTCGGGACCCTCTGGCTCGCGCCACGCCTGCCGAAGCTTTACGAGAAGTACCCCGACCTGAAGATCGACCTGATGCTGGAAGAGCGGGTCCTGGACCTGCCGATGCGCGAAGCCGACGTGGCGATCCTGATGAAGGAACCAAGCCAGGCCGACCTGATCCGGCGGCGGCTGATGAACATCCGAATGCGGCTTTTCGCAACGCCCGAATACCTGGCCGCGCGCGGCACGCCGAACCGGCTTCCCGACATCGCCGGGCACCGGCTGATCTGCCAGAACCCGCTGACGCCGCAGGTCGCGGCCGGCGCGATGCTAGTGCAAAGCCTGCTGGCCTACGACATCACCTCGACGTTGACGGTCAACAACTATTTCGGCGTGCTGCAAGGGGTTCTGTCGCATCTCGGCATCGGCGT
>JBJXFU010000039.1:0-37164 GCA_046155885.1 Paracoccaceae bacterium
ACGCCCGGCCCGTGGCCGGGCCGGGAGGCGGGCGCCGCCCGGGTGGCTCACGCGGCTGTTCCGCGCAAGGGGGCGGCGGGGGCGGGGGGGGAGCAAGAAGAAGGCAAGTGGCGTTAAGAAAGTGAAATGCCTTAACGTTAACTTAACCCAAAGCCATACGATCGTATGGCAGGTTGCTGGCATAGTGCTGGGCGGTTTCTGGCCCCCTGCGAACGTTGCGGAAGCCGGCGGTTAATGCAGCGTCCGCAAGGGCTTGGGACGAGATCGCAGGCGTCCGTCCGAAAGCCAACAGCGGCACGGTTTCGGCAAAGACTCGTCCGGCCCGAGAGGACCGTTCACCCTTGGATTCCGCACCGTTAAGCGTTCAGCAAGGCGTGCAGGCGGTAGAGCGTGCCCGGCCGCTTGACCAGGTCGACCGTGTTCGGCCAGAGCTCGCGCAGCTCCTCAAGCACATCGTCGCGCACGTCCCCGGCACCGGAACAGGAAGGCGGAGCATAGGGCCCACTGACGAGGGAAAGATAGGATGGTTGCCGATCGAGTTTCATCGCCAGTCTCCCGACACTAACTACGGGAATCAGGCTGACCGGGAATCCTGACCGGCTGACGGCGGGACTATGCCGACGACGGTGTCTTTTTGAGACTTGTTCAGGCACCGGTAACGATACCGGCCCGGCATTGTGGCGGCGCCTGTTGCAGGGGCCGCGGGCAGGACGCTTGTAAGCGCCTTGCGGAAAAGCCGCCAAAGGCTTTTCCCCCGGGGCGCACCGCCCTATCGCGGGGCCGGACTGACGCCCATCCCGGGCCTCAGCCCAGCCAGGCCCGGTAGTCGCTGACCAGCAGATGCGTCGGCACCACGTCCTCCTCGATCTCCGAAAACCGCCCGATCTTCGCCGACCGGAAGACGTTGTCCGTCTCGTCGTCGTTCACCGTCGAGACCTCGCCGACCAGCACGTCACCCCCCTCGCCCCAGAAGGCGTGCCAGTCGCCGGGCAGCAGCGTGACGCTTTCGCCGGGGTGCAGGAGGATCACCTCGCCGCCCGCAAACGCCCGGTCCACCCCATCGCAGCGCACCGTGCCGCCCGCCGTCTCGCTGAACGACCCGTCGGGGTTCGACCCGTTCAGCCGCACCGCCAGCGGCGCGCCGCCACGGTTGATGATGTCTTCCGCCTTGATCACATGGGTATGGCTCGGCGAGTGCTGATCCTTCCGCGAAATCAAGAGCTTCTCGGCATAGCACATGCCCCCGCCGCGCTGCAGGTCGGCCAGCCGGCCATTCCGGAGGGTGAACAGGAACAGCCCCAGCCGGTCGAAATCGCCCTGCCCGTAATCGGTGATGTCCCAGCCGCAGCGGGCGTCGATGACCCCCCGGGCACGCGCCGCGTTGGCCCTGAACTCGGCGGGTGTCCAGCTGGCGAAGGGCGGCAGGACGAAACCGAACGAGCGGATGAAGTCGTCCGCATCGGCCATGATGGCGTTAATCGTGGAGCGTTTCATCTGTCCCCTCCTTTGGCGGATGCCTGCCGCGAGGGATCGCAGATGACCCGCCGCATTGCAATCGCGCGCTTCCGGCCGCAAGCCTTGGCCGACCCGGATGGAGGAACGCCATGAACCTGCCCAACCTGCCCGCGACCGGCCGCTGCCGCTGCGGGCGCGTCCGGTTCCACGCGACCAGCGCACCGCTCTTCACCTCCGCCTGCCATTGCCGGGGGTGCCAGCAGATGACCGGCAGCGCCTTTTCGCTTTCCGCCGCGATCCCCGATTACGGCTTCGAACTGGTCGGGGGTGAGACCGTGCCGGGCGGCGCGGATCACGCCTATGGCCATCGCTTCTGCGGACATTGCCTGAGCTGGGTCTGTACAAAAAGCCCCCGGATGCAGGGCTTCCTCAACGTCCGCGCGCCGATGTTCGACGATGCCGGCTGGATCCGACCCTATCTGGAGACCTGGATGGAGGAGAGGCTGCCCTTCGTGCAGTCGGGCGCCCTGCGGTCGTTCGACCGGTACCCCGGGCTGGAGATGCTGCCCGCCCTCCTGGCCGACTACGCCGCCTGGGCGCGGGGCTGAGGCTTCAGGCCCGCTTCAGCCGGGGCGCGCGGTGGCGTTCGGCCGCATAGGCGCGCGCCGCTTCGCCGAAGGCCTCGAATAAGGGCCGTGAAACCGGGTCGTTGGCGGCGTTCCATTCCGGGTGCCACTGCACCGAAAGCGTGAAGCCCGGCGCATCCCGGACATAGATCGCCTCGGGCGTGCCGTCGGGCGCGAGCCCGTCGATCACCACGCCGCGCCCCGGTTCCTTGATCCCCTGGCCGTGCAGCGTGTTGGTCATCACCTCGTCCGCGCCGAAAAGGCGGTGGAACGGCCCGCCCTCGGTAAAGCGGACAGGGTGACGAAGCGCGAACTTCTCGTCGATCGTGCCGTCGGGGGGCATGCGGTGGTTCATCCGCCCCGGCAGCTCGCGGATTTCGGGGTAGAGCGTGCCGCCCAGCGCCACGTTCACCTCCTGGAACCCCCGGCAGACACCGAGGAAGGGCTGGCCGCACGCTAGACAGGCGCGGACCAGCGGCAGCGTGATCGCGTCGCGCGCCCGGTCGAAGGCGCCATGCGCCTCGGTCGCCGCTTCGCCGTATTCCTCGGGGTGGACGTTCGGGCGCCCGCCGGTCAGCAGGAACCCGTCGCAGGCGGCGATGAGTTCCCCGACGCTGACAAAGCGCGGGTCGGTCGGGATCAGCAGCGGCAGGCAGCCGGCGACTTCCGACACGGCGGCAGAGTTCATCGTGCCCCCGGCATGCACCGGGTACTCGTTGTTCAGAAGGCTCATGTTGCCGATGATGCCGACGATCGCTCTGCCCATGCGCGCCACTCTATCTCACCCCCCGGAAAGAAAGGATAAACCCAAGCCCTGCGGGAAGGAAGGCAGGAGAGGTACGAAATCTGGGCGGCATGCGCACATATGATGAGCGGGGTGACACAATTCTCACAGGCAGACGGATCGCCGGCGGCGGCTTCCGGGCTGCTCTGTCTCTCCCCTCCGCCACCGGGGGAGGGCAAGGGTGGGGGCAGTGCGGCCGGGGCGATGCGAGTAGGCGCCGGGCATTGTGGCAAGCGCAGCGCCCCCCACCCTGACCCTCCCCCCGTGCCGGGGGGAGGGGAGCGACAAATCGTCTACGCCGCGCTCAGATCTCGGGTGGCGGCCTCCCCTCCCCCCGCCGGGGGAGGGTCAGGGTGGGGGTGGCGCCTGCCCCCGCGCCTTCGCCCCGGCCCGCGCCGCATGCAGGATCGGCTCAGTATAGCCCGAAGGCTGCGCCGCCCCCCTGAACACCAGATCGCAGGCGGCGCGGAAGGCCGGGCTGTCGAAGCCCGGCGCCATCGGGAGATAGGCGGGGTCGCCTTCGTTCTGCCGATCGACCACGGCGGCCATCTTGCGCAGCGCCGCCATCACCCCGGCCTCGTCCGCCACCCCGTGCCGGAGCCAGTTGGCGAGCGCCTGCGACGAGATCCGGCAGGTCGCGCGGTCCTCCATCAGCGCCACGTCGTGGATGTCGGGCACCTTGGAACAGCCGATCCCCTTGTCGACCCAGCGCACGACATAGCCGAGGATGCCTTGCGCGTTGTTCTCGATCTCGTCGCGGATTTCCTCTGCCGACCAGTTCCGACCTGCGGAAAGGGGAATGCGCAGCAGGTCGCCAAGCCGCGCCGGCCGCCGCATCGCCGCGATCTCTCTCTGCCGCGCCAGCGCGTCCACCCGGTGGTAATGCGTCGCGTGCAGCACCGCCGCCGTGGGCGAAGGCACCCAGGCGCAGTTCGCCCCGGCCATCGGGTGGGCGATCTTCTCGGCCAGCATCGCCGCCATCAGGTCAGGCGCGGCCCACATCCCCTTGCCGATCTGCGCCCGGCCCGGAAGCCCGCAGGCGATGCCGATATCGACGTTGCGGTCCTCATAGGCCGAAATCCACGCCTCGCGCTTCATGTCGCCCTTGCGGACCATCGGGCCGGCTTCTATCGAGGTGTGGATCTCGTCCCCCGTACGGTCGAGGAAGCCGGTGTTGATGAAGGCGACCCTATCCTTCGCCGCCCGAATACATTCCTTCAGGTTGACCGACGTGCGCCGCTCTTCGTCCATGATGCCAAGTTTCACGGTGTTGCGCTTCAGGCCCAGCGCCTCCTCCACCCGGTCGAAGATTTCGCCGGCGAAGGCCACCTCGGCGGGCCCGTGCATCTTCGGCTTCACCACAAAGACAGACCCGTGCAGCGAATTCCTCGGCCCTTCCGTCTTCCGCAGGTCATGCATCGCGCAAAGCGTCGTCACCATCGCGTCGAGCAGCCCTTCGCCCGCCTCGCGCCCCTCGCGGTCGCGCACGGCCGGGGTGGTCATCAGGTGGCCGACGTTGCGCACCAGCATCAGCGCCCGGCCCTTAAGCCGTGCTGCGGAACCGTCGGGCGCAGTGAAGGCGATATCGTCGGCCAGCACGCGGTGAACGGTCCGCCCGACCTTCTCGACCGCTTCGCTCAGGTCTCCCTGCATTAGGCCGAGCCAGTTGGCATAGGCCGCGACCTTGTCTGCGGCATCGACGGCGGCGATGGAATCCTCGAGGTCCATGATCGCCGACAGCGCGGCCTCGATGCGGATATCGGCCACACCCGCCCGGTCGTCGCGCCCGATCCGCTGGTCAGGGTCGATGCCGAGGAGGATGTGCAGGCCGTGGTTCTTCAGCAGGATCGCGGCGGGTGCATCGGCCGGGCCCCGGAAGCCCGCGAACTGCGCCGGGTCCCTCAGCGCCGGGACAAGCGCACCGTGCGCGACGGAATACCGGGTCACGCCGGCATGCGAGCCCTCCGCCAGCGGCGCGACCCCGTCCAGGAACGCCCGGCCCCAGGCGATCACCCGCCCGCCCCGCGCCGGGTCATACCCCCCGCCGCCCCCGCCGCCCCCCGGCGCGTCCCCCAGCGCGTCCGTGCCGTAGAGCGCGTCGTAGAGCGACCCCCAGCGCGCGTTGGCCGCATTCAGCGCATAGCGCGCGTTCATCACCGGCACGACAAGCTGGGGCCCCGGGACGGTGGCGATTTCGGGGTCGGTGCCTTCCGTGCCGATGCTGAAGTCCGGACCTTCGGGCACGATATAGCCGATCTCGCGCAGGAAGGCCTCGTACCCGTCCGGGTCATGCGCCCCGCCCGGCCGCGCCCGGTGCCAACCGTCGATGGCGGCCTGCAGCCGGTCGCGCTCGGCCAGCAGCGCGCGGTTCTTCGGCCCGAGGTCGCAGACGATCCCCGCCAGACCCTCCCAGAAGGCGCCGGGCGAAACGCCGGTTCCGGGAAGCGCGCGGTCCTCGATGAACCCGGCCAGTTCGGGGGCGACATCCAGGCCCGCCCGCTTCACCCGTTGCGTCATCCGGTTTCCTCCCCGCACCCCGGGCAGAATTGCCACCCCGCGCCGGAATTCAAGACCGTGCCGCAGGAAACAGAGGGTGCGCTACGAAAACCCCTGTTTTCGGCACAGGTCCGGATGGGGAGCGGGTCTGGCGCGGAATAGTTAGCCGACTGCTTAAGTGTTCTTGCCGGCTAGCCCGGGAACTGATACTTAGGACTCAACCTAACTATCGGACGGGACGATGGACCTTTCGAACCGGCAACTCGACGCGCTCTTCCAGGCGCTCGGCGACCCCACCCGCCGGGCGATGCTGGAACGGCTGGCGCGCGGGCCCGCGACGGTCACCGAACTCGCCGCGCCGTTCGACATGGCGCTGCCCTCGATCCTCGGCCATGTCCGCCGGCTTGAAGAGGCGGGCCTCGTCGCCACCGCCAAGGCCGGCCGCATCCGCACCGCCACGCTGGCCCCAGGCGCCTTCACCCCGGTGCGCGGCTGGCTCGACGAACAGCGCGCCATTTGGGAGGCGCGGCTCGACCGCCTTGAGGACTACGTAAACCGCCTGATGAAGGCCCGCACGAAGGACCCTGCCGATGGACCTGGACCCGAAGACTGACCTGAGCTTCACCCGAAAACTGAAGGCGCCGCGCAACCTTGTCTGGGAATGCTGGACGACGCCCCGGCACATCCCGCATTTCTTCGTTCCGCGCCCGCACAAGGTGACGTTCTGCGACATCGACCTGCGCGTCGGCGGGCGTTTCAACACTACGTTCGAGGTCGACGGAAACCTGATGGAAAAC
Source organism: Paracoccaceae bacterium (assembly GCA_046155885.1). GTDB lineage: Bacteria > Pseudomonadota > Alphaproteobacteria > Rhodobacterales > Rhodobacteraceae > JAOADN01. The sequence continues at coordinate 6,159 of JBJXFU010000039.1, forward strand.
AACGGCGTCTGGCTGGAACTCGTGCAGGGGGAAAAGCTCGTCTTCACCGATGGCTACACCGAAGGCTGGAAGCCTGCCCCCGACCCGTTCATGACCGCGATCCTGCTTCTGTCGGACATCCCCGGCGGCGGCACCGAATACACCGCCATCGCCCGCCACCGCTCGCCCGAAAAGGCCGAGGCGCACAAGGCGATGGGCTTCTACGACGGCTGGGGCACTGTGGTGGACCAGCTCGAGGACTACGCCAAGGGGCTGATGAAATGACCGCCGATCCGACCGACCGCACGATGGTGATCGAACGCGTGATCGACGCGCCGGTGGCGGCGATCTGGGCCGCCTGGACCGATCCGGCGTCGCTTCCCCGCTGGTGGGGGCCGGACGGGTTTTCCTGCCGGACGAAGCGGATCGACCTGAGGGAAGGCGGCGAATGGGTCTTCGACATGATCGGGCCCGACGGCAAGGTCTGGCCCAACCACCACGGCTATCTCCGCCTCGATCCGGAACGCCGGATCGAGTACACGCTGCACTGGGGCGAGAACGGACCGAGGCACGCCGACTCGACGGCAACCTTCGAAGACCTCCGCAGCCGTACCCGCGTCAGCCTGACGATGGTCTTCGCCACGGCCGAAGAGTACCGCGAGGCCGTTGGCTTCGGGGCGGTCGAGCTTGGCCTTCAGACACTCGGCAAGCTCGCCCGGCAGGTGGGCGCGACCTGATCGGGCCAGGGCTGGTTGCGGCCGGCGGGGCGGGGCCATAGGGTCGGCACCGACCCGACCGGAGCCCCCTCGATGACCGCGCCGCAGCCCGTCCGCCTTGCCGACTACGCGGCCTTTCCGTTCCTCATCGACGGGGTCTCGCTTACCTTCCGCCTTTCGCCATCCGCCACCCGCGTCCTGTCGCGCATCGCCTTCCGCCCGAACCCCGCCCCCCCCGGCCAACACGACCTTGTTCTGCACGGCGAGGGGCTGAAACTCGTTTCAGCCCGCATCGGCGGCGCCGACGCGGCCGCCCTCGCCCGCATCGACGCCACCGGTCTGACCGTCCCGGCCGCCGCCCTTCCCGCCGGCCCCTTCACCTGGGAGGCCGAGGTCGAGATCGCGCCGGAAGGCAACGCCTCGCTCGAAGGCCTCTACATGTCCGGGGGGATGTACTGCACCCAGTGCGAGGCCGAGGGCTTCCGCCACATCACCTTTTACCCCGACCGCCCCGACGTGATGGCCCGCTTCGAGGTGCGGGTCGAAAGCGACCTGCCGGTGCTTCTGTCGAACGGGAACCCGGTGGCAAGCGGTCCGGGCTGGGCGGAATGGACCGACCCCTGGCCGAAACCCGCCTACCTTTTCGCGCTGGTGGCGGGCGATCTGGTGAACCTGCCCGATAGCTTCACCACCCGGTCGGGCCGCAAGGTCGCGCTCAACATCTGGGTCCGCCCCGGCGACCTCGACCGCTGCGCCTATGCGATGGGGGCGCTGAAGCGGGCGATGAAGTGGGACGAGGACGTCTATGGCCGCGAATACGACCTCGACGTCTTCAACATCGTCGCGGTGGACGACTTCAACATGGGGGCGATGGAGAACAAGGGGCTGAACATCTTCAACTCCCGGCTGGTCCTCGCCAGCCCCGAGACGGCGACCGACACGGATTTCGAGCGCATCGAAAGCGTCATCGCGCACGAATACTTCCACAACTGGACCGGCAACCGCATCACCTGCCGCGACTGGTTCCAGCTTTGCCTCAAGGAAGGGCTGACGGTCTTCCGCGACCAGGAATTCACCAAGGACATGCGCTCGGCGCCGGTGAAGCGGATCGAGGACGTGCTGACACTCCGCGCCCGCCAGTTCCGCGAGGATCAGGGGCCGCTGGCGCACCCGGTCCGGCCGGATTCCTATATCGAGATCAACAACTTCTACACCGCCACCGTCTACGAGAAGGGCGCCGAGGTGATCGGCATGCTGAAGGCGCTGGTGGGCGAGGGCGGCTATCGGAAGGCGCTTGACCTCTACTTCGAACGCCATGACGGGCAGGCGGCGACCATCGAGGACTGGCTGAAGGTCTTCGAGGACGCGACGGGGCGCGATCTGGCGCAATTTAAGCGGTGGTACACCGATGCCGGAACCCCGCGCCTGAGCGTGCGCGAAGCGTGGGAGCCCGCTGCGCAGGGCGGCACCTACCGGCTGACCTTCACTCAGACCACGCCGCCCAGCCCCGGCCAGCCCGAAAAGCCGCCGCGCGTCATCCCGATCGCCGTGGGGCTTCTGAACCCGAACGGCGACGAAGTGGTGCCGACGACGGTTCTCGAGATGACTGGGGCGAGCCAGAGCTTCGCCTTTCCCGGCCTCGCCAGCCGCCCTATCCCGTCGATCCTGCGGGGCTTTTCGGCGCCCGTGGTGCTAGAGCGCGAGGCGGATGCCGCCGAGCGCGCCTTCCTGCTTGCCCACGATACCGACCCGGTGAACCGGTGGGAGGCCGGCCGGGCGCTGGCGCGCGAGGCGCTGACGGCGGCAATCCTGACCGGCGCGGCGCCGCCGCGCGGCTGGCTCGACGGGCTGGGCGCGGTGCTGCGCGACGACAGCCTCGATCCGGCGTTCCGCGCGCTCTGCCTGCGGCTTCCCGGCGAGGACGAGATGGCCCAGTCGCTGCACGCCTCCGGCCACGTCCCCGACCCCGACGCGATCCGCGCGGCGCTCGACGCCACCCGCGCGGCGCTCGCCCGGGGGCTGGAACCGGTCCTGTCAACGCTCTGGGAAAGCCTTGCCGACACCGGCGCCTTCTCCGCCGACGCGGCGGCGGCCGGACGCAGGGCGCTTCGCCTTGGCGCGCTGGCGCTGCTTTCCCGCATCGACGGAGGCGCGCGAGCGAAGGCGCTTTTCCCGCAGGCGCGCACGATGACCGAAACGGTCGCGGCCTTGTCTTGCCTTCTCGACGCCGGGCGGGGCGGGGCCGAAGCCGATGCCTTCCGCGAGCGCTGGCAGGGCAACCGGCTGGTCATCGACAAGTGGTTCTCGCTCATGGTGATTTGCGGCGACCCCGCCACCGCGCCCGACACCGCGCGACGGCTGGCGGAACGCCCGGATTTCGACTGGAAGAACCCCAACCGCTTCCGCGCGCTTCTCGGCGGGCTTTCGGCCAATCACGCGGGCTTCCACCGCAAGGACGGCACGGGCTACCGTTTCTATGCCGACTGGCTGATCCGGCTCGATCCGGTCAATCCGCAGACGGCGGCGCGGATGTCGGCGGCCTTCGACAGCTGGCGGCGCTATGACGCGGGCCGGCGGGCGCTGATCCAGGCAGCGCTGGAGCGGATCCTGGCCGCGCCCGGCCTGTCGCGGGATACCGGCGAGATGGCCGGCCGCATCCTCGGCTGAGCGCACGGGGCGCAGGGATTCCCCGGCCGGCCCGATTCGCCGGCCGGTTGAATCGGCGATCACCCCGCCCGCGCCGCCCCCCCATTCCCGGGCGCTTCGCGGAACCGGCCCCGCGAGCGGGACAATCTTCCGCCGGAGCCCGTCGTCGTTTCCCGCCGCGGCGAAACCATCTCACGCTTCGCCAGATTCCGCCTTATCGCCGACCGGCCCTCTGCGTTATGCTGTCCGAGGTGTGCGGTGTGTGTCGTTCTTGCGAGTGTTCGGGCGAGTGTTCGGGATGTCTTCTGTGATTTGCGAGTACCGGCTTCAGGCCCGGCGGCCTGGCAACTACTTCGCGCTCGGTGTCGCGATGTCGGCGAGCTACCTCGCCTGGACCCTTTCCATGCCGAAGACGATCTGGGTCCTGATCGTCATCTATCTCGGGCTTGTGCTCTGGCGGCTGGCGGTCAATCCGGTCACCGGCTTCCGGCTGCGCGACGACCGCATCGAGACCATCGAGAACGGGCGGCTGCGGGTGGTGCCGCTTGCACAGGTCGAAAGCTTCCGCCTCAGCCTCGAACGCTTCGCCCCGGCACTCTGCCTGGTCACGCTGGAGGGCGGCGAGGTCATCGGCGTGCGCTGCGGCGGCGCCGCGCGCGCCCGTACTCTGGCCAAGGGCCTCAGGATGCGCGGCATCCCGGACGCATGACGGCGGGCCGGCCCGTCAGTTGCAATAGCTCTGGCCGCGGGTGAAGGCTGCCACCTCGGCGCGCTTTTCGGCCGAATGCATCGGGCCCCAGTCGGCGACGATCGAGGCCAGCGCCTCCCCGTCCTCGGGGCCGCGCGTGACGGCGATCCGCACCGCGCAGGCAAGGTTCGCCGGCCCGTTGGTAAGCCCGCCCTGCGACAGATCGCAGCCCACGTCCTTCGCGGTCGCGGGGGATATCTGCAGAAGCCCCAGGTAACGGCCGCCGGCGCCCTTGGCGTCGGGGTTCCAGGTGCTTTCATGCTTGGCGATGGCCGAGAAGAGCCCCGCCCAGAAAGCCCGCCGCTGGTCCGGCGTTTCCTTCAGGTAGCTCGGGCAATAGGCCGAGATGTCGCCCGGGATGGTCGAGGCGAGGACGGCGCCCTCGGCCTTCAGCGCGTCGAGCGTGGCTTCGGTCCACTGCGCCGCCTCGGGGCGGTGATCCCACTGCATCACGGGCAGCGCACCGCTGCTTTCGGCGGTGTTCATGCAGGCCGAGGGAAGCAGCAAAGCCGCGAGTACAAGCGGCCGGACAAGCCGGGATACGATCATCAGGTAAGCCTGTCGGCAGCGCCGTGCCCCCAGTGGACGGCGGAAAAGCTTTTCCAGAGACGCCCGCGCCGTGGCAACCCTTCGTCGCTACAAGCGGGGGGAAGTCGGCGGACTTCTGCCGCGATTCCGTGGCTTCGGCGGCATTCCGCACCTTGCGCCGCAAGTTATCCACAGAATTCTCCGCCCCTGTGAGGGAAGAATCGTTCCGAAAATCCCGCCAAGGTTGCGAGGCTGCCGGGCGGTCGAGACCAGCCCTGCGCCGCACCGCCAGCGCAGCCGCGCAGGGCGGCCTTTCGCGGACGCCTCGCCGGGCCATTCATTGACAGGGTCGGCTGGCAACGTCGCCCGCCACAATCCGCTTCTTGAATCGCCTTTTCGATGGCATGATTCTTCTGTCGGCACGCGGGAACGGACATGCCCTACATCATCGCTCTTCTCGGTATGGTCGGCGGCGCCATCTTCTGGATCTGGCGCATGCGGATGGCCGCCGAGATGACCCACGAACTCGCCGGCGTGGCGAGCGACGTGATGGCGGCGGCGCGGCGGCTGGGTTTCCGGCGGCGGCTGAACCTGCACCCGGTCGAAAGCGTCGACGACCCGAAGCTCGCGATGGCCGGGCTTGGCATCGCCTTCCTGGAACTCGGCGGGCTTCCGACAAAAGAACAGCAGGACGGCTTGCTGCGGTCGCTGCAGACCCGCCTCGGCCAGACCCTGACTGCGGCGGAAGAGGCGGTGATCCTGGGCCGGTGGCTGGTATCGGAATGCGGCGGCGCGGCGCCCGCAGTCGACCGGCTGGCCCGGCGGCTGGTCAAGCTCGACCGGCCGGGGTCGCTGGAACCGCTGATGAACGTGCTCAACGACATCGTTGTCGCCGGGCGCGACAGCAAGGTGTCGGACCGCCAGCGCGAGGCGCTGGGCGATATCGCGCGGCTCTACAAGCTGGGCTGACGCCCGGGCGCGCTTGCCCTGCGGCCCCCCCTGACCTAGAAGCTCTGCGTCCGAATGGGGAACCCGTCCGATGCTCGACCTCGCCTTCACCGCGCCGAAACCCAAGGTCATCGGGGGGGCGAAGCATGACTGGGAACTGGTCATCGGGCTTGAGGTGCATGCCCAGGTCGCCTCGAACGCCAAGCTCTTCTCGGGCGCCTCGACCACCTTCGGGGCCGAACCCAATTCCAACGTCGCTTTCGTCGATGCGGCGATGCCGGGGATGCTGCCGGTCATCAACGAATTCTGCGTGGCGCAGGCGGTGCGCACCGGGCTTGGGCTGAAGGCGAAGATCAACCTGACCTCGGCCTTCGACCGCAAGAACTACTTTTACCCCGACCTGCCGCAAGGCTACCAGATCAGCCAACTCTACCACCCCATCGTCGGCGAAGGCGAAGTGATCGTGGACATGGGCCCCGGGATCGCCCGCCGCGTCCGCATCCAGCGCATCCATCTGGAACAGGACGCGGGCAAGTCGATCCACGACCTCGACCCCGACCATTCTTTCGTCGACCTGAACCGCACCGGCGTCGCGCTGATGGAAATCGTCTCGATGCCTGACATCAGGGGGCCGGAAGAGGCGGCGGCCTATGTGGGCAAGCTGCGGCAGATCATGCGCTACTTGGGCACCTGCGACGGCAACATGCAGAACGGCAACCTGCGCGCCGACGTCAACGTCAGCGTCTGCCGGCCGGGCGACTACGCGCGCTATCAGGCCACGGGCGACCATTCCGTGCTGGGCACGCGCTGCGAGATCAAGAACATGAACTCGATGCGGTTCATCCAGGCCGCGATCGAGTACGAGGCCCGCCGCCAGATCGCGATTGTCGAGGACGGCGGGGCGGTGGTGCAGGAGACGCGGCTTTACGACCCCGACAAGGGCGAGACCCGGTCGATGCGGTCGAAGGAAGAGGCACACGACTACCGCTATTTCCCCGACCCCGACCTCTTGCCCTTGGAGATCGAGCAGGCCTGGGTCGACGGGATCGCCGCCACGATGCCGGAGTTGCCGGATGCCAGGAAGGCGCGGTTCGTCGCCGCCTACGGGATGACCGAGTACGATGCCGAGGTGCTGACGGCCGATGTCTGGGACGCCGTGTTCTTCGAGGAAGTCGCGAAGGGCCGCGACGGCAAGCAGTCTGCGAACTGGGTGATCAACGAACTCTTCGGGCGGCTGAACCGCGAAGGGCTGGGCATCGCCGACACGCCGGTGACGGCCGCGCAGCTTGGGGGCGTGCTGGACCTGATCAGCGCGGGACAGATTTCGGGGAAGATGGCCAAGGACCTGTTCGAGCTTCTGTGGACCACCGACCGCGGCGCCGACCCGGCGGCGGTGGCCGAACGCGAAGGCATGCGGCAGGTCACCGACATGGGCGATATCGCGGCGAAGCTCGATGCGCTCATGGCCGCGAACCCCGATCAGGTCGCAAAGGCGAAGGTCAACGCCAAGCTGGCTGGGTGGTTCACCGGCCAGGTCCTGAAGGCGACGGGCGGCAAGGCCAACCCTGCCGCCGTCAACGCGCTGGTGGCCGCGAAGCTGGGGCTCTGAGCGGCTTCAGGCCTGTCGCCGGCGCAGCACGGCAAGCCCGCCGAGCGCCCCGAGCAGCAGCAGCCCGGCGGCCGGAACCGGAACCGGGGCGACATCGACGCGCGCCACCAGATCGTCGTGGTCGTCATCGTTGTTGGCGCCGTCGTCATCGAAGAATAGCCACAGCGAATTGCCTTTGCGCGAGTTGGCCGTGTCCGCGAAAGTCGCGAAGAAGTTGATGCCCGGGAAGGGGTTCCTGCCGGTATTGTCCGGGTTCTTGCCGTTCTTCACCGTCTGCTTGCCGCCCGAGGTCCAGAAGCCGAAATCCAGAAGTCCCGCCGCGACGTTCGACAGAGTAAAGCTGCCCATGCCGTTCTTGCTGAACTTGTGCCCGCCGCCACCGGTCAGCACGTTCTTCCCCGAGAAAAGCTTGTTGGTATAGCCCGCTTCGTAGCCGAAGAGCGTGAAGGTCACATGCGCGGAGCCTTTCAGCCAGACCTGGGCGCCATAGTAGCCCTGAAGCTGCTTGCCGAAGCCCAGCGGCTTCAGCGCATCGTTCTTCGCCTTCGCGGCGGGCGTGTATCCGGACGATCCGCCGGCCAGGGTCAGGGTGGCGGCGCTGGCGACGCCGGACAACGACAGAAGAACGGCCGCGACGGCGGCAAGAACTGGTACGCGCATCTCACAACTCACAAAGAACACCGCCCCGGGAATCCGGGGTCCGTTCTTTGTACCATGTCCGAATTGTGGCGGGAACCGACCATCCGCAGGGAACGGGGGCGCGGGCCGGGGAAAGACTGTTTCCGATTCCCCTCAGCCCGGCTGGCACGGCATGGAGGAAACGGAAAAAGGCGGCGCTTGGGACACCGCCTTTTCCATCATGTGTGACGTCTGGGTAGACGAGGTCAGGCCGTTAGGCTTGGCCGGTGATCCGCCGGCGAAGCATCGCCAGCCCGCCAAGCGCGCCGAGAAGCACGAGGCCCGACGCGGGCACCGGAACCGGCACGATCTCGATATTGTCGAGAAGCCCGCCGCTGCCGTCGCTCCGGCCGGACGCCGCGAAGGTCAGCCGGTAGTTCTTGGCCGTCTTCACGAGGAACTCGACCGTCACCTGCGTCCAGGCGCCCGCGACGACGCCGGGCGTCGCGCTGGTCACCCGGCCGGACGTGAGGCCGCTCAGCCGGTAGTTGATCCCGTCCGACCGGAAGTTGCCGGTGGCCGAGTTGTACCAGAAGCTCAGCATGTAGCGCCCGACATGAAGCGCCACATCCTGATAGATCGACGAGTTCGCGGTGCTGTCCAGTTCGGCATAGTATTCGCCGTCCTGCGCATCGACCGTCGGATGCGTGCCGTCCGTCTGCAGTTCGACGCCCGGCCCGCGAGAGGTTGTCCAGCCGATCAGGTTCGTCCAGACATCCCACGAGGACGGGCTGCCGGACGGAAGCTGGCCGAAGAGAGCTCCGTTGACGGTCCCGGGTGTGTTGCCGGGAACGCCTTGTTCAAAACTGCCATTCGTCACTACGGTTGCCGCCTTGGCTCCGCCGGTCAGGGCGATCGCCGCAGCAAGCAGGCCCGCGTAGAACACGGGTCGTCCGATAGACATCATAGTTGCCGCCTTTCGCCCCCAAAAGGACATTAACCTTACTCAACCACTGAGAATAGACCTCGTAGCCGCGAAACTGTTTCCATCCGGTAAATGAAGTTGTCCTAACTGGCCGACAATCAACGTGTTTTCGGCGGTAGGCCGCTCATTTGAGGCAGATTTCGGCAAGAATGTGTCAACAATGGGTCAGAACCATGACTCGCCTTATGCGCGAGTAGCACCGCCCGGCGGACGCGGATTCGCTGTGGCCCGGGCACCGCGCGGCGGGAACTTTCGCCACCGCCGCGCGTGACGCGGGGCGGCCGAGCCGCTAGGGTCCGCGCCGCGCCGGGCGACCGGCACGGCGTCCGGCAGGAGTGAGTGCGATGGTGAGCTACGAATACAGGGTGCTGCCCGCCCCGGCGCGCGGCATCAAGCTGCGCGGCGCGCGGACCGGGGCCGAACGGCTGGCTGCGGCCCTGACCGAGGCGATGAATGCGATGGCCCGGGACGGCTGGGAATATGTCCGCGCCGACATGCTGCCTTCGGAAGAGCGCAAGGGCCTGACCGGCCGGGCCACCGTCTACCACAATCTCCTGGTCTTCCGCCGCCGCATCGAGGCCGCGCCCGCGCCTCTCCGCCTTGTGGCGCAGGCCGGCCCGTCCGATGCCGATCCTGCGCGCACAATGCCGCCGCTTCATGCGCAGGCCGAAGGCGCCCCGCCGCCGGTCGGCGCGCCCGACCGGGGCGCCGAGCCGCCCGCCGGCGGCCCCGCCCTGCCGGGCGTCAGCCGCTGATATCGAGCGCCAGCGCGTGAAGGCGCGCGACCAGCTCACGTCCCAGCGCGGCATGCACGGCTCGGTGGCGTTCGACCCGCCCCATCGCCGCGAAGACCGGGGCGCGGATCGTCACCCGGAAGTGGCTTTCCCCACCCTCGCGCCAGCCCGCGTGCCCGCGGTGGCTTTCGCTTTCATCGACGACTTCGACCGCATCCGGCGCGAAAGCCGCGACAAGACGGGACCGGATTTCTGCGCAGACGGTCATTTTTTCCCAAGGCCCCTTCAAAGCACCCGGAAAACCCCTAAACTCCCTTGCCCGAGTCGGAAAGGCCAGCGCCGGAACGCCCGCAGGATGAGCAGGAACGATCCCTTCGGTTTCGACATCTCGGCCGCTTCCGACAAGAAGCGGCGGACGAAGAGCAAGCGTGGCATGTCGGGGGCTTTCGAGACCTCGTCGCGGCCCTGCGATCATCCGGGCTGCACACAGGCCGGCCAGTACCGCGCGCCGCGCTCGCCCGAGAACCTCGACGCCTACTACTGGTTCTGCAAGGACCATGTGCGCGAGTACAATCTGAAATGGAACTTCTTCCAGGGCTCCTCCGAGGAAGAGTTCCAGAAGTTCATCGACAAGGACCGCGTCTGGGGCCGCGAGACCAAGCCCTTCGGCCGCAATCCCGAAGGCAGCGCCTGGGCGCGGCTGGGGGTGGACGACCCGATGGAAATCCTTGGCGACAAGGCCACGCAGAACCCCGCCCGGGTCGCTGCCGGGCGCAAGCTGCCCCCGACGGAACGGCGCGCGCTGGAGATCCTGGACGCCAAGGACCACTGGACACGGACCGAGATCCGCAAGCAGTACAAGGGCCTGGTGAAGGACCTGCACCCCGACATGAACGGCGGCGACCGGGCCGACGAGGACCGCTTGCAGGAGGTCGTCTGGGCCTGGGATCAGATCAAGGACAGCCGGAACTTCAGGGAGTGAGGGGGAACTTCACCCCGCCCTGAACACCAGCGCCACGCCGTTCATGCAATAGCGCTTGCCCGTCGGCTGCGGCCCGTCGCTGAACACGTGCCCCAGATGCCCGCCGCAGCGGCGGCAATGCACTTCCGTGCGCTTGCCGAGAAGGCCCCAGTCGGCCTTGGTGCGCACCGCGTCCGGCAGCGGCTCCCAGAACGAAGGCCAGCCGGTGCCGCTGTCGTACTTGGCCTTCGAGGAGTAAAGCGGCAGGTCGCAGCCGGCGCAGTGGAAGGTGCCGGCACGGTGTTCGCCGTTCAGGGGAGATGAGCCGGCGGGCTCGGTATCCTCTTCGCGCAGCACCGCGAAGGCTGCGGGCGACAGGATCGCGCGCCACTCGTCGGCGGTCTTCACCACCTCGAAGCTCTCTTCTGCCAAAGCGCGCGCCGCCGGCCAGAGGGCGGAGGCGAGCGAGGCGGCGATCAGGGCGCGGCGGGACAGGGTCGGCATGCGGGATTCCTTCGGGGCACGGCCGCCGCAGCATGCCGCATCGGGCGGTTACAGGGTGTCACAGCTGCGGGAGCGAGGCGTGAGCGGACTGCGCCGGGTGCGGCGGGATGGCCCGACTCGGCGGCTTCCTTCTCCCCCGGGGGCGGGTCTATGCTCGGCGGCGGCGCAAGCGCGGCCGGCAGAGTCGCGCGGGTCCGCCACGGGGGACAACCATGACCGAAACGCAGCCGGCGATCCCGGCCAAGACGCGCGAAATCCACAACCACCACATCGATTCGACCGTCTGGAACGATTTCCGCTTCCGCGACGACGACATCGTCATCGGCACCTATGCGAAGTCTGGCACCACCTGGATGCAGCAGATCATCAGCCAGCTGCTGTTCGGGGGGTCGGAAGATGTAGATGTCGGGCACATGTCGCCCTGGCTCGACCTGCGTGTGCCGCCGAAAGAGGTCAAGCTGGCCGAGGTCGAGGCGCAGACCCACCGGCGGTTCGTGAAGACCCACCTGCCGGTGGACGCGCTCGTGTTCTCGCCGAAAGCCAGGTACGTCTACATCGGCCGCGACGGCCGCGACGTTGTCTGGAGCCTCTACAACCACCACTCCAACGCCAACGACATGTGGTACGGGGCGCTGAACGACACGCCCGGCCTGGTCGGGCCGAAGATCGGCCGCCCGCCCGCGTCGGTGCGCACCTACTTCAACGAATGGCTCGACGGCGACGGCTATCCCTTCTGGTCGTTCTGGGAAAACGTCCGAACCTGGTGGGCGATCCGCGACCAGCCGAACGTCCGGCTGGTGCATTTCGAGGCGATGAAGCGCGACCTGCCGGGCGAGGTCCGAAAACTCGCCGATTTCCTCGGCATCCCGGTCGATCCGGCGAAGTGGGACGCCATCCTCGAACACTGCTCGTTCGACTATATGAAGGCCCATGCCCCCGCGATCGTGCCGCTCGGCGGCGCATTCTGGGAAGGCGGCGCGCCGACCTTCATCCACAAGGGCACAAACGGCCGCTGGCGCGACGTGCTGAGCCCCGACGAGAGTCGCCGCTACGACGACCGGGCGCTGGCGGAACTGGGCCCCGACTGCGCCGAATGGCTGAGAACTGGCACGACGGGCTGAGCCGGGACCGGCCCCCGGTGGGCGGGGCGGGGCAGCGCTGGCCGCCCGCGGTGTCCGTTTCCGGCAGCCGTTTGTCGCACCCGCCGCTTACCCTTGCAGCCCCCGGCGATATGTTCCATCAAGCCCCGGTGGCGCGGGGGCCCATCCCCGCCCCGCCCGGCAAGGAACACGAAAGCGGAAACGATGCTCGACCAGTCTGTGAGACCCACCGAGGACATCTCGGTCCATGACGTCTTCGGCATCGACGCCGAGATGAAGGTGAAGGGCTTCGCCGAACGGGCCGACCGCGTGCCGGACATCGACACCACCTACAAGTTCGACCCCGACACGACTTTGGCCATCCTCGCGGGCTTCGCCTATAACCGCCGGGTGATGATCCAAGGCTATCACGGCACCGGGAAATCCACCCATATCGAGCAGGTGGCGGCGCGGCTGAACTGGCCCTGCGTACGGGTGAACCTCGATAGCCACATCAGCCGGATCGACCTGATCGGCAAGGACGCGATCAAGCTCCGCGACGGCAAGCAGGTGACCGAGTTCCACGAGGGCATCCTGCCCTGGGCGCTTCGCAACCCCGTCGCCATCGTCTTCGACGAATACGATGCGGGGCGGCCCGATGTGATGTTCGTGATCCAGCGCGTGCTGGAGCATGACGGCAAGCTCACGCTTCTCGATCAGAACGAGATCATCACGCCGCACCCCTGTTTCCGCCTCTTCGCCACCTCGAACACCGTGGGCCTCGGCGACACCACGGGGCTCTATCACGGCGTGCAGCAGATCAACCAGGCGCAGATGGACCGGTGGAGCCTGGTGGCGACGCTGAACTACCTCAGCCACGACGCCGAGGCGGCGATCGTGCTGGCGAAGTCGCCCCACTACAACACCGACAAGGGCCGCAAGATCATCAGCCAGATGGTCACCGTGGCCGACCTGACGCGGACAGCCTTCATGAACGGCGATCTTTCGACCGTGATGAGCCCCCGCACCGTCATCACCTGGGCGCAGAACGCGGAGATCTTCCGCAACCTCGGCTATGCGTTCCGGGTGACGTTCCTGAACAAGTGCGACGAGCTGGAGCGCCAGACGGTGGCCGAATTCTACCAGCGCTGCTTCAACGAGGAACTGCCGGAAAGTGCGGCGAGTGTGGCGGTGAGGTGAGGTGAGGTGAGGAGGCGTGTTCGCAAGATACTGGGCAATTAAACTGCTCACGGTAGCGGTGCCAGCTTCGCTCTGCACGAGTGGTGCGTCGAGCCAGGAACTGCGCCCGCTCAGCGACGCAATCGTGAGTGGAGCAGAGGATACCTACCCCTTGGTAAGGTGCGCCGCCGTTCGCTTCGCAATACTGTCCCGCGCCGGACCAAATTCGTTCCCAGAAGATTTCGTGACTCGCGCGACCGACGAAGTTTCAAAGCTTATGGCAATGGCTGTAGGCATCCGGGTCTCGAAAGGCTCGGGAGCTACTGCGACGCAAAAGGTCGTCCTAGACGAAATGCTAGCGATTGCAGGACTCTACTTAACAAGAATGAATCAGAACTACACCATTTCCGGCCATGCTTTCGCGGAGGATTCATTGATTGGCGGCGACTTGGACACGTGCAAGCTTCTGATTGACACTATCAAACAGCAGTAGGCCTCGCTCGCGAAGAACGTAAGGCGTCAGGTGTGGCGAGGAGAAATCAACTAGCTCGATGCACCATTTGCCGCGACTGAACGTCTGGAATCCCAACGGAAACGTTGATCCGCGCCCAAGATCACACTATATTCATATCGAATACCGCAGCAGCTAACGTGCCAAGTGGCCACCACCTCCCTCACCCTGTCCCTGCATTGGGAAATCTTCATCCGCGACGAAGTCGCCTCGGGCCGCTTCTCCTCGGCCAGCGAGGTCGTGCGCGCGGCGCTGCGCGAGCTGGAGGACAAGGGCAAGCGGCTTGAGGCGCTGCGCGCGCATCTGGCCGAAGGCGAGTCCGAGGCGCGCCTGGGCGCCTTCGCCGAAGGCTTCAGCATGGAAGCGCTGATCGGCCAGGCCCGCGCGAACACCACAGAGACGGAGGCGTGAGGGAAGTCCGCGTCACCCAGCGCGCCGCGACAGACCTCTACGCCATCGCCCGCCACACCGCCCGCGCCTGGGGCGACACACCGATGGAACGGTACATGCGTGCGCTCGACGCACGCCTCCGGTGGCTCGCCGGGAACCCCTTCGCCGGGCGCGATCGGAGCGACGTGGCGCCCGGATACCGGTCATTTCCCGAGGGCCGCCATACGATCTTCTACCTGGTGGCCGATGACCACATCGCCCTCATCGGCGTTCCTCATCAGGCGATAGACCCGGATTGGCAGTTCGGCTGAGACCGGACCGGTCCACCGGACTCGTTGAAACCATGGGGCAGCCGTGCTATGTAGCAACGTAGCAACAACAGCCCGACCACACCCCCATGCCCCTCACCCTTACCTCCCGCCAGTTCAACCAGGACACCGCCCGCGCCAAGCGCGAGGCGGCGAAGGGGCCGGTGTTCGTGACCGACCGGGGGCGGACGACACATGTGCTGCTGACGGTCGAGGAATTCGAGCGGATGAAGGGGCCGAAGAAGACGCTGGCCGACATGCTCTATTGGCCCGGCGCCGCCGAAGTGGAACTCGAACTGCCCGAGCGCCGGATCGAACCCGTCCGGGAAATCGACTGGGGATTTGACCGGTAGTGTTCCTTCTGGACACGAACCTGCTGTCGGAACTTCGCCCGATCCCTCTCGGCCGCGCGCACCCCATGGTCAAGGACTGGTCCGACCGCCATCCCGAGGAGCTGCACTACCTGTCCGCCATGACGATCTACGAAATCGAGTTGGGCGCGTTGCGCAAGGCGCGGCGCGATCCGGTGCAGGGCAAGGTCTTGCGGGATTGGATCGAAGGGGCCGTTCTTCCAACTTTCGCTGACCGGATCCTTCCCGTCGACCGAACCATCGCACGCCTTGCCGCGACGTTCCATGTCCCCAACCCAGCCCCCTTGGCCGACAGCCTGATCGCAGCCACCGCCATCGTGCACGGTCTGACTCTGGTTACCCGCAACGCCCGCGACTTCGCCTTTCCGGGGCTGGCCGTCCTGAACCCGTGGGAATTCTGACACCCCTTGCCCCCGCCCCGGTCCAGCGCGAAACTCGCGCGGGCAGAGTGGAGCGCGTGGCATGCACATCGGCCTGATCGGCGGCATCGGACCGGCGGCGACGGTCGTCTACTACCAGCGCTTGGTCGCAGCGACGAGAGCGATGGGCGTGCCCCTGAACCTGACCATCGCCCATACCCCCGACATCATGACGCTCATCCGCAACAACCTGGCGGACCGGCGGACGGAACAGGCGCGCGAATACGCCGTGCTGATCGACCGCCTCCGCGACGCCGGTTGCAACTGCGCGGCGATCACCTCGCTGGGCGGGCACTTCTGCTTTGCAGAGACGAAGGCGATTTCGTCCCTTCCCCTCGTCTCGGCAGTCGCCCCGCTCGATGACGCCTTTGCGGCGCGCGGCATCGCCTCGGTCGGGCTTCTGGGCACCCGGGTAGTAATGCGAACACGGATGTACGGCGCGCTTAGGCGGACGCGCGCGCTCGCACCCGACGACCGGATCGACGAGGTGGGCCAGACCTATCAGGACATCGCCACATCCGGGGCCTGCACCGAGCCACAGCGCGCGGTGTTCTTCGGCGCGGGTCGCGAAATGATCGCGCGGGGGGCGCAGGCCATCGTCCTTGGCGGCACCGACCTCGGGCTTGCCTTCGACGGGCATGACCCGGGATTCCCGGTGATCGATGCGCTCGACGTGCATGTCGAGATGCTGGCCGATCTTGCGACCGGACGGCGGACGCTCGCCGACCTGACCGGCACAGGCTGACACCGCAAGGGCCCGGACGTCCCCCCGGAACAGCCTGCGGGTTGCCCCGCCGCACGGCCCCCGGGCGGCACGTCCTGGCGATCATTCGTTAACGTTAACTTAACCGAAAGCCATACGATCGTATGGCAGGTTGCTGGCATAGCGCTGGGCGGTTGCTGGCACCCTGCGAACGTTGCGGAATCCGTAAGTTAATGCAGCGCCCGCAAGGGCTTGGGACAAGCAGATGCGGGTTCCCCCCACCCGGGCCAGGCGAGGCCGGTTCCGACTCTTCTCATATTGCTCTCGTGACAAAAAAGGGGGCGCCACGCGCGCCCCCCTGATCCGGGTCAGACCGGACGATCAGCCCTGCTTGGCCTCCATCGTGGCCTTGGCCCACCAGACGATATCGTCGAAAAGCGCCTTGGACGCCGGGGCGATCACGCCCTCGATGTCGGCCATCTTCCCCGATCCGCCCATGCCGGGGTGGACCTTGAAGAAGTCCGACCCGCCGATGCGGACGTTGTTGCGCACCGCGACCATCTGCAGCTCGACCGCGACATTCTGCAGGTGGCCGAGCGCGTTGGCCCCGCCCATCGACCCGTACGAGATCGCCCCGACCGGCTTGTGGGCCCATTCGACATAGGCCTGATCGAAGGCGTTCTTCATCGCGGCCGTCATCGAGCGGTTGTATTCGGCCAGCACGACGATGTAGCCGTCATACTCTGCCACCTTCTTCTGCCACCTCAACGCCACCGGGTCCTGCGTCGGCGCCCAGGCGTTCGAGGCGACCTCGGCGAAAAACGGCATCGGGAAGTCGCGCAGATCGACGGTTTCCAGCATGAAGTCGTCGCGCTCCTTCGCCTTGCCCAGTATCCACTGCGCCGGAATGTCGGCGAAGCGGGTCGGGCGGGTGGACGAGATCACAAGGGCGATCTTGGGTTTGGGCATGTCTTCCTCTTTCTCGGATGCAAGCTCACCGTTTGATACCAGCAATTCCGCCCCCGGTCCTGCCGCACCTGCGCACATAGCCTGCGCTTCGTTCGGCCCCGATCAAGACCGCTTCGTCGAATTTCGCGTGGCAGCCCGTTGAACTCGCCGGCCCGGCCGGTCAGAACTGACGGCGGCGAACCTCATCGCCGACAGGCCGGATCCATGAAAGCTCCCTCCGACAACCCCGCCGAACCCTTCAAGAAGGCGCTTGCCGAAGCGACGAAGGTGCTGGCCGACGACCCGGAACTGACGGTCAGCTATTCGGTCGATCCGCCGGGCATGACGGCCGACACGGTGCGCCTGCCTCAGGTCTCGCGCCGGATGACGCGCGACGAGGTGCTGATCGCGCGCGGCACCGCCGACAGCTTCGCCCTCCGGCGGAGGCACCACGATCCGGCCGTCTACAACCGCTATTCGCCAACCGGGCAGATGGCCCGCGACCTTTACGAGGCGATGGAAAACGCCCGCTGCGAGGCGGTGGGCGCCCGCGACATGCCCGGCACGCTAGGCAATATCGACGCGCGGATCGGCAACGACGCCGACCGCAAGGGCTACGCCCAGATCCATTCAGCCCAGGACGCGCCGCTCGCGCAGGCGGCCGGCTACATGATCCGGCATCTCGCCACAGGCCGTCCCCTGCCGGGGGGGGCGGGCAACGTGATGGAACTCTGGCGGCCATTCATCGAGGAGCAGGCGGGCGGCACGCTGGAGCGCCTGCAGGAAACGCTCGCCGACCCAGCGGCCTTCGCGCGGCTCGCCCGCCAGATCATCAAGGACCTCGGCTACGGCGACCAGTTGGGCGAGGACCCTGACGGGCAGGACGACGAGGAAGGCGGCGACAGCGAACAAAGCCAGGAGGAACAGGACAGCGCCGGCAACGAAAGCCAGGACGAAGACGAGGCCGACGCCTCGCCCGAGCAGAGCCAGGAGGACCAGCAGGACGCGGCCGAGGCGAAGGTGACGGTGGACGACCTTGCCGAGGTGGAGTTCGACGAAGAAGCCGAGATGCCCGAGGGCGACGCGCCGCTGGAACCGCCGCCCCCCGCCCCGCATTCCGAAGCCGACCCGAACTACATCGCCTTCACCACCGACTTCGACGAAGAAGTGAAGGCCGAGGAGCTGGCCGAGCCGGCCGAACTGGAACGCCTTCGCGCCTATCTGGACCAGCAGCTCGAACCCCTGAAGGGCGCGGTGTCGCGACTGGCGAACAAGCTGCAACGGCGCCTTCAGGCCCAGCAGAACCGCAGCTGGGAATTCGACCGCGAGGAAGGCATCCTCGATGCCGGGCGGCTGGCACGGGTGGTCGCGAACCCCACCACGCCCTTGTCCTTCAAGGTCGAGAAGGACACCCAGTTCCGCGATACGGTGGTGACACTGCTTCTGGACAACTCGGGCTCGATGCGCGGCCGGCCGATCAGCATCGCGGCGATCTGCGCCGACGTTCTGGCCCGGACGCTGGAGCGCTGCCAGGTCAAGGTCGAAATCCTCGGCTTCACCACCCGCGCCTGGAAGGGTGGGCAGTCGCGCGAACGCTGGCTGGCGGCGGGGCGTCCGCAGGTGCCGGGTCGGCTGAACGATTTGCGCCATATCGTCTACAAGTCGGCGGACGCACCTTGGCGACGGTCGCGCACCAGTCTCGGATTGATGATGAAAGAGGGGCTTCTGAAGGAAAACATCGACGGCGAGGCGCTGGAATGGGCCCACCGTCGGATGGTCCACCGACCGGAGGTGCGGAAGATCCTCATGGTGATCTCGGACGGCGCGCCGGTGGACGACTCGACGCTTTCGGTAAACCCCGCGAACTACCTGGAAAAGCACTTGCGCGACGTGATCGCGATGGTCGAGCGCCGGAAGACGGTGGAACTGATCGCCATTGGCATTGGCCATGACGTGACGCGCTACTACCAGCGCGCGCTGACGATCACCGATGTCGAGCAGCTGGCTGGGGCGATCACCGAGCAGCTGGCATCGCTGTTCGACAGCGATCCAAGGGTGAGGGCAAGGGCCAGGGTGAACAGGAAAGCCGCCTGATGCTCCAGTCCTTCGCCTCGACCGCCCGCCCCGACCAGGGTCCGCCCCGTCTCGCTGCCCTGCGCGACCGGCTGGCCGCCGAGGGCCTCACAGGCTTCCTCGTCCCGCGCGCCGACATGCATCAGGGCGAATACGTCGCCGCCCATGACGAGCGGCTGCAATGGCTGACCGGCTTCACCGGTTCGGCGGGATTCTGCGTCGTCCTGCCCCACATCGCCGGCGTCTTCGTCGACGGCCGCTACCGGACGCAGGTGAAGGCGCAGGTGGACTTCGCCCACTTCACCCCCGTCCCCTGGCCAGAAACCAAACCCGGGCCCTGGCTCGTCGATCAGATTCCGAACGGCGGGGTCATCGGGTTCGACCCCTGGCTGCATACCCGCAAGGAGATCGACGAACTTGAGGCAGCGCTAGAGGGAAAGCCCGTAACCCTTCGCAGTACAACGAATTTCATCGACGCGATCTGGGCGGACCAGCCGCCCCCGCCGATCGGCAGGGCCGAGGTCTACTCCTTGGCCTTCGCTGGCGAAACTGCCGCCGACAAGCGCGCGCGGCTCGCCGCACAACTCACCTCCGCCGGCCAGACCGCCGCCGCACTCACGCTCCCCGACTCGATCTGCTGGCTTCTCAACATCCGCGGCGCCGATGTCCCCCGGAACCCGGTCCTCCACGCCACCGCCATCCTTCACGCCGACGGCCGCGCCGACCTCTTCGCCACCCCCGCCAAACTCGACGCCGAGATCCGCGCCCATCTCGGCCCCGAGGTGGCGCTTCACGCGCCGGAGGACTTTGCTTCCGCCCTCGTCCGGCTCACTGGACCGGTGCGTGTCGACAAGGCCAGCGCTCCTTTCGCGGTTTCGGCGATCCTGGCGGAAGCGGACGTCAAGATCGCCTGGGGACTGGACCCCTGCGCCCTGCCGAAAGCGCGCAAGAACGCCGCCGAGATCGACGGCACGGCCGAAGCGCATCTCCGCGACGGCGCGGCCATGGTGGAGTTCCTGTGCTGGCTCGACACCCGTGCCCCGCAGGGCGGACTGACCGAGATCGAGGTCGTGACCGCGCTTGAATCCCACCGCCGCGCCACCAATTCGCTCCGCGACATCAGCTTCGACACCATCGCGGGGTCCGGCCCGAACGGCGCGATCATGCATTACCGGGTGACCGAAGAATCCAACCGCACGCTGCGCGACGGCGAGCTGATCGTCGTCGACTCCGGTGGCCAGTACCTTGGCGGCACCACCGACATCACCCGCACCGTCGCCATCGGCACACCTGCGGACGAGGCGCGCGCCGCCTTCACCCGAGTCCTGCAGGGCATGATCGCCATCTCGCGGCTGCGCTGGCCCCGGGGCCTCGCCGGCTGTCACCTCGACGCCATCGCCCGCTACAACCTGTGGCTTGCAGAACAGGATTACGACCACGGCACCGGCCACGGTGTCGGTACCTATCTGTCGGTCCATGAAGGCCCGCAGCGGCTTTCCCGTATCTCCGACGTGCCGTTCGAACCGGGGATGATCCTGTCGAACGAACCCGGCTACTACCGCGAGGGCGAATTCGGCATCCGGATCGAGAACCTCGTCGTCGTGGAAGAGGCCGCGCCGTTGGCGGGCGGCGACGCGCAGCGCAAGATGCTGTCGTTCCGCACCCTGACCTGGGTGCCGATCGACCGCCGCCTGATCGACTCGTCCCTGCTGACCGGCCCTGAGCGCGCCTGGCTTGACACCTACCACGCCGAGGTCAGGCGGCTGATCGGCCCCCGCATCCGGCCCGAAACAGCCGGCTGGCTGGAAAAGGCCACAGCACCGATTTGACTCGTGCGGAGAAGTCACCACATCAAGCCGGAGCAGGAACAGGGGATCGACATGGCCGACCACATCAGGATCGCACCGGCACCGGGCACATGGGTCGTCCGCGCGGGTGGTGCCGAGTTGGGCAGGACCGGTCGCGCCATGGAACTCCGCGAAGGAAGCTATCCGCCGGTGATCTATTTCCCACGCGAAAACATGACGATGTCGTTCTTCGCGCGCAGCAATCGCGCCTCGACCTGCCCGCACAAGGGCCATGCGAGTTACTTCTCGATCCGTACCCCAGACGCCGAGCTGCCGGATTCGGTCTGGAGCTACGAATCGCCGAAGCCCGGCGTCGAGGCCATCGCGGGGTACCTTGCGTTCTATACCGATCGGGTGAGTGTCGGGCGGGCATGAAAAGGGACGGCGCATAGGGCCCGCAAGCCACCGGCCCCCGCCGCGCTATCCCTTCAGCAATGCCCGCGCCGCCTCGCGCGCCGCGTCCGTGACCCTGTCGCCGGCCAGCATCCGCGCGATTTCGCCCACCCGTTCCCCGTCGCCGAGCGCGGTTACCACAGACGTCGTCCCCGTCGTCGCGACCCGCTTCTCGACGTGCCAGTGATGCGCCCCGCGCGCCGCCACCTGCGGAGAGTGGGTGACGACCAGCACCTGCGCCCCCTCCGCCAGCCGTGCGAGCCGCCGCCCCACCGCGTCCGCCGTGGCGCCGCCCACCCCGCGGTCAATCTCGTCGAAGATCATCGTCACCCCCTCGGCCCCGCGGGCCAGGCAGACCTTCAGCGCCAGGAGAAACCGCGACAGTTCCCCGCCGCTGGCGATCCGTTCGATCGGGCCAGGGGGCAGGCCGGGGTTGGGCGCGACAAGGAAGCTGACCGTATCCCTTCCCTCGGGCCCTGCGACGCCTTCGGCGACCACGGTCGCGAAAACCGCGCGGTCGAGCTTCAGTGGCGGCAGTTCAGCGGCCATCGCCCGGTCGAGTGCGTCCGCAGCCTTCCGCCGTTCCGCCGAAAGCCGTGCGGCCGCCGCGTCATAGGCCGTCTCCGCCGCCTTCCGCGCCGCGTCGAGCTCCCGCAGCCCTTCGATGCCGCCTTCGGCCGCCAGCAGCCGCGCCCGCATCGTCTCGGCCAGGGCGCCTAGATCGTCGGGGGCGACCGCGTGCTTTCGGGCCAGCGCACGGATCGCGAAGAGCCGCTCTTCGGCGGCCTCCAGTTCGTGCGGATCGAAGCGCATCGCCTCGAGCGCCCGCTCGATTCCCTGGGTGGCTTCGCCAAGTTCGGTCATTGCCCGTTCAAGCGCCGCCGACGGCGCATCGAGCAGCCCCTCGGCACGCCCCACGACACCCCCGAGCCAGCGCGAAGCGTCCGCCATCCGCCCCTCGGCCCCGTCGCCGCCCAGCGCCTCGGCCGCCCGCGCCACGTCTTCGCGGATCCGCGCGGCTCCCTGCATCAGCCGCCGCCGCGCGTCGAGCGCGGAGTCCTCGCCCGGCTGCGGGCGGAGCTTGTCGAGTTCGCCGACCGCGTGGCGCAGGAAGTCTTCGTCGGACCGCGACTTCTCGACTGCCTCGCGGGCCTCGGCCGACGCCTTGTCCGCCCGTGCCCGCGCCTCCCAGGCGGCGCAGACCTTCGCGACCGTCTCGCCCGCGCCGGCGAAGGCATCGAGCAGTCGCCGGTGGAGGCGCGGGTTCAGAAGACCGGTATCGTCGTGCTGGCCGTGGAGCTCCACCAGAGTCTCGGCCAGCGCACGCAGCACCTCGGCCCCGGCGCGGCGATCGTTGACAAAGCCGCTCCGCCGCCCGTCCGCGCCGATTGTCCGGCGCAGAAGCAGCTCTTCCCCGGCCTCCGGCAGCCCCGCTTCGGCAAGAACGGTAGCGGCAGGATGCCCTGAGGAAATCGCGAAAACGGCAGTCACTTCGCCCTGCGCCGCGCCCGGACGCACCAGGTCCGCGCGCCCCTTCCAGCCCAGCACAAAGCCCAGACAGTCAAGCAGAATCGACTTGCCCGCCCCGGTTTCGCCGGTCAGCACGTTCAGACCCGGGCGAAACGACATGTCGAGCCGCTCGATCAGCAGCATGTCGCGGATGTCGAGCGTCAGGAGCATGAATACCCCGCGCGGGATGGGGTGATCCCGCCCATCTTACCGGACGGGCGGCACTGCGGCGGACCGGGCGGGATGGGTGAAATCACCCATCCTACAGCCACTCTCCCCTGACCACCTGGCGGTAGATCTGGGCCAGCCATCCGTCGCCCCTGACCTTCGGTTCCAGCCCCTTGCCGGTCAGAAGCTTGTAGCCGTCCTCGTACCAGTCGGTGGAGCGGAAGTTGTAGCCCAGGATCGCGCCGGCCGTCTGCGCCTCGTCCGTCAGGCCGAGCGAGAGATAGCATTCGATCAGCCGGTAGAGCGCTTCGGGCGTCTGGGTCGTTGTCTGGTACTGCTCGACGACCACGCGGAACCGGTTTATCGCCGCGGTGTAGTGCTTGCCTCGAAGGTAGTAGCGGCCGATCTCCATCTCTTTCGAGGCGAGGTGGTCGAAGGCAAGGTCGAACTTCAGGATCGCCGAGCGCGCGTATTCGCTGTCGGGATATTCCTCGATCACCGCGCGGAGCGCCTGCAAGGCCTGGAAGGTCAGCCCCTGGTCGCGGCCGATTGCATCGATCTGGTCGTAGTAACTGAGCGCCAGAAGGAACTTGGCATACGCCGCGTCATCTTCCGCCGGATAGGTGTCGATGTAGCGCTGCGCGGCGGCGCGGCTTTCGTCGTACTTGCGGTCCTTATGGAAGGAATAGGCCTGCATGATCAGCGCGCGCTTGGCGAGTTCGGAATAGGGGTAGAGCCGCTCCACCTCGCCGAAGAGCCGCGCGGCTTCCTCGGCCTTCTTCTCATTGGCGAGCGAAAACTCGGCGCGCTTGAAGATTTCCTCGGCCGGAAGCTGATCGACCGGGATTTCCTTCGGCCTCGGCGCGCAGGCCGAGAGGATCAGCGCAAGAGCGAGGGTACCCGCGATCCCTGCCGCTCTACTGCCGCGCGCCATCTCCTGCCTACCCCGACCCTGCAAGTTTTTTTCGGCAACGGACCGCCCGCAGGGGGCCGTTTGGCCCCGTCTAGCACAGAAAAATCCGGGGCGCAAAACGCCTTTCTGCGGCCCGGCGGATCACGCGACGGCGGGGATGTCGGCGGGAACGAGGCCCGCGCCGGGAAGCCGGTGGCGGCGGTCGTCGCGGATTTCGGCCACGCGCAGCGCGCCGGGCCGGGCGAAGAGTTCGCGCAGAAGCCGGTTGGTCATCGCGTGGCCCGCGCGGCGCCCGACATAGCGGCCGAAGAACGGCCCGCCGGCCAGCGCAAGATCACCGAGCGCGTCGAGCATCTTGTGGCGTACCGCCTCGTCGGGGTGGCGGAACCCGCCGGGTGTCAGGATGCGCGCGCCGTCGACGACGACCGCGTTGCCATAGGTGCCGCCGAGCGCGAGGCCGTTCGCGCGCATTGCGTCCACATCCGCCTGGCGGCAGAAGGTCCGGCTGTCGCTCAATTCGCGCGCGAAGGCGCCGTTTGCAAGGTCAAGCACCTTGCGTTGCCGCCCGATGGCCGCATCCTCGAAGTCGATCGCGAAGTCGATCTCGAACCGGGGCGAGGGCTCGAGGCGCGCCATCGCCGCGCCCTCGCGCACCTCTACCGCCTCGAGCACCTCGAAGCAGCGGACCGGCGCATCCAGAAGCCGCACGCCGCGCGCCATGATCCCGGCCGCGAAGGGTGCGGCCGAGCCATCGAGGATCGGCACCTCCGGCCCGTCGATTTCGACAAGCGCGTTGTGGATGCCGCAACCGGCCAGCGAGGCCATGATGTGTTCCACGGTGGACACCGTCACGCCCGATGCGTTGCCGATCAGCGTGCACAGGCGCGATGCAGCGACCGCGCTGAAATGCGCGGGCACGAGAGGGTCGGCGCCCACGACGTCGGTGCGGCGGAACCAGATGCCGTGTTCGGCCGAGGCCGGGCGCACGGTCATGCGGACGCGGCGGCCGCCGTGAAGGCCGACTCCGCTGAACGCCGCCGGAGATCTGATCGTCGTCTGCACCGGTCGTTTCCCCCGCTTCGCGCCGGCCCCGGATCCCCCGGCATGCGATACGCTTTGACGTGCCTCCGGGGTAGCCAGACGGCGCAGGATGCTCAACTCACTCTTTGCAACGGTCTGAAACATTCTGCCGCAGGTGCGAAGCCGCAGCGCGGCATGAGCCCCAAGGGTTTGCCGCAAAAGGAAAAGGGCCGGTACGCCCGGCCCTTTCCAGTCCGCCCGACAAACGTTGCGGGTCAGTTGGCCTGGCGACGGAGGAATGCCGGGATCTCAATCCTTTCGTGGTCGGGATCGGTGCCTTCCTCTTCGTCATAGGCATGCGCTGCGGCAGATTGCGGGCGCAAGGTCGGCTGTGTCCGCTCGGCCGGTTCGGCGGCGTGGCCGGTCATCCGGTTGATCAGCGTGTTGATCCCGAACTTCGCACGTTCCGTCGGGCGCACCGCCTGCTGCGCGGCCGGGGGCTGTGGCGCAGTCCGGGTGGCGGCCTGTGCCGGGGCCCGCTGCGTCATCGGCGCACGGCTCACCGCTTGCTGCAGGCGGGCAAGCGCCTCAGGCGAAGGGGTGCCGGGCGCACGCGGACGAGGGGCGATGAAGGCCCCGGCGTCGTCCTCGACATGCAGGTCGCGTTGCGCCGCCGCCGGCTGCGGCCGATAGGCGGGCGGCGGCAGGTCGTCGGCCCGGTCGTCGACGCTCGTCGCGGTGAAGAGCGACGGTTCCTCGGCGGCCTGGGCCGACTGTGGCGCGGGCGCCTGGCTCGCGGTGGCCCGAAGCGGCTGGCGCGCCGGCTGCTGGATCGGGCGATGCGCGAAACCGTGCTGAACCGGCGCCGGGGCGGCGGCCAGCGGCTCGGCCATCCGGCGGCGCGGCACCGGCTGTTCGGCCTCGGCCGCGACGGCGTCGATGCCGGTCGCGACGACCGAGACACGCATCATGCCTTCCAGCGCCGGATCGAGGCTCGAACCCACGATGATGTTGGCGTCGGGGTCCACTTCTTCGCGGATGCGGTTCGCGGCCTCGTCGTACTCGAACAGTGTAAGGTCGGCGCCGCCGGTTATGTTGATCAGCACGCCCTTGGCGCCGCGCAGGCTGATTTCGTCCAGCAGCGGATTGGCGATCGCCTTTTCGGCCGCCTGAACGGCGCGGTCCTGGCCCGAGGCCTCGCCTGTGCCCATCATCGCCTTGCCCATCTCGTCCATTACCGAACGGACGTCGGCGAAGTCGAGGTTGATCAGGCCCGGCCGCACCATCAGGTCGGTGACGCCTTTGACACCCTGGTAAAGCACGTCGTCGGCCATCGCGAAGGCTTCGGTGAAGGTCGTCTTCTCGTTGGCGATGCGGAAGAGGTTCTGGTTCGGGATGATGATCAGGGTGTCGACGACCCTTTGCAGCGCGTCCACACCCTCTTCGGCCTGGCGCATGCGCTTGGCGCCCTCGAACTGAAAGGGCTTGGTCACAACGCCCACCGTCAGCACGCCCAGCTCGCGCGCCGCCTGCGCGATGATCGGAGCTGCCCCGGTGCCGGTGCCGCCCCCCATGCCGGCGGTGATGAAGCACATATGCGCGCCGGCAAGGTGGTTCACGATCTCTTCGATCGTCTCTTCCGCCGCCGCCGCGCCGACTGACGGGCGCGCGCCCGCGCCGAGACCCTCGGTCACCCGCACCCCAAGCTGGATCTTGTGCATCGACAGGCTTTGCTGAAGCGCCTGCGCGTCGGTGTTCGCAACCACGAACTCGACGCCGTCGAGCGCCTTTTCGATCATGTTGTTGACGGCATTGCCTCCGGCGCCACCGACACCGAACACCGTGATCCGGGGTTTCAGATCCCCGTCTTCCTTCATCTTTAGATTCAACGCCATCGCTTCCGCCTGTTTTTTTACTTGCCGTCCGACCGACCCGGCCGGGCGGCAGTCCCCGCATCTTTGCAATTCTATCGGCAGACGCCGTGCCGGTCACGAGAAAAACGCCCGACATCCACAAAATATGGGGTTATCGTCGGAACTCTCAGCGGCATTTTGCCGAAGTCTCAAGATGTTGCGCTTACCAGTTGTCCTTGAACCACTTAACCGCCCGCCGCAGCGAGCGCGTCGGGTACCGTTCGGCAGGAATTTCGAAATCCCACCACTCGTCCTGCGGGTGCGCAGTAAACAGACACAACCCGACCGAAGCGCTGAACGCCGCGCCTGTGGCCGCCTGCGGCAGCCCCTGCACGCGCAGGGGGCGGCCGAGTCGCACGTTCTGCCCGAGGATTCGCGCGGCCAGGCCGTCAAGGCCGGGGATCTGACTCGCGCCTCCGGTCAGCACCACCTGCTGGCTCGGCATCCGTTCGAAGCCGGCCGCATCGAGTACGGCGCGCACGTCTTCCAGAATCTCCTCGACCCGCGGGCGCATGATGCCGATCAGTTCGGTGCGGCTGACGGTGCGGCGGTCCTTTTCCCAGTCGCCGCTGTCGGCGCCGATGGCGATCATCTCGCGGTCGTCCATGCCGGTGGCGATGACGCCCCCCTGCATGGTCTTGATCCGCTCGGCGACGGTCACCGGGACCTGCAGGCCCTTCGCGATGTCCGACGTGACATGGTCCCCGCCCAGCCGCACCGCCTCGGCGAAGATCATGTGTTTCTTCATGAAGACCGACACGCCCGTCGCGCCGCCGCCCATGTCGATGCAGGCCGCGCCCAGCTCCTGTTCGTCCTCGACAAGGCTTGAGAGGCCCGAGACATAGGCCGACGACGCGAGCCCCGCGACTTCGAGGTCGCAGCGCTTCAGGCAGTAGAGGAGGTTCTCAAGCGCCTTAGTGTCCACCGTCAGAAGATGCATGTCCACCGCGAGCTGGTTGCCCACCTGCCCGCGGGGGTCGGAAAAGCCGGTACGGTGGTCGATGGCGAAGTTGACCGGGTGGGCGTGCAGCACCTCGCGCCCGGGGCCGAAGTCCGGCACGTCGCAGGCCGCCAGCACACGGCCGACATCCTGCTCGCCGACCTGGGACTCGGACAGCGCGATTTCGCCGGCGATGCCGTAGCTGCGCGGCCGCGCGCCCGAAAGGCAGGCGATCACATGGTCGACGCGCGTCTGCGCCATCTTCTGCGCGGCCTGGACGGCGGTGCGGATGGCGCGTTCGGTTTCCTGGATCGCGTCGGTTTCGCCGAACCTGACGCCACGCGACCGGGTGGTGGCCGCGCCGATCACCCGGATCTGCGACTGGCCCGCCAGCGAGCCGAGTCCGTCGTCACGAGCCAGGTCCGGGGCATTGCCGGAGGGGTCGAACTTCAGGACAAGGCAGGCAATTTTTGAACTACCGACATCGAGCACGGCGATCACCCCCCGCTCGATCGCCGCCCGCCGCATGTTCCGCATGGCACGTTGAGACTGGTAGAGATCGGTCATGGGCCGGACACCTTCGTTACACGTTCTCTTGCTTTGCGCAGGTCCTCCGCCGCCGGAGCGGCGAGGCGGATCGTCGGGCGGTCTTCGTCGCGCAGATCGGCCAGAACGACGTCACGGCCGAACAGGTCCTGCGCCTCGTTCAGCGCCACCAGCCTTTCGAACGCCGCTGCGGCGTCGGTCTCGGGCAGCATGATCTTCTGGTCGCGGTCCAGGATCACGTCCCAGCGCCGCTCGCCGATGCGGGAAAGTCCCCGGATCCGCCCGCCCAGCGGGCCGGCTGCGGTGAAGATGGCCAGTGCCTCGGCGACGTGCGCGTCGGCGTCCCTGCCGGCGATCAGCGGCAGGTCGGGCCGCGCCGCGCGGTCGACCAGGGTGGCGACGCGGTGGCCGGCGACGTCGAGCATCTCGACCCGCTCGCCGATCCGCCAGAGGATAGCGGGCGTGCGTTCAAGGATGTCGATTTGCAGAACCCCGCCGGGACGGATGCGCAGGTCCACGCGTTCGACCGCGTCGATTCGCGCGATCGCTGTGCGCATCGCTTCGAGGTTGAGGCGGAACGAGCTTTCGGGCAGCCGCAGGGGAAGCATCTTCCTGATCCCGTCTGCCACTGCCGGGGTCGCGCCGTCGATCGCCATGAGCCGGACCATGAACTCCGGCCGGTCCTCGATCCCGCGGCGGATTTCGGCGGCCCCGGCCAGGATCGCGGCGCGGCGCGCGTCATCGGCCACGAAGGCGCCGACCGCGAGGACAAGAGCGAAAGCCGGCAGGCCGATCCGCACGAACGCGCGGAAAACCGGGGTCAGCCAGAGTCGTTCGAGCCGGTAGGCGAGCCGCGACGGCGCGGGGTCGCGCCCCGCGGGATCGGGGCGGGGGGCGCGGCGGCGGATCAGCGGTCGCATGAGGCGTCCCTCACGATCCAGTCGCAAAGTTCGGGGAAACCCATCCCGTCGGCACGCGCCTGTTCGGGCGACAGAGACGTGGGCGTCATCCCGGGCTGAGTGTTCGTCTCCAGCAGGAAAAGGCCCGCAAGACCCCGCGCCTCGTCCCAGCGGAAGTCGGTGCGACTGAGGCCCCGGCAGCCGAGCGCATCATGGGCGCGGAGCGCATAGTCGCGGCAAGCCTCTGTTATCTCTTCCGGAATCCGCGCCGGCACAACGTGGCGCGACCCCCCGGGGGCGTACTTTGCATGGTAGTCGTACCAGCCGTCGGTCAGGATTTCGGTCACCGCGAAGGCCCGGTCGCCCAGCACGCTGACGGTCAGTTCGCGCCCCGGGACATAGGCTTCGACCATCACGCTTGCGGGAACTTCCGGGCCGAGTAGGGGCGGGCCGTTGGCATCCGCGTGGACGATGTAGATGCCGACTGACGAGCCTTCGTTGTTGGGCTTCACAACGTAAGGCGGGGCCATGACGTGCCGGGCCCGGACCTCGGCTGACGGGGCCAACAGGCTTTCGGCGACCGGCAGTCCGGCGGCGCGGTAGGCGTCCTTGGCCTTCGTCTTGTCCATTGCCAGCGCCGAGGCGAGGACGCCGGAATGGGTGTAGGGGATGCGGAGCCATTCCAGAAGGCCCTGCACACAGCCGTCCTCGCCCCAGCGGCCGTGGAGCGCGTTGAAGCAGACCGTTGGATTCATTGCGGAAAGGCGTGACGACAGGTCGCGGCCGGCATCGACCTCGGCCACCTCGTATCCCGCCTCCCGCAGCGCGGCGGCGCATTCGCGCCCGGAGACGAGCGAGACCTCGCGTTCAGCCGAGGGTCCGCCCATCAGTACCGCAACCAAAGGGGCGCGCCTGCTCGACTCACCGCCCATGTCCGCCTGTCGTCCGGGCCGTTCAGGCCCTTGGTTTTATTGTTCTTTTAGCTCTGCCTCTGGGGCCGGTTCGCCGACCCTCATGATCTCCCACTCTAGCGCAATCCCGCAGCGGTCGGAAACCCTTTTTCGCACCTCTTCGCCAAGGCCTTCGAGGTCGGCGGCGGTGGCGGTGCCGGTGTTGATCAGGAAGTTGGCATGTTTGGGTGACATCTGCGCCCCGCCGCGCCGCGCACCGCGCATTCCGGCCTGGTCGATGAGCGTCCAGGCCTTGAGGTCATGGCTGTCGCCGGGCTGGCCGGTCGAGGAAAAACCCGAGGGATTCCGGAAGGTTGAGCCGGCGGAACGGTCCTTGACCGGCTGCGTCGCGTCGCGTTTGGCGAGTTGGGCCTGCATGCGGGCGGCGAGGTCGGCGGGGTCGCCGGGGGGGGCGCGGAAGGTGGCTTCGGTGACGACCCAGCCTTCGGGCAGGTCGGAGTGACGGTAGGCGAGATTCAGCTTGGCGGCGGGCAGGGTGACGGCGCGGCCGCTGCGCGTGACGGCGCGGATTTCGTGAATGAAATCAGCGGTGTAGTGGCCGTAGCAGCCGGCGTTCATGCGCACCGCGCCGCCGATGGTGCCGGGGATGGTGCGCAGCCAGGTGAGGTCCACCCCCGCCTCGGCGGCTTTGCGGGCGACATGCGCGTCGAGCGCCGCCGCGCCCGCCGTAACCATCTGGCCGGAAACGGAAATTCCGGAGAATGCGCGGCCGAGGCGGATGACCACGGCGCGCAGGCCGCCGTCGCGGACGATCAGGTTGGAGCCGACGCCGAGCGGGAAGACTGGCACGGCGGGGTCGATTTTTCCAAGGAAATCAATCAGATCATCCTCGTCCGCCGGCTGGAACAGCCAATCCGCAGGGCCGCCGACGCGGAGCCAGGTGAGGTCCGAGAGGGGCTTCGCTTCGGTGAGGGTGCCGCGGACGGGGGG
>JBJXFU010000048.1:0-7493 GCA_046155885.1 Paracoccaceae bacterium
CGGGGCGATACCGCCCGGCCCCGCCCCGGCCCGCGTCTCGGCATGGGCGAGGCGGGTGCCCGGGTTGGCTCGCGCGAAGCTGTAGAGGTCGTCGCAGGTCGCCACCGACGACGCGGCCTGCGCGGCATCGGCCGCCGAAGGCACCGCGAGGCTGAGGTAGTCGAGCGTCACGCTGCCGGCTGGCACTTCGGGTCCGCCCTGGTCGATCCCGCGCAGCTGGAAGACGGCGAAGCCGCCGGGCACCTCCACCGGATCGCTGGTCTGGCCGACCGACAACGCCGCGACAGCCGCACGCGCGCCGACCGGCAGGTTGGTCAGCGGCATCCAGCCCACCTGGCCGCCCGCCTCGCGCGAGGGCGCGGCGGAGAGGGCGCGGGCGGATTCGGCGAAGCTCGCGCCTTCGGAGAGGGCCTTCGCAAGGTCAACGGCGGCCTTCTGTGCAACGAAGTCGTTGCCGCCGCGCACCGGGATCACGATTTCGGAAAGCAGCACCCGGGGCCCGGCGCCGCGCTTCGCGGTCACCGAGAGCGCGCGGTCGACATCGGGGCCGGTGACGTTGATCACGCCGCGGTACTTCTGGCGGACGATTTCGCGCCACAGCAGCCCTGCCTCGACGAAATCGCGGAAGGTTTCGGGATCGACGCCGCCCTGGGCGATCGCCTCGATGAACTGTTCGACCGACAGGTTGGCCCGCCCCGCGAACTCTTCAAGGCCGCCGCGGAGCTGGGCTTCGCTGACTTCGATCCCTGCCGATTTCGCGATGGACTTGCGCAGCCGGTCCTCGATCAGCGCGGTTTCGGCGAGCGCGGGCAGATCGCCGGTCGCGCCGAGAAGCTTGAGGAAGCGGATCCGCTGGTCGAGCTCGTAGCCGGTGATCGCGAGCCCGTTCACCGTCAGGACCGGCGCGAATTCGCCTTGCGCGCGGGCCGGACCGGCGGTTGGCGCGCCGAAGGCCAGCGCCGTGACGAGTGCGAGTGTCAATGTCGAAAGCCGCATGAAGCCTGGTCCGTCTGCTCTTTGTCTTCCGGTCTTTCCGCCGGGTCGTCCTACCCCGTACAGGTCCGGCGCACCGTTCGCCCGTTCGCCCCGGCGCCGAAGCCGCTGAACGACACGCCCAGACGGAAATCGGTGACCGCGTCAACACTAGTCGAGGACGTGAACCGGCGCGAGAGGGAAAGATCGATCGCGGCGCATTCGCTGCGGTATTCAAGGCCGAAACCCGCGCGCGCCGCACGATCGGCGGTGAAGTCGTAGCGGGCGGTGACCGCGCCGCGCCAGCCGTCGCTGATCTGCCAGCCGGCATCCACGCGGAGTTCCGACGTCGAGGTCAGGCGGTTCTCGGCCGGATCGGGCACCTGCCAGATGTATCCGGCGGAGAAATCGCCCCGCGCGCCCTGCCAGCCGAGGCGGAGCTCGTCGCGGGTGAAGGCGAAGCCATCGTCGAAGAGCGCGCGGTTGACGACGCGAAACCCGCCCGCACCGGTGTATTCGGTGGCCAGAAGCCAGTCCGAGCTGGTGCCGGAAAGGCCGGTGCCGGTGCTGAACTGGCGCAGGTCGTCGGCCCGCAGGACGCGGCCACCGGTTATCCCCAGTGACCAGCCGGCCGGATCGAGCCGGGTGTAGCTGACGCCGAGATTGGCGCGGAGCCCCGCCTCGTAGGCGTCGGCGCCCGGGAAGCGGTTCAGCGCGAAGAGGTTGCCTTCGTCGAATTCGACCGAGACGCTGTCTTCGTTCGGCACGGGTTCGGTGCTGTCGGGGCTCCAGACAAGTTGCGCCACCGGCTCGATGACCTGCGTCACGCCGCCTTTCCCGCCCCGGACCCAGGGCCAGCGGAGCTCGATGGCCGCAGTCGGCGTGCTGCGCAGGATGGCGCCGGAAAAGACCGGGTCTTCGCGCACCGAGTAGAGGTCGGCCACGCCCGAGGCGAGGCCGCTGACGACGATGCCGCCGCCGGTGGTCCAGCTTCCCCGCCAGTCGAGCGCGACCGTGGCGCGGGTGAGGTCGCGGCCGTCGGGAAAGCCGTCGCCGTCGAGGTCGGCGGTGACGCTGGAGGCGCGTTCCTGGTCGTGCAGCTCGAACCTGATCGCGGCGTTGCCGCCGGCCAGCGGGGCGGCGAAGCGCTTTTCGAAGACCGCGTCGCCAACCAGATTGGGAAGGTTCGGGTTGATGTCGCCGGAGCGGATCGAGTTGTAGTGGTCGAGCGAGGCCCGGATGTACTGGTCGGCCCTTGTGCGCGAAATGTCCAGGCCGGTGTCGAGCCGGTCGGCGTCGGACAGGCCGTAGTCGAGCAGGTAGGCCGGATCGCTGGTCTCTTCGACGGTGAAGTCGAGCCGGAAGCCGCGCGGCAGGACAAAGCTGCCATCGCCGAAAAGGTACCCGCGCGTGTCCCCGGGCAACAGCGTGTCGCGGCTGAGCGCGCCGGTGAATTCGAGCGCGCCGGTTTCGAAGGCCTGCCGGTAGCGCAGCTTCAGGGTCCGGGTGGACCCGGTCGAGAAATAGGGCTCGACGGTGAGGTCGCGGCTTTCGCCGAGCGCGATGAAGAAGGGAACCCGGATGCCGAAACCGAGCGCCGAGGTGGAGCGGATGGTCGGGGCGAGGAACCCCGTGGCGCGCTCGACGGTCGGGTCGGGCAGGCGGAGGCGGGGCAGGTAGAATACCGGGACGCCGGCGACCCGAAGCTGCGCGTCGCTGAAATAGAGCTGCCGGCCGAGTTCGTCGTGGACGACCTCGCGGGCGCGGATTTCCCATAGCGGACGAGGGTTTGACGGGCAGACTTCACACGACGAGGCGACCACCTTGGTCATCACGTTAAAGCGCCCGTCGATCCGCCTCAGTTCGTTCGCCGCGACCTGCATCTCTTGCTGCAGGATGAGGCGCGCGCCTTGCATGATGCCGTCGCGGAAGTCGCGGGAAAGCTCGGCTGCGCTGGCCAGCACGACGG
The DNA here is from genome assembly GCA_046155885.1 of Paracoccaceae bacterium. Lineage (GTDB taxonomy): Bacteria > Pseudomonadota > Alphaproteobacteria > Rhodobacterales > Rhodobacteraceae > JAOADN01. The sequence continues at coordinate 2,942 of JBJXFU010000048.1, forward strand.
TTCCGCCGCCGTCTTCCAAGGTGATCGGGCCTTCGATGGTCAGAAGCTCGGATGTCGCGTCATAGGTGATGCGGTCGGCCCTGAGGCGCATGGACTTGTAGAAGATCTCGACCGACCCCGAGGCCGAGATCGATTCGTCGCCGTTCAGCTCGACCCGGTCGGCGATCAGCGTCGCCAGGTCCGGCGGGGCGATGTCCTGTGCCAAGGCGGGAAGCGCGAGGAAGAGCGCCAGGAGGGCGGGCAATAGGCGGCGCACTAGCCGTCCTCGAGATGCAGAAGCAGCCCCAGCGCCAGGAGCGATACCGCGATGGGCGGGCTCCAGGCGGCGAGGGCGACGGGGATCTGAGCATTTTCGCCGAGAACCTGGGCGAAGTTGCGCAGGATGAAGACGGCGAAGCCGGTGACCATCGCGAGAAGCACCATCATGCCCGTCCGCCCCGAGCGCGCGTGGCGCAGCGTGAAGCCGGCCGCGACCAGCACCATCGCGGCCAGCAGCGCGGGCAGTGCGAGCAAGATCTGCAGCCAGACCTGGTGGCGGCGCGGCGAGAAGCCCGCCCGTTCCAGCGAGGCGATGAAGGCGGGCAGTTCCCAGACCGGGATCGCCGAAGGCTTGCCGAAGCTGTCGCGGATCTTGTCGCGCGTCAGGTCGGAGGGCACCGAGAGCCGGGGCGAGGACACCGCGCCGGCTTCGGGGTTGCCGCCGGCGGTCAGCCGCCATTCCTTGGCGTCCTGAAGCTCCCACGCGCCGTCGCCCAGGCGGGCCGAGGCGGCTTCGATGCGCGTCACCGGGCGGGTGGCGGCGTCGAAGGCGATGAAGGTGACGTCGGTCAGTTCGGTTCCGTCGGGGCTCGCCCGGCCGGCGCGGATGACGATCTGCCCCTCGCCGCCGCTCTGCCGGAGCCAGACGCCCTCGCGCCCGACCGACAGGACCGCCCGGTCGCCCAGGCGGTAGCGGTCGGACAGGAGGTCGTAGCGCTTCGAGGTGGCGGCGACGAGCGGGTCGACGACGGCCACGGCGAGGCCGCCGATCAGGACGGCGGTGAGGAGGGGGGACATGAGCATCCCCAGCGCGGAGCGCCCGGCGGCGCGGATGACGACAAGCTCGGAGCTGCGCGCCAGCGCCAGGAACAGCGCGACGGCCGACAGGATCATGATCAGGGGCAGGATGCGGAAGACCGACGAGGGAACCGCGAGGATGGCGAGTTCCAGCGCCCGCGCCAGCCCGCCCGTGCCGCCGAGGCGGCGGATTTCCTCGATCACCTGGATCGCCAGCATGATCCCGAAGAAGCCTGCGGCGACCAGCAGGAAGGTCATCAGGAAGCGTCTGGCGACATAGAGCGACAGGGTCATGCCGGGGCCTCCGCACGCGCCGCCCGGGGGCGGCGGCGCGCCGAGGACGCCGCCAGCATCGCCGCGGCGAGCGCGATGCCGGAAAGCGGTGCGAGGTAAAGGACGGGCCAGTTCCCCTCGGCCTGCCGGGCGAGGGTCGAGGCGTAGTTCCACAGGAACTGCACCCCGACCAGCGCCGCCACCCCGGCGGCGATCTGCCGCCAGAGGCCGAAGCGGCTGTAGGTGCCGGTCAGAAGCGCGCCGAACCCCAGAAGTGCTCCGGCTAGCGCCAGAAGCGGCTGCGCGAGCCGTCCGTGGCCTTCGGCCTGCAGGATGGCGCGCGGCTGCCCCGTCAGCCTCTCGGTCGCCGCCGATGCCGTGAGCAGGGTGAAGGTCGGCAGATGGTCGGCGGTCACCCCGGGGCCTTCGGAGGCGCGGATCAGTTCGCCGATGTCGAACGAGAACTCGGCGAAACGGGTGACCGAGAGGCGGCCGCTGCCGGCGTCATGCGTCTGCGCCATACCCTCGAACATCAGGAGCTTCGGGCCGCTGTCGGACCGGGCGACGGCGGCGCGCCGGGCGGTGTAGGTGGTGGCGCCCGCCGGCGACCGGCCATCGGCCAGAAACACGTCGCGAAGCTCGCCGCCGTCGGCGATCTCGCGGATGTAGAGGGTGAGGCCCGCCGCGGGATGCACGAAGGTGCCTTCGACGAGGAACTGCGAGGTCTGGTCGGCCGCGACCTCGCCGCGCCGGGCGTCGAGTTTCCGGCTGCTCATCGGTTCGAGCAGGTTGGTCAGAAGCGCCACCATCGCCGCGACGATCAGGCCGAAGACGACGACGGGAACCGCCAGCCGCCAAGGCGAAAGCCCGCCGGCCTGCATCACCGTCAGTTCGCTTTCGCTGGCCAGCCGGTTGGTGGCGTAGACGGTGGCGATGAAGGCGGCGAGCGGAAGAACGACGCGCACGATGGGCGGCAGCGCAAGCGCGGTGAATTCCAGGAACACCCAGGCCGACTGCCCGTCGGCGATCAGCTGGTCGAAGAGCCTGACGGCGCGGTTGACCCAATAGACCGACACGAGGACCAGCGCGAAAAAACCGAAGAGCGCCAAGACCTGCCACAGCACATATCGGTCGAGCCTTGTCACCTCGGTTCCCGCGCCCCCCGGCGCCACGCCTTTTCTGCGCCCTTCGGCGACCATGCCTAGCGGAAAGGCGTGGCCGGGAAAACTCATATCTGGCCAAGGGCGGTGGGCACGGGCTAGGTTCCGCGCGAACCTCCCGGAGCCCCCCAGATGACCCTTCCCGTGGCCATACGTTTCGCCGAACCCGATGCCGCCGCGCTTGCCGCGGCCGAGGGGCGCATCGCGCTTGTCCTGGCGCCCGACGGCAGGCTTTCGGGGCCGGCGCGGGCGCTTGACCGGGCGGCGCGGGGCGCGGTCGCGCGGGCGCTGGCGGGCAAGGCCTGGGCGAAGCTGAAAGAGGGCGAGGCGCTGGCATTGGGCTGGCCTGTGGGGCTGGCGGCGGAAGCGGTCGACCTGGTGAAGCTCGGGCCCAAGGCGGGCGCGATCGACGCGCGCCGGGCGGGAGCAGCGATCGGAAAGGCGCTGGCCGAGGCGGGCGCCACCGTGCTTGCGGGGACCCACCCGCGCGCCGCCGACCTGGCCTTTGGCCTTTCGCTGCGGGCCTACGACTTTTCCGACCACAAGACCGGGGAACAGACGCCCCCCGGGCCCGTGACCTTCATGGTGGCGCGGCCCGAGGCGGTCGCCGCCGCCGCCTTGCCTATGGCGGCCATGGCGGAAGGCGTGTTCTTCGCCCGCGATCTGGTGAACGAGCCGGCGAACGTGCTGACCACAGGCGAATTCGCCGACCGCCTGGCGGCGCTGCGCGAGCTTGGGATCGCGGTCGAGGTGCTGGATGAGGCGGAGCTGGAACGGCTCGGGATGCGGACGCTTCTGGCGGTGGGGCAGGGGTCGGAATGCCCTTCGAAGGTCGTCGTGATGCAGTGGACCGGGGGCAGGGCGGAGGAGCCGCCGCTGGCGCTGGTCGGCAAGGGCGTGGTTTTCGACACCGGCGGCATCTCGATGAAGCCGGCCGCCGGGATGGAGGACATGACGATGGACATGGGCGGCGCCGCGACCGTCGCCGGGGTGATGCGCGCCCTGGCGCTGCGGAAGGCGAAGGCGCATGTCGTGGGACTTGTCGGGCTGGTCGAGAACATGCCCGACGGCAAGGCGCAGCGGCCGGGCGATATCGTGCGGTCGATGAAGGGCGACACGGTCGAGGTGATCAACACCGACGCCGAAGGCCGGCTCGTGCTGGCGGACGTGCTCTGGTACGCGCAGGAGCGGTTCAAACCGAGGGGGATCGTCGATCTGGCCACACTGACGGGCGCCTGCGTCATCGCGCTTGGCCACGAGAACGCGGGGGTATTCTCGAACGATGACGGGTTCTGCGAGGCGTTCCTGAAGGCGGCGCGGACCGAGGGCGAGGGCGCCTGGCGGCTGCCGATGGGCGAGGCCTATGACCGGCAGCTGAAAAGCCGGCTGGCCGACATGAAGAACGTGGGCGGCCGGCCCGGCGGGGCGATCACCGCAGCGCAGTTCCTGAAGCGCTTCATCAAGGACGGGCAGCCGTGGATCCACCTTGACATCGCCGGGGTCGCCTCGGTTTCGGAGGGAACCGCGATGGCGCCGAAGGGGGCGACCGGCTGGGGGGTGCTGGCGCTGGACCGGATGGTCCGGGACATGTTCGGGGGCTGAATGGGGGTTGCCAAGTTCTACCACCTGACGCGGTCGGCGGCGGAGGACATGGTGCCGCTGCTGCTGGCACGCGCCTATGGCGAGGGGATGAGGGTCGTGGTGCGGGGCACCGACCCGGCACGGATGGCCTGGCTGGACGAGCGGCTCTGGCTTTCGCCGGACGAGGGGTTCCTGCCGCACGGCCTGATGGGCGGGCCGCATGACGGGTTGCAGCCGGTCCTGCTGACGCATGGACCGGACTTGCCGGACGGCGCCTCGCTGATGGCGATCGACGGGGCGCGGGTCGATGCCGCGGAGTGCGCGGGTCGCGACCGGGTCTGGGTGCTTTTCGACGGCACCGCGCCCGAGGCGGTGGCGGCGGCGCGGGCGCAGTGGGCGGACCTGACGAAAGCCGGGGTGGCGGCGGAGTACTGGAGCGAAGAGTCGGGGCGCTGGCAGAAGAAGACCGAGAGCGCGGGGGC
>JBJXFU010000050.1:0-2617 GCA_046155885.1 Paracoccaceae bacterium
GGCATCGCCGCGCTCGCCCCGCATCTGGGGGCGGTGGTCAAGGCCTACCTCATCGGCCACTCCGCCCGCGACTTCGCCCTGCAGCTCGGCGCCACCCCGCACGAGATCTGCGAAACGATGGAGCGCGCCGTGGTCCGGGCGGCGGCCGAGGCGGAACCCGGCGACACCGTCCTGCTCGCCCCGGCGGCGGCGAGCTTCGACCACTACCCGGATTTCGAGAAGCGCGGCGAGGATTTCACCGAACGGGTCAGGGCGCTGGGCGAGGGGTGAGGGCAGGCCCCCCCGCGACGGAACCCCCACTCCACCACCCGCCCCCACCCCGCCGGATGGCCACTCCCACCCCCCGGGCACCGGGGGGAGGGCAGGGCGGGGTGGTGGCGCCGGGATGCAAGGCCACCCCTCCCGCCCCCGCATTCGTGCTGGCGCGTTCCGCCTTGTTTCGCTACACTTCCCCGCCAGACCCGGAGCCAATCCGGGCGGACCCGAGGCAGCAGGCCAGAGACAGCAGGAACGTAACCCCATGACGGAGATGGTCTATGGCCGGATTCCCGCGCGCGCGGGCGATCCGGTCCTGCCGCGGTGGTGGCGGACGGTTGACAAGCTCAGCCTCGCTGCCGCGCTCGCGCTCTTCGGCATCGGCCTGCTTCTGGGCCTCGCGGCCTCGGTGCCGCTCGCCGAAAAGAACGGCCTGCCGCCCTTCTACTACGTCTCCCGGCAGGCGGTCTTCGGCTCGGTCGCCATCGTCGCGATGGTCATCCTCTCCATGCTCTCGCCGCAGGCGGTCCGGCGGCTCGGCGTCCTGGGCTTCCTCGCCGCCTTCGCGGCACTCGCGGCACTTCCCGTGATCGGCACCGACTTCGGCAAGGGCGCAGTGCGCTGGATCTCGCTCGGCTATGCGAGCCTGCAGCCGTCCGAGTTCCTCAAGCCCGGCTTCGTCGTCCTCGCCGCCTGGCTGATGGCGGCGGCGGGCGAGCTGGGCGGGCCGCCGGGGCGGCTCTATTCGTTCCTCACCGCCGTCGTGATCGTGCTTCTGCTTGCGCTGCAGCCCGATTTCGGGCAGGCGGCGCTGATCCTCTTCTCCTGGGCGGTGATGTACTTCATCGCCGGCGCGCCGATCCTGCTGCTGGTTGTCGTGGGAGGCCTCGCCGCGGCCGGGGGGTACACCGCCTACCATGCCTCCGACCACTTCGCCCGCCGCATCGACGGGTTCCTCTCGGCCGACATCGACCCCCGCACGCAGATCGGCTACGCCACCAACGCCATCCAGGAAGGCGGCTTCTTCGGCGTCGGCATCGGCGAGGGGCAGGTGAAATGGTCGCTGCCGGACGCGCATACCGACTTCATCATCGCCGTGGCGGCCGAGGAATACGGGCTGGTCCTCGTCCTCGTCATCCTGGCGCTCTACGCCACCATCGCGGTGCGCTCGATCCTCAGGCTCATGTCGGAACGCGATCCCTTCACCCGCATCGCCGGGGCGGGCCTCGCCTGCACCTTCGCCGTGCAGGCGCTGATCAACATGGGCGTCGCGGCCCGGCTTCTGCCCGCCAAGGGGATGACGCTGCCGTTCGTCAGCTACGGCGGCTCCTCGGTGATCGCCAGCGGCATCGTCCTCGGCATGCTCTTCGCGCTGACCCGGGCGCGGCCGCAGGGGCGGATGGGGGATCTCCTCCTGAAGCGGGGGCGATAGCGATGCGCCGCCGCACCCCCGGCAAACGCCCCGCCCTCCGCCGCCACGGGGCCGTTCGACCCCTCTATCCTGGCGCAAGGACCCCGGGTGCCCGGAGGCAGAGCCCCCGGCCTTCCAGCCGGACGGCCCACCGGCCATGACCGCCCCCCTCCTCCTCATCGCGGCCGGCGGCACCGGCGGGCACATGTTCCCCGCCCAGGCGCTCGCCGAGGCGATGCTGGAACGCGGCTGGCGGGTGAAGCTGTCGACCGACGAGCGCGGCGCGGCTTTCGCGGGCGGCTTCCCGCACCCGGTGACGGTGGAACGCGTCGCCTCCGCCACCCCGGCGCGTGGCGGGGCGCTGGCGAAACTCGCTGTCCCCTTCCGCATCGCCGCCGGTATCCTGACGGCGCTGTTCGCCCTCTCCCGCGACCGTCCCGCCGTCGTCGCGGGCTTCGGCGGCTACCCCACGATCCCCGCCCTCGCCGCCGCCTGGGCGCTGCGCATCCCCCGCCTCATCCACGAACAGAACGGCGTCCTCGGCCGCGTCAACCGCTTCTTCGCCCCCCGCGTCGGCGCCGTCGCCTGCGGCACCTGGCCCGCCGCCCTGCCCAGGGGCGCGACCGGCACCCATACCGGCAACCCCGTCCGCGCCGCCGTCCAGGACCGCGCCGGCGCCCCCTACATCCCGCCCGGCGACTACCCGATGAGCCTTGTCGTCATCGGCGGCAGCCAGGGCGCGCGCCTCTTTTCGCAGGTCGTCCCAGCGGCCGCCGCCGCCCTTCCCGAACCCTTTCGCCGCAATCTCCGCATCGCCCACCAGGCCCGCCCCGAAGACGTCGCCGCCGCCGCCGCCGCCTACGAAGCCGCGGGCATCCGCGCCGAGGTGGAACCCTTCTTCGCCGACATCCCCCGCCGCCTGTCCGAAGCGCAACTGGTGATCTCGCGCTC
>JBJXFU010000052.1:0-4280 GCA_046155885.1 Paracoccaceae bacterium
CCCCCCGCCCCCCCCCCCCCTCGACCAAAACCACACGACGGTGATCTCGCAAGGCGGAGCGCCGGTCCTCCTGATGCTCTGCGCCCGGACCGCGGTTCTGGCCGACGGCTTCGACCGGGCGGCCGCCAAGGCGGCGGCCGAAGTCTCGTTGACGGTTCCCTGGGCCGATGAAGGCCCGCCGCGCATCGACGTCGGCCTTGGCTACGCCCAGGGCCCGGCGCGCGCGGACGTGTCGAACGACCTGGCCAACCAGCGGCTCGCGAACCTGGCCGAGCAGTACATGGCGCAGCTCAAGGCCAACGCGACCATCGTGCGGACACCCTGACCGCACGTGCGATGACCCCTGCCCGATGACCTCCGCCCCGATCGCGCTCGCCTGCGGCGAACCGGCCGGCATCGGCGCGGAAATCGCCGTCAAGGCGCGCCTGGCTCTCGGGGATGTGGTTCCGTTCTTCTGGATCGGCGACCCCCGCCACTTGCCGCCGGGCACGGACTGGACCGAAATCCCCGAACCGGCCCGCGCCCCTGACGTGCCGCCGGGCCGGCTGCCCGTCCTGCCCCATCCCTTCGCCGCCGCATCGCGGCCGGGCATGCCGCACCCGGACAACGCGCAAGGCGTGATCGACGTCATCGCCCGCGCGGTCGACCTTGTCCGCCGGGGCGGGGCGCTGGCGCTCTGCACGCTGCCCATCAACAAGAAGGCCCTGAAGGACGGCGCCGGTTTCGCCTTCCCCGGCCACACCGAATACCTCGCGCATCTTGCCGGCGGCGTGCCGGTGGCGATGATGCTGGCCTGCGACGCGCTCAAGGTCGTCCCCGCCACCATCCACATCCCGCTCGCCGGAGTGCCCCTTGCCCTGACCCGCGAGGCCCTTGCCTCCGCCATCCGGCTGACCGACGCCGGCCTCCGCCGCGATTTCGGCATCGCCGCGCCCCGCATCGCGGTCGCCGGGCTGAACCCCCATGCCGGCGAAGGCGGCGCGATGGGCACCGAGGACCGCGACCTGATCGCCCCCCTGCTCGCCGAACTCCGCGCCGAAGGGCTGACCCTCGCCGGCCCGCTCCCCGCCGACACCATGTTCCACCCCGCCGCCCGCGCCCGCTACGACGCCGCCGTCTGCATGTACCACGACCAGGCCCTGATCCCGATCAAGACGCTCGACTTCGCCTCCGGAGTGAACGTGACGCTGGGCCTGCCCTTCGTGCGCACCTCCCCCGACCACGGCACCGCCTTCGACATCGCGGGGCAAGGCGCGGCCGACCCCGCAAGCCTGATCGCTGCGCTGCGGATGGCGCGCGACATGGGCCTCCGGCGGCGGGGCTGAGGGGCCGGTGCCCGCCATCGACGGCCTGCCGCCGCTGCGCGAGGTGATCGCCGCGCACGGGCTGTCGGCCCGCAGGGCGCTCGGCCAGAACTTCATCCTCGACCTGAACCTGACGGCCAGGATCGCGCGTCTGGCGGGCGACCTGACGCAAGCCGACATACTGGAGATCGGCCCGGGACCGGGCGGCCTGACCCGCGGCCTGCTCGCCGAAGGCGCCCGCCGCGTCGTCGCGGTCGAGAAGGACCAGCGCTGCCTGCCCGCCCTGCGCGAGATCGCCGCCGCCTGGCCGGGTCGGCTTGAGGTGGTCGAGGGCGACGCGATGAAGATCGACACCGCCGCACTGCTCCGTCCTCCGGTCCGGGTCGTCGCCAACCTGCCCTACAACGTCGGCACCGAACTTCTGGTCCGCTGGCTGACCCCGCCGGCGTGGCCGCCCTTCTGGCAAAGCCTGACACTGATGTTCCAGAAGGAAGTGGCCGAACGCATCGTGGCGAAGCCGGGCACCTCCGCCTATGGCCGGCTCGCCATCCTCGCGCAGTGGCGGTGCGAGGCGCGGATCGCGCTGACGCTTCCGCCCGAGGCCTTCACCCCGCCGCCCAAGGTTCATTCGGCGGTGGTGCACCTGGTGGCCCTTCCCGCGCCGCGCTATCCGGCCGACCCGGCCACCCTGTCCCGGATCGTCGCGGCGGCGTTCGGGCAACGGCGGAAGATGCTGCGGGCAAGCCTCAAAGGCACGATCCCCGACGCCGAGGCGGTGCTCACCCAGGTCGGCATCGCCCCCACCGCACGCGCCGAAGAAGTGCCGATCGAGGCCTTCTGCGCCCTGGCCGAACGGGTGCTTGGGTTGCGGGAAGGCGCGAACGCCATCACCCGGGGGACCGACACCTCAGGGTAGTCTCAGGGCCTTCGCCGCGCGGCGAAGGCCGTTCCGTCCCGCAGCCCGCCCCTTGCGCGGCCCGCCTACTCAGGTGTTCCCGAATCCTCCGGGGCCGCAGCCACACCTTCGCGCGGCACCTCGCCACTCTCGGACGTACCTTCCTCACGCGGCCCCCGCGGCCGCCGGGGTGGGCGGTTGCGCGGCCGGCGGTCGCGGCCCTCGGCCGACACCTCGCCCTCGGCCGCCCGTTGCGGCGGCTCGCGCGCCGCCTCTGGCGTCTGGACCAGCCCCGGTCCGTCGTCTTCGGGCGGATCGAAGCGCGGCACCCCCTCGAAATAGGGGGGCTGCGGCGCCTCGTCTTCACGCTCGACGCGCGGCTCATAGCGGACCTGCTGTCCAGCGGAACCGCCGTTCTGATACCGGTTGTCGCCGGCGTACTGGCCGCCCCCGCCCTGTTGGGGTTGCTGGGGTTGCTGAACCTGCCGCTGCTCCTGCTCGCGCTGCAGCTCGCGCTGCGCCTCGCCCAGCAGCCGCGTATAGTGCTCGGCGTGCTGCAGGAAGTTCTGCTCGGCAACCCGGTCGTTACCAAGCTGGGCGTCGCGCGCCAGCATCAGGTACTTCTCGATGATCTGCTGCGGCGTGCCGCGCACCTTGCCCTCGGGACCCGACGAGTCGAAGACGCGGTTGACGATGTTGCCGATGGATCGCTGCCGGTTCGCTTTCGAACGGGACCGATTCTTGGATGATCTCATGTGCTTTCGCTAGTTCGTGGCCGAAGGCCATTGACTGCCGCTGCTTCTGTCCCGGAAGAGCGCGCCATGAATTCGGCGCGAACCGTTTGCTTGGGACTATCCGGCGGGCCGCCGCAGGGGACATCCCGTCCGTCCGCGACGCATCCCTGTAAGCACCGTCCGGGGGGCATGACAAGCGGAATCTGACGAAATCCGCCCACAATGCGGGAATCCGGCCGGAATGCGATGGAAAAGCCGCGCCGGTCAGGGCCTTGCCGCCGCAACCACGCGGTCGCGGCCGTCAAGGTCGGAAGCCACGCGGATATCCCGGAAACCGGCCGCGCCGAGCAGCCCGCGAACCGCGCCGGCCTGGCGCCAGCCGATCTCGACGGCCAGCCTTCCGCCCGGACTCAGGTGCCCGGCCGCGCCCGAGGCGATCGCCCGGTAGGCGCCAAGACCGTCGCCGCCGGGTGTCAGCGCAAGGCGCGGCTCCCAGTCGCGGACCTCGGCGGCCAGCCCCGCCATCTCGGCCTCGGCGACATAGGGCGGGTTCGACACGATCAGGTCGAACTCCCCGGCGACGCCCTCGAACCAGTCGGCTTGCGCGAACGCCGCACGGTTCCGAAGCCCGAGCGCCTCCGCGTTCCCCCGCGCCACGTCGAGCGCTGCGGGCGAGATATCGGAGCCGACCCCCGTAGCCCCCCGCCGCTCCGCGAGGCAGGACAGCAGGACGCATCCGGTTCCCGTCCCAAGATCGAGCATCCGGGTCAAGGGGCCGGACAGAGCCTCGGCCACCAGCACCTCGGTCTCGGGCCTTGGGTCGAGCGTATCGGCGGTGACACGGAACACTCTGCCCATGAACAGCCGCCTGCCCAGGATCTGCGCCACCGGCCGCCGCGCCGCCCGCTCGGCCAGCGCCTTTTCCCACCGCTCGGCCGCGCCGGCGGCAAGCGGATCGCGCTCGGCCAAGAGCAGCCGCTCCGGCGCGATCCCCAGCGCAAAGGCCATCAGCCGCCGCGCGTCGCCGCCCGCCTCCGCGACGCCGGACGCGCGCAGCCGCGCCGCCCCCTCGCGCAGCGCCGCGCCGACCGTCCTCACCCCTCGGCCTCGGCCAGCCGCGCCGCTTGGTCATGCGCGACCAGCGCATCTGTGACCTCGCCCAGATCGCCCTGCATCACCGCGTCCAGCCGGTAAAGCGTCAGCCCGATCCGGTGGTCGGTCAGGCGGCCCTGCGGGAAGTTGTAGGTGCGGATGCGTTCCGACCGGTCGCCCGAGCCCACTTGCGCCTTGCGGTCGGCGGCGCGTGCGTTGGCCATGCGCTCGCGCTCCATCTCGTAAAGCCGCGCG
>JBJXFU010000060.1:0-17649 GCA_046155885.1 Paracoccaceae bacterium
CACGATCCGCCTCAAGCCGGGCCATCGCCGCAGCAATCTGGGCGCGGCAGCGGGCGACCCAGACCTCGGATACGGGGTCATGGAGCCGGTGTTCGTAGAAAAGACTGACCAGCTTGTCGCCAAGCCCCGTGGCCAGCGCCGTGACGGCAAGCTGCCGGTGCCGGTCAGGCTGGGTCTGCGGCAGCATCGCGGTCCCGATAGGCGCCAGAAAGTCCAAGTAATCCAATATGATATGGCTGTCAGTCAAGACATCGCCATCGTCCAGAACCAGCGTCGGCACCCGCGTCAGGGGGTTCAGATCGCGCAAGCGCTCCGCATCGCCAAAGGCGGACCAGGTGCTGTGCCCGAACCGCAGGCCATACAGGCGAAGGGCGATCCCCACACGCCGGACAAAGGGCGAATCGTACTGGCCGATCAACAACATATCCGACTACCCTCAGGTCCTGCCCGATCGCGCCATGCGGCAAACCGGTGTTCGCACGCTAGTCGAGCACCGCCGGACCGCAACCGTCAAGCGTCGCGCTTCCCAAGATGCCGCGAACCAGCCTCCCGGATTCGCCGGCACGGTTAATCGCCCCTTAACATCCCTCGCCGAGGCTCGCTTTCCGCAGGCCTTTCCAAACCCCCGCTCCTCCCCTATGAGGGGCCGGACCTGCGGGACGACCCCGCGACAGACAGGATTTCGATGCTGACGATCACGACAACGGAAGACCTCGCCCGTTTCTGCGAGGCCGCGAAGGCCGAAGCTTACGTCACCGTCGACACCGAGTTTCTGCGCGAACGCAGCTACTACTCGAAGCTCTGCCTGATCCAGCTCGCGCTGCCCGGCAAAACGGGCGAGGCGGTGCTCGTCGATCCGCTCTCGGATGGCCTGTCGCTCGATCCGCTCTACGACCTCTTCCGGCACGAGGCGACGGTGAAGGTCTTCCATGCCGCGCGGCAGGATCTCGAGATCTTCTTCATCGACGGCAGGGTCTTTCCCAAACCCCTCTTCGACACGCAGGTCGCCGCGATGGTCTGCGGCTTCGGCGAACAGGCGGGGTATGAAACCCTGGTCAAGAAAATCGCCCGCCACAGCCTCGACAAGACATCGCGGTTCACCGACTGGTCGCGCCGGCCGCTGACCGATGCGCAGATGGTCTACGCGCTGGCCGATGTCACCCACCTCCGGGTGATCTACGAATCCCTCGCCAAGACCCTCGAAAAGACCGGGCGCACCGCCTGGCTGGAAGAGGAACTGGCGGTCCTGACCGACCCCGAGACCTACATCACCCGGCCGCATGAGGCCTGGGAACGGATCAAGACCCGCACCACCTCGGGCCGCTTCCTCGCCATCGTCCGCGAACTGGCGCGCTTTCGCGAAACCTACGCGCAAACCCGGAACGTGCCCCGTTCGCGGGTGTACAAGGACGACGCGCTCCTCGAAATCGCCTCAGCCAAGCCGGTCACCCCGGAAGACCTCAGCCGCATGCGCCTGCTGCTGCGCGAAGCGCGGAAGGGCGAGATCGCCGAGGGCATCCTTTCGGCGGTCAGCGCCGGCCTCGCCCTGCCGCCCGAGGAATGCCCGAAGGTCGACGACGGGCGCGACACGCCGCAGGGCGACAGCGCGCTCGCCGACCTCCTGCGGGTGCTCCTGAAGGCAAAGTCCGAAGCCTCGGGCGTCGCGCAGAAGCTGATCGCCACCACGGCCGACCTCGACGCGATCGCATCCGGCGGACGCGATGTCGCGGCGCTTCACGGCTGGCGCCACGAGGTCTTCGGCGCCGAGGCGCTGCGCCTGTGCGAAGGCGAAATCGCGCTCAGCGCCAAAGGCGGCTCGGTCCGGGTGGTGAAGGTGAAGGCCTCAGCGGCTGGTTGAGCGGCTGTTGCCGGCGCCCATCACCACGATCTTGCCGATGCCGTCAAGCTTGATGTCCGACAGGAAAGCCCCCGCCGTGACCTCCCGCGACTGCGGGGTGGATACCCGCCGCGGCCCCGGCGGCTCGGCCAGAAGGAACCGGTAGGCCATCACGCCCTCCTCGGCTTCCTCGCCGGTCACCGGCACCAGTTCGGCATCCCACCAGCCCTGAGTCGGCGGCAGCCCCGACGCGGTGACGATCGCGCCGCCCGGCATCCGCGAGACGGTCAGTTCCGTAACCTCCGCGACCAGCGGCCGGGGGTCGCCCGGCACCGCCTCGGCCGAAACCGTCGCCTCGGCGCGCGAACCCTTGAACCAGTTGCGCGGGTTGAGCTTGCTGTCGCGGATCATGCCGCAGGACGAAAGCGCGACCGCCGCCGCGATCAGCAGGGCGAATGGCAGGTGTCTGGGGATGCGGCGCGTCATATCCGTTGGGTGCCCCCTTGGTCTTGGGCCTTGGGTAGCCCATCTCAACCCCGGTGAAAAGGCCCGGCCGGCCTGCGGGGGCGGATCGGGCGCCCGGTGCCCGGCCCAGGTTCACTTCGTCCGCGAAACGCACTAGGTGACGGAACCAGACGCCCCGGGGGAACAGCCTTGGCCACGCCCGCCTTCGAAGACATCGCCGAAACCTTCGCCTTCCTCGACGACTGGGAAGACCGCTACCGGCACGTGATCGAACTCGGCAAGGCGATGCCTCCGCTCGACGAAGCGTTCCGGGTGCCGGCGCTCAAGGTGCAGGGCTGCGCCAGCCAGGTCTGGCTCCGGCCGATGATCGCAGGCGAGGGACCGGAAGCCACCTTCGACTTCCAGGGCGACAGCGACGCGATGATCGTCCGCGGCCTGATCGCCACCCTGCATGCGCTCTACGCCGGCCTGCCGGTCGCCGAGGTCGCCGCCATCGACGCCGTAGCCGAACTGAAACGCCTGAGTCTCGAGGAAAACCTCTCCGCGCAGCGCTCGAACGGCCTGCGCTCGATGATCGCCCGCATCAGGGACGTCGCCGCCGAGGCCGCCCGGACGTAGGCTGCCCTCAGACCCGCGCGGCGTCGCGCAGCAGCCGCCGCAGGATCTTCCCCGAGGGCGATTTCGGGATCGCCTCGACAAACCGCACCTCGGCCAGATGCTTGTAGGTCGCAAGCGCCCTCGCGACGTGCGCCTTCACCTCGCCTTCCTCCAGCAACCGGCCCTTCACCGCCACGACATGCGCCACCGGCACCTCGCCCGCCTCTTCGTCGGCCCGACCGACCACGGCGCAATCGGCAATGCCCGGATGGGTCAGCAGCAAGGCCTCGATCTCCGCCGGCGCCACCTGGAAGCCCTTGACCTTGATCAGTTCCTTCAGCCGGTCGCGGATGAACAGGAAGCCATCCGCGTCTACCGCCCCGATGTCCCCGGTCCTCAGCCAGCCCTCGCCGTCCACCATCGCGGCGGTCGCATCGGGGCGGTTCAGATAGCCCTTCATGACCTGCGGCCCGCGGATCCAGACCTCGCCTTCGCCGCCCTCCGGGCAGTCGCCCCCCGTCACCGGATCGACCAGCCGCATCTCGGTCATCGGGATCAGCTTGCCGACCGCGCCCGGGCGAAACCCGGCCCCGTCGGAAATGTGGGTCACCGGACTCAGCTCGGTCATCCCGTATCCCTGCACCACCGGGCACCCGATCCGCGCCGTGCAGGCCTGGGCAAGCTCCGCCCCGAGCGGCGCCGCAGCCGAATTGACATAGCGCAGCGATGACAGGTCGTGTTGGTCCACCACCGGGTGCTTGGCCAGCGCCAGGATCACCGGCGGCACCACGAAAAGCCGCTCGAAGCGATGTGCCGCGGTCAGCCGCAGCAGGGCCTCAAGGTCGAACCGCGGCAGGGTGACCAGCGCCGCGCCTTGCGACAGATAGAGGTTCACCAGAATCTGCATCCCGTAGATGTGGAAGAAGGGCAGGACCGCCAGCGTCGTCTCGCCCGCGCCGATC
This sequence comes from Paracoccaceae bacterium, assembly GCA_046155885.1. Lineage (GTDB taxonomy): Bacteria > Pseudomonadota > Alphaproteobacteria > Rhodobacterales > Rhodobacteraceae > JAOADN01. Next base: position 3,862 of record JBJXFU010000060.1, read on the forward strand.
TTCTTGACCTCGACGGTCTGCAGGATGTTCGCCACCAGGCTCCGGTGCGTCAGCATGACGCCCTTCGGCAACCCGGTCGTGCCCGAGGAATAAGGGATCACGGCGGTGTCGTTCGCCAGGTCCATGGCCGCCTGGCGTGCCAGCGGCGGGCCGGACAGGTCGGCAATCGAGGGGTGCCCCGGGGCGGCAAGCGTGGTGGCGATCCGCACGACGCCGGTGCCCTCGGCCGCCGCCCGCGCGGTTTCCAGGAAAGCCGGATGCACGATCACCAGGCTCGCGCCGGAATCCGTCAGCTGATACCGCACCTCATCCACGGTGTAGGACGGGTTCACGGTGGTGACCGTCGCGCCGGCCAGCATCGGCCCGTGCATCGCCACCGGGTAATCGGGCGAATTCGGCGACATCACCGCGACCGTCCGTCCCGCGATGCCGTCCCGCGCCAGCCCGCCGGCCAGCGCCCTGATCCGGTGGGCAAGCTCGGCGGCGGTCACGACCTCGCCCGACACACCGTCGATCATCGCAGGAGCAACCCCGCGCCGGTCGAGACCGGCGAGGACCAGTTCGGCAATGCTCATCTCCGGTATCGCGACATCCGGATGGCCGCTCCGATAAATCCGCATGTCCTGCCCCCCGAGACCGGCAAGCCGCGCCAACCTGCGCCGGCGGCCTCCGGGCGGCATGCTACGTCGCGCTGACGCAGCGTCAAAACGGAATCGGATCGCCGGTCAAGGCGGGGAAAGGGAGGGGGCTCAGGCGCTCATGGCTTCCGGCGCCGAACTTCCAGGCATGACCAGAGACGCCCGGTACTGCTGGATCGACGTGACCTTCAGCGCCTTGATCCCGTGCTGTTCGACCGCCGCGCGCCAAAGCCCGAATTCCTCTTCCGACAGATCGTAGCGCTCAAGCGCCTCTTTCAGCGGGATCAGCCCCGCCTCCACCGCCTGCACCACCTTGATCTTCCGGCTCGCCACCCAGCGCCGGGTCTCGGGCGGCGGCAGGTCGGCGCGCGTCAGGACGCTGCCGTCGGGCAGGGTCACGGCCCGGGGGCCGTCGACTTTCTTCAGGTACATGGGTCACCCCGTTCATCTCACCACGGGGAAAGGTGCGCGAGCCGGTTTAACGGCGGGTGAAACCCTGTCTTGTGAGTGCGGCGGATTTTCCTATATTCCGTGCCACTTCCGACAGGTTCCTCAGATGTTCCGGTGCCCGACCCGATGGCCCTCGATTCCCGCCCCCTGAACTCGCTCGGCCTGCCGAAGGCGCCGGCCGATACCCGCGTGCTTGTCGCCATGTCGGGCGGGGTGGATTCCTCGGTCGTGGCGGCCATGCTGGCCGAGGAAGGTTACCACGTCGTTGGCGTCACCCTGCAGCTTTACGACCACGGCGCGGCGCTGGCGAAAAAAGGCGCCTGCTGCGCCGGCCGCGACATCCACGACGCCCGCCGCGTGGCCGAAACGATGGGCTTTCCCCACTACGTGCTCGACTACGAATCGATGTTCCGCGACGCAGTGATGGAGGATTTCGCCGACGCCTACCTGGCGGGCGCGACCCCGGTGCCCTGCATCCGCTGCAACGAACGGGTGAAGTTCAAGGACCTGATGGCCACCGCGCGCGATCTCGACGCCGACTGCATGGCCACCGGCCACTACATCCGCCGCGAAATGGGCCCCCTCGGGCCGGAACTCCACCGCGCCGCCGACCCGGCGCGCGACCAGTCCTATTTCCTCTTCCCGACAACGCCCGCGCAACTCGCCTTCCTGCGCTTCCCGCTGGGCCGCCTGTCCTCGAAGGCCGAAACCCGCGCGCTCGCCGCCCGCTACGGCCTGCCCGTCGCCGACAAGCCCGACAGCCAGGACATCTGCTTCGTCCCCAACGGCAACTACGCCGCGGTGATCGAGAAACTGCGCCCTGGCGCCGCCGACCCCGGTGAGATCGTGGACATGGACGGCCGCGTCCTCGGCACGCACGCAGGCGTCATCCACTACACGATCGGGCAGCGCAAAGGCCTCGGCATCGGCGGCCTCGACGACCCCCTCTACGTCCTCCGCCTCGACCCGCTGACGCGCCGCGTCATCGTCGGCCCGCGCGAAGCCCTCGCCACCACCACGATCCGCGTGGCCGAGGTCAACTGGCTCGGCGACGGCGCGTTCGACGCCGAGACAGAACGGACCGTGACGGTCCGCGTCCGCTCGACCCGGCCGCCGGCCGAGGCAACGCTGCGCCCGCTTTCGGCGACCGAGGCCGAAGTCACCCTCCTCGCCCCCGAAACCGGCGTCTCGGCCGGCCAGGCCTGCGTCTTCTACGCCCCCGAAGGCAGCCGCGTCCTCGGCGGCGGCTGGATCAGGGGCGCTGCCTGAGGCAGGGGCAGGGGCCTCAGAACAGCGAGAGCTGATCCCCCGCCCGCTCCGGCCTGCGGAACCGCGTGACGTCAAGCTTGGGCAGCCGCCCGCCAATGCCCAGGCGCTTCACCGCCAGATCGAAGCGCCGGGCGATCAGCTCGGCCATCAGCCCTTCGCCCTTCATCCGCTTGCCCCATTCCGCGTCATAGTCTTTGCCGCCCCGCATCTCGCGCAGCCGGTTCATCACATGCGCGGCCTTCAGGGGCTCGTGCCGCTCCAGCCAGTCGCGGAACAAAGGCGCCACCTCGAAGGGCAGCCTCAGCAGAACCCAGGACGCGGCTTTCGCCCCCGCCCCGGCTGCCTCCGCAAGGATCGACTCCAGCTCGCGGTCGGTCAGCACCGGGATCACCGGCGCCACCATCACCCGCACCGGAATCCCCGCCCCGGCCAGCGCCCGGATCGCCGCCAGCCGCCGGGCGGGCAGGGGGGCGCGCGGCTCCAGCCGCCGCGACAGCCCGGGGTCGAGCGTCGTGACCGAAATCCCCACCGACACCAGCCCCCGCCCCGCCATGTCCGCAAGGATGTCGATGTCCCGCTCGATCATCGCCCCCTTGGTCACGATGGCCACCGGATGGTTCCACGCCGACAGCACCTCGAGCACCCCCCGCATGATCCGGTAGCGCGCCTCGATCGGCTGATAGGGATCGGTGTTGGTGCCGATCGCCAGCACATCCGGCACATAGGCCTTCCGCCCCAGCTCCCGTTCCAGCACCGCCGGTGCCGTCGGCTTCGCCGTCAGCCGCGTCTCGAAGTCCAGCCCCGCCGACAGGCCCAGATAGGAATGTGTCGGCCGCGCGAAGCAGTAGATGCAGCCATGCTCGCAGCCCCGGTAGGGGTTGAGCGACCGGTCGAAGGGCAGATCGGGCGAGGCATTGCGCGATATGACCGAACGCGGGACTTCCTCGCTCACCTCGGTCCGCAACAGCCGGTCCTCCTCGGGGATGTCCCAGCCGTCCTGCACGACCTCGCGCGCATAAGGCTCGAACCGGCCCGGGACGTTGCTGGCGGCGCCGCGCGCGCGGAGGCGAAGAAAGGGGTCGGGCGGGGGCAGCGGCATCGGCCGATACTAGAACAAAAATAGAACATCTGCCAAGCCCCCTCCCGCCCCTCCGCCGCCGGCCATCCGGCGCATGCAATTTCCGCGACCTGTCGGTGTCGCGATCCGGCATGTCGGAAAACGCCAAGTGGACAGCGGGGTTTGGCCGCATTACACGCCTCGGGGACCGCCCGGAGTAAAGACAATGGCCGACGACGAAATCATCCTTGCCGAGCTTGCCGACGACGAGCTTGTGCTGCAGATGCACGACGACCTCTACGACGGCCTGAAGGAAGAAATCGAAGAGGGCGTCAACATCCTCCTCGGCCGCGGCTGGACCCCCTACGACGTGCTGACCAAGGCGCTCGTCGCCGGCATGACCATCGTCGGCGCCGACTTCCGCGACGGCATCCTCTTCGTGCCCGAGGTTCTGCTGGCCGCCAACGCGATGAAGGCCGGCATGGCGATCCTCAAGCCGCTCCTCGCCGAAACCGGCGCCCCGCGCGTCGGCAAGATGGTGATCGGCACGGTGAAGGGCGACATCCACGACATCGGCAAGAACCTCGTCGCGATGATGATGGAGGGCGCGGGCTTCGAAGTCGTGGACCTCGGCATCAACAACCCGGTCGACAAGTACATCGACGCGCTGAAACGGGAAGAGGCCGACATCCTCGGCATGTCCGCGCTTCTGACCACCACCATGCCCTACATGAAGGTGGTGATCGACACGATGAAGGAAATGGGCATCCGCGACGACTACATCGTGCTCGTCGGTGGCGCCCCCCTGAACGAGGAATTCGGCCGGGCCATTGGCGCCGACGCCTACTGCCGCGATGCGGCTGTGGCGGTGCAGACGGCCAAGGACTGGATCGCGCGCAAGCACAACCAGATGGCCGCGCGGGTCTGACCGGCCGGTCCGCCGTGGGCCAAACCGGGGCGGCGGCAGGGCGCGCGCCGCTTTCGCCACAATCCTGCCATTCTTGTGCCGAAGGGACGGGGTTTTTTCCGGTGGTTGACGATCTGGCGCGCGATGCCCAGATGCTTCGGGACCGAAGGGCCACAGCCATGCAGACCATCCGTTTCGCCGCCATCCTCCTCTTCGTCATCCTCGCCGCCGGGGCCACCATCGCTCTGGCCTGGGGCGTGGCGGGCGACGTGATGCCGGTCTGGCAGGCGGCGCTCGGCCCGCTCCTACTCGCGGCGATGATCGCGCTCCGCCTGCGGGCGAAAAAGCCCCCCGCAAGGACCGAATGACCGACGACCGGACCCTAACCGAAACGGGCCTCGCGCCCGCAGGACGGGGCCGGGTTCTCCTCATCGCCTGCGGGGCGCTCGCCCGCGAAATCCTCGACCTGATTCGCGCCAACGGCTGGACGCATCTCGACCTGACCTGCCTGCCCGCGATCCTGCACAACTCCCCCGACAGGATCACCGCTGCGGTCGAGGCGGCGGTGCTGAAGCACCGCGACCGCTACGAGCAGGTCTTCGTCGTTTACGCCGACTGCGGCACCGGCGGGCTTCTCCAGGCAAAATGTGCCGAGCTTGGCGTCGGCATGGTCGAAGGCCCGCACTGCTATTCCTTCTTCGAAGGCAACGCCGCCTTCGCCGCGCGCGGCGAGATGACCTGCTTCTACCTCACAGACTTCCTCGTCCGCCAGTTCGACGCCTTCGTCTGGCGCCCGCTCGGGCTCGACCGCCACCCCGACCTGCGGGACGCCTATTTCGGCCACTACACGACGCTCGTCTACCAGGCACAGACCGACGACGCGGACCTCGACCGGCTGGCGCGCGGCCATGCCGAACGCCTCGGGCTCGGCTACGAACGGCGCTTCACCGGCTATGGCGACCTGACGCCGGCCCTGCGCGCGGTGGCCGGCAACGCGGTCTGAGGGCGCGGCCCCGATCACGGTCCCCGATCAAAGCCTCCGATCAGAGCCCCCGATCGAAGCCCCGGTGCGCCACGCCCTTCCGGCCCGCCGCCGCGCGTCGCTTCCGCCCCGTTTCGCAAAGCCCCGGCGCGGGCGCGGCTCCGGACGCAACCGGACCCGCACCGCAGCTTCGCTTTCGCACGCGCCGCCGCAATGTGGCGAAGGATGACGCGGATTTCCCCCAGAATTCCCCGCGCCGGTCTTCGGACATTCACATTCGCCCGTCATTCTGCATCGCGAGGGTCAGCCGCGCCCCGGTGCCTCGCATCGTGCATCGCACCGGGCGTCTGCGGGTCGCGGGTGCGTTCAGGGGCGTCCGCAGGGACCCTGGTAAGCGGTGCGTTGGGTGCGTTCGGGCCGGTCTTGACCGGCTCCCCCTGAGTGTTCCGGTAAAGGGTGTGCCTTGGGTAGTCGGCCCGGATCGGGCATTCCCGCCCCTTCCGGGCCGCATTCCGCCGCCCCGCATGCCACCAATCCACCTCCAAGTCCCATGCTCTGCGATTCTTGACCCTGTTGGATCGTTCCGGCACGGTGCTGGAGCGTTCCGGGTCGGGATTGGAACGATCCGACAGGGCAGGCGGATTTCACCGATCTCCTTTGCGCGCCCCCCCGGCAGCGTCGCCGACGCCGGGCCGGATCGATGGTATGGCGGTCCGGGACGGCATGGCGGACGGAAGGATGACAATGACCCCGGGCTACGACTTCATTATCGTCGGTGGTGGCTCGGCCGGCTGCGTGCTCGCAGCCCGCCTTACGGAAAACCCCGCCGTGAACGTCCTGCTGCTGGAAGCCGGGGGCAAGGATCGCCACCCCTACTACCACCTGCCCGCCGGCTTCGCGAAGATGACCAGAGGACTTGGCAGCTGGGGTTGGAGTACGGTTCCCCAGCGCCACCTGCAAGGCCGCAGGGTCCGCTTCACACAAGGCAAGGTGATCGGCGGCGGCTCGTCGATCAACGCCCAGATCTACACCCGCGGCCACCCGCTCGACTATGACGAATGGCGCCAGATGGGCTGCACCGGCTGGGGCTACGAGGACGTGCTCCCCTGGTTCCGCAAGGCCGAAGACAACGACAGCTTCGACAATCGCTGGCACGGGCAGGGCGGCCCCCTCGGCGTCAGCCAGCCCCGCGCCGCCCTGCCGATCTGCGAAGCCTTCTTCGCCGCCGCCGCCGAACTCGGCATCCCCCGCAACCCCGACCTGACCTCCGAAGACCCCGCCGGGGTGGGCTACTACCAGCTCACCCAGCGGAACGCCCGCCGCTCCTCGACCGCCACCGCCTACCTCCGCCCGGCGATGTCCCGGCCCAACCTGACCGTGAAGACCGGCGCGCAGGTGCTTCGAATCGTTACCGAAAACGGCCGCGCCACTGGAATCGAGATGGCCGGCGAAGGGCTCGTCACCGCGTCGAAGGAAGTGATCCTGTCCTCCGGCACCATCGGCTCGCCCAGGCTTCTGATGCTCTCGGGGCTCGGCCCCGCCGACCATCTCGCCTCGGTCGGCGTCAGGACCCTCCTCGACCGCCCCGGCGTGGGCTCGAACCTGCAGGACCACCTCGACCTCTTCGTCATCGCCGAAGTCACCGGCCCCCACACCTACGACCGCTACGCCAAACCCCTCTGGTCCGCCGCCGCCGCCTTGCAATACCTGCTCACCAGACGTGGCCCCGTCGCCTCGAGCCTCTTCGAAACGGGCGGCTTCTGGTACGCCGACCGCAACGCGCGGTCCCCCGACATCCAGTTCCACCTCGGCCTCGGCTCGGGGATCGAGGCGGGGGTGGCGGCGATGCCGATGGGCGGCGTGACGCTCAACTCCGCCTACATGCGCCCGCGCTCGCGCGGCACCGTGCGGCTGGCCAGCGCCGACCCGCTGGCTGCCCCGCTGATCGACCCAAACTACTGGGAAGACCCCTATGACCGCGACATGGCGATCCGCGGCCTGAAGCTCGCGCAGGAGATCATGGCGCAGGCGCCCCTGAAGCCCTTCGTGCTGGCCGAACGCCTGCCCGGGCCGAAGGTCCGCACCGACCAGGACTACATCGACTACGCCTGCGCCAACGCCAAGACCGACCACCATCCCGCCGGCACCTGCCGCATGGGCGCCGACCCTGCCGCCGTCGTGGACCCGCGCCTGCGCTTCAACGGCATCGACGGCCTGCGCGTCGCCGACGCGTCCGTCATGCCGACCCTCATCTCCTCCAACACCAATGCCGCCGCCATCATGATAGGCGAAAAGGCGGCGGACATGATCAAGGCCGACCATGGCGCCTGACCGGCCCTCGCGGCGAGCGGCCCGCCCGTCCCATGCGGGCCGTCGCGGCGCTTGCCTCGGCCCGCCCTGCGGTCGCGTCGCAGCCTCACCGCCTATCCCCGTGTACAATCGCCGTCCCGGCCCGCCGAACGTTCCCGGGTGGGAAACGAACGGCGATCCTGCTTTCCCGCCGCACGGGTTCGGGCCATAACCGGGCACAGGCTGGCGGCCAGGATCGTTTTTCAGGCGATCGGCGCGGGCCGGGGGTGAAGGGCGATGATCCTGCATTGCGTCTATTGCGCGATCCGCGAAGACGTGCCGCGCGAGGATGTGGCGGCCGCTATGGCCGACCTTGCGTCGCTTCGCGGAACGATCGCCGGCATGACCGGCTTCGCCTGGGGACCCAACCGCGACTTCGACCAGAGGACCGGCGCCTACACCCACGGCATCGTCGCCTCCTTCGCCGACCGCGCCGCCTTCTCTGCCTGGCGCGACCACCCCGACCGCAAGGCAGCCACCGCCCGGCTGTCCGGGCTCTGCCGGGGCGGTTACGGCGGAGTGATCAGCTTCGACATCGACACAAGGGGCCGCTGAACCGGCCCGCCCGCCCGGCTTGACGCGCCCTCCGCCCTCTGCCATCCCGGCCGGATGACAGGACGGACCAGATGAACCTTTTCAGCGACATCCGCGCGCTCGTCATCGACGCCATCGCGGCGCTCGCCGACGCCGGCGATCTGCCGGCGGGCCTCGACACTTCGGCCGTCACGGTAGAACCGCCGCGTGACCCCGGGCACGGCGACATGGCCACCAACGCCGCGATGGTGCTGGCCAAACCGGCCGGCCTGCCGCCCCGCGGCATGGCAGAGGCGCTGGCCGGACGCCTCGCCGCCGATCCGCGCATCGCCGCCGCCGAAGTGGCCGGTCCGGGCTTTCTGAACCTCCGCCTCACGCCCGCCGTCTGGCAGGGCGTGGTGCGCGCGGCATTGACCGAAGGCGCCGCCTACGGTCGCTCCGCCCTCGGGCAGGGCCGGCGTGTCAACGTCGAGTTTGTCTCCGCCAACCCGACCGGGCCCATGCATGTCGGCCACACCCGGGGTGCCGTCTTCGGCGATTCCCTCGCCGCGCTGCTTTCCTTTTCCGGCCATGAGGTTACGCGGGAATATTACATCAACGACGGCGGTTCCCAGGTCGATGTTCTCGCCCGCTCCGCCTATGAACGCTACCGCGAGGCGAACGGGCTATCGCCCGAAATCGCCGAAGGCCTCTATCCCGGCGACTACCTGATCCCCGTCGGACTGGCGCTGAAAGAGAGGTACGGCGACAGCCTGCTCGGCCGGCCGGAAGCCGACTGGCTCGCCGATGTCCGCGCCTTCGCCACCGCCCGCATGATGGAGATGATCCGCGACGACCTCGCGCTCCTCGGCGTCCGCATGGATGTCTTCACCTCTGAAAAGGCCATCGCGGCTTCCGGCCAGGTCGAAAAAGCCATCGCAACCCTCAGGGAAATGGGCCTTATCTACGAAGGCACCCTCGACCCCCCGAAGGGCGAACTGCCCGACGACTGGGAACCGCGCACGCAGACCCTGTTCCGGTCCACCGCGCATGGTGACGATGTCGACCGCCCGGTCCGGAAATCCGACGGCAGCTGGACCTACTTCGCGCCGGACATCGCCTATCACTGGAACAAGATCGACCGGGGCTTCGACCAGCTGATCGACGTCCTCGGCGCCGACCACGGCGGATATGTCAAGCGGCTCAAGGCGGTAGTGGCCGCTTTTTCAGCGGGCAAGGTGACGCTCGACTGCAAGATGATCCAGTTGGTCCGGCTCTTCCGGAACGGCGAACCCTTCAAGATGTCGAAGCGCGCCGGCACCTTCGTCACCCTCCGCGACGTGGTCGAACAGGCTGGCGCGGATGTCACGCGCTTCGTCATGCTGACCCGCAAGAACGACGCCGCGCTGGACTTCGATTTCGCCAAGGTCCTCGAACATTCGAAGGACAACCCCGTCTTCTACGTCCAGTACGCCCATGCCCGCGTCCGCAGCGTGCTGCGCAAGGCGGCCGAGGCCGGCATCCCCACCGCCGACGCCGCCCTCGCCGCCGCCGACCTCTCCGCGCTCGCCCACGAGGCCGAGCTTGCGCTGGCCCGCAGGATCGCCGAATGGCCCCGCACGGTCGAGGTCGCGGCCCGCGGCGGTGAGCCCCATCGCCTGGCCTTCTACCTCTACGAACTCGCCTCTGACCTCCACGGATTGTGGAACAGGGGGAACGAAGACACCTCCCTTCGCTTCCTCCAGGAAGGCAACATCCCGCTGAGCCAGTCAAAAATCGCTCTCGCCCGTGCCGCGGCGGTTGTTATTTCCACCGGCCTTGGTATCCTTGGCGTCACGCCGGCGGAAGAAATGCGCTGATCGCAACAGGCGCCGCCCGCCGGCTGGCGAGCAGACGGTGCGGGCCCCAGGCCCGCCATGACCGGGGCAGGACGGATGGCGGACATCGACTATCGGGATATTCCGGCGCCGGGGATGGGCGTTGGCGCGGGCATGATGCGGGCGATGCGGCGAACCGAACCGGCGCCGCTTCGCCTGATCGAGCCGGAATCCCCTCGCCGCCCCCCGCCGCGCGAACACGCCGGCCTGTCCGAACCCTCCGCCGCCCCCCTCCGCCCCGCCGGCGAACGGGTCCAGCGCGCGGTGAACCTCGCCGGGGCGCTCACCTCGCTCATCCTCGTCGCCGGGCTCGGCCTCTGGGCCTACAAGCTCGCGGTGCGGGATGTGACGGGCGTGCCGGTGGTCCGGGCGCTGGCCGGTCCCGCCCGTGTCGCGCCGACCGATCCGGGCGGAGATCTGGCGCAGCATCAGGGGCTCGCGGTGAACGCCGTGACGGCCGAGGGGACCGCAGCCGCGCCGCCCGACAGCCTGACCCTGGCGCCGAAACCCACTGATCTCGACCCCGCCGACCTCGCCCCCGCCGACCTCGCGATCGCAAGCCTCGCCGGGCCTCCGGCCGAAAGGCCCCGGTTCGCCTCGCAGGAGCCGCTGACCGGCGAACCGCTCGGCGAAGGCGGCCGCATCGTCGATCCGCTCACCGCCCCCGCCACCCCGCTGGAAGGCGCCGTCGCGCTCTCCGCGCGTCCCCAGCCCAGGCCGGGAAGCGAAGCCGCATCGGCGCGCTCCGATTCCGCGCCCGGCGACGACCTCGCGGGGCTGGCCGACGAGGCGGTGCTGGTCGCCGCGATCTCGGATGCCGAGGCCGCGCTTGCCCCCGATCCGACCATCGACCTCGACCCCGCGAACCTGGCTTCGGGTACGCGGCTGGTACAGATCGGCACCTATGACAGCGTCGAGGCGGCACGCGCCGGCTGGGAAGAGGTCGTCGCCGCCTTCGGCCCGGTGATGGTCGGCAAACGGCGGGTGATCGAACCGGCCGGCGGCACCGGCGGCACCTTCTTCCGGCTCCGCGCCGAGGGCTTCGCCGATGTCGCCGAAGCGCGCCGCTTCTGCGCCGTGGTCAAGGGAAGGGTCTCGACCTGCGTACCGGCGCTGGTCCGGTGAGCCCGCCCAAGGCGGCGACCGGGCCTGCCGGCAGGCGGCACACCGCGGCAATTCTCGGCTGCTCCGGCCCGCGCCTCACCCCGGACGAAGCCGCCTTCTTCCGCGAAGCCGACCCCTGGGGCTTCATCCTCTTCGCGCGCAATGTCGACACGCCCGCACAGCTCCGCCGCCTGACAACCGACCTGCGCGAAGCCGTGGGCCGGGACGCGGCGGTGCTGACCGATCAGGAAGGCGGGCGGGTGCAGCGGCTCCGCGCCCCGCACTGGCGCGAATGGCCGCCGCCGCTGGACCAGTCCCTGCGCCTGGCCGGGCCCGACCTGGAACGCGGCTTCTGGCTGCGCTACCGGCTCATCGCCTCCGAACTCGCCGCTGTCGGCATCGACACCTGCTGCGCGCCCTCCGGCGACATCGCCGGGCCCGCGACCCATCCCTTCCTGCGCAACCGCTGCCTCGGCAGCGATCCGCAGGCGATCGTCCGTGCAGCGCGCGCCTCCGCCGCCGGCCTCCTTGCCGGCGGGGTCCTGCCGGTGACGAAACACATGCCCGGCCACGGCCGCGCGGCGGAGGACAGCCACCACGAACCCCCCCGCGTCGCCGCCCCGGCCGACGAGCTTCGCCAAACCGACTTCGCCGTCTTCGCCGCGCTCGCCGACCTGCCCTTCGGGATGACCGGCCATGTCGTCATCGACGCCATCGACCCTTCGCGCGCCGCCACCGTATCGCCCGCCGTCATCTCCTTCATCCGGGGCGAGATCGGCTTCGGCGGCCTCCTCAGCACCGACGATCTGTCGATGGAGGCGCTCGGCGGGTCCATCGGCGACCGCGCTGCGGCGGCGATAGCGGCGGGCTGCGACTTGGCGTTGCATTGCAACGGCAAGCGGCCCGAGATGGAGGTGGTCGTTTCCGCAGCCGGGCCGATGACCGATGCCGCAGTAACATGGGCGTCCCGGGCGCTCGGCCTGCGCGGGCGGGCCGAACCCATTGACCCCGAAGCGCTCGACGTGGAGTTTCAGGCGCTGATGATGACCCGCGCCGATGGCTGACCCGCTGCCCTTTGCCGAAGACCCCGCCGCCCCGCCGCCCTCCGGCGAGGCGCTGATCGTCGATGTCGACGGCTACGAAGGTCCGCTCGACCTCCTGCTGACCCTGGCGCGCACCCAGAAGGTCGATCTCCGGCGCATTTCCGTCCTGGCGCTGGCCGAGCAATACCTGGCCTTCGTCGAAAAGGCCCGCGCGCTCAGGATCGAACTCGCGGCCGACTATCTGGTGATGGCCGCCTGGCTCGCCTTCCTGAAGTCCCGCCTTCTGCTGCCGCCCGATCCGGCCTCGGACGGGCCCTCGGGCGAAGACCTGGCGCTCCACCTCGCCTTCCAGCTCGAACGCCTGCAGGCGATGCGCGACGCGGCGGCACGGCTGATGGGGCGCGACCAGCTCGGCCGGGATGTCTTTCCGCGCGGGCAGGCGGAAACGGTGGCGACCGCCCGCCGGATCGAATGGTCCGCCTCGCTTCTCGACCTGATGCAGGCCTATGCCCGGCTCCGCACCCGCGACGAATTCCGCCCCTACGCCTTCGACCGCGACGCGGTCTTCACGATGGAAATGGCGCTCGACCGGCTGCGCGGGCTGATCGGCTTCGCCGGCGAATGGGTCGACCTGATGGGCTGGCTGCCCGATGGCTGGTCCGCCGATCCCGCGCGCCGCCGCTCGGCCACCGCCTCCACCTTCGCCGCCTCACTGGAACTTGCACGCGAGGGCCGGATCGAACTGCGCCAGTCCGGCCCGTTCGAGCCGATCTCGGTCAGGCGGCGCGGGCCATGACCGAAGGCGAGCCCGGACCGGGCCTCTTCGAAGCGCCGCCGCTGGCCGAGCAGGAGCGGATGGTCGAGGCGATCCTCTTCGCCTCGGCCACGCCCGTCTCGGTGGCCGAACTCGGCCAGCGCATGCCGCACGGGTCGGACCCCGGCGCGGCGCTCGACCTGCTCCGCCGCCGCTACGAAGGGCGCGGGGTCAGGGTTGTCAGGGTAGGCGACGCCTTCGCCTTCCGCACCGCCCCGGACCTCGGTTTCCTGATGCGCCGCGAGACGGTCGAGATGCGCAAGCTCAGCCGCGCCGCGATCGAGACGCTGGCGATCGTCGCCTATCACCAGCCCGCGACCCGGGCCGAGATCGAAGAGATACGGGGCGTGGCGGTCAGCCGGGGCACCGTCGACCAGCTCCTCGAACTCGACTGGATCCGCCTCGGGCGGCGGCGGATGTCCCCGGGGCGGCCGGTCACATTCGTCGTAACCGAACGGTTCCTTGACCATTTCGGACTGGAATCCGCCCAGGACCTTCCGGGTCTGAAGGAACTGCGCGCCGCCGGCCTTCTCGACAGCCGGCCCGGCCCGGGCGAGGTGCCGCTGCCCGGCGGGGCCGAGGCGGAGGACGGGGAGGACGACGACGCGCATGAAGGTCAGGCCGAGATGTTCGGCGGATAGGGGTGTGAGATGAACCTGAGCGGGCTTCTGAATCTGGTGCTGCGGGTCGTCATCGCCCGGGGCGTCGGCCACCTCGTCAACCGCCTCTTCGCCCGCTCCGCGCGCCGTGCTCCCGGCGAGGGGGCCGAGGGCGGCGCGGGCCCG
>JBJXFU010000066.1:0-33145 GCA_046155885.1 Paracoccaceae bacterium
GGCATCCTGAACCAGCTTGCCGCCCATCAGGACCCGGCAGCCGTCGCGTTCGGTGACAAGGCCGAGGTTGATCCAGTGGCGCATCTGATCGGAACCGCCGCCGGCTGGGGCGCCAATCCGCCGAAAGCCGCGATCTACACCTTCGGCGTGCCGCCGGATGCCAGCGGCAAGACCACCTATACCCTGACCATGAAGGACGTTCCGGTCGACGGGTTCTGGTCGGTCATCGTCTACAACAAGGACGGCTTCTTCGAAGCTCCGGTCGAACAGGCCTCGTTCAACAGTGTCACGGCAAAGCCCGAAGCGGATGGCAGCGTCGTGATCCGCTTCGGCGGCGATGCCGCACAACCGAACCACCTGCGGATCATGGACGGCTGGAGCTATGTCGTCCGCCTCTATCGTCCCCGGCCCGAGATCCTGAGCGGCGACTGGAAGACGCCCGACCTCGTGGCGGCGCAGTAGGATGCTGAAAGGTATCGACCAGCGACTGTCGGCCGAGGTGGTCCATGTGCTCATGCTGATGGGCCACGGTGACGATCTGGTGATCTGCGACGTGAACCATCCCGCGGCGTCGATCGCGAAGGACACGGCCTACGGGAAGCTGATCGACATGGCCGGCTGCAACCTGCCGGAAGCCGCCGAGGCGATCCTGTCGCTGTTCCCGCTTGACAGCTTCGTTCCGGCGCCGGTCACGCGGATGGAGGTGGTGGGCAGCCCGGAGGCGCAAATGCCCATCTTCGCGAAGATGCAGGGCGTGGTGAACCGCGCGGAGGGGCGGGCGGTGGCGATCCGGGCGGTGGAGCGGTTCGCGTTCTATGCCGAGGCGCGGGCGGCCTTCTGCATCGTGCGGACCTCGGACCCCGGGCCCTACGGGTGCTTCATCCTGAGGAAGGGCGTGATCGCGGGCTGAGCGTCGTCCGGATCGTCCGGCAGCAAGTCGCCGATCCGCGCGGCGAGCCAGAGAAGGCCCACGGCCAAGGGCCCGGCGGACAGCAATCCGGCGATGAAGGCGAGCTGCGGAGTCATATGTGCCTGCGTGGGGTCCGCGTCCGTCGGGGCGAAGGGTCTTCGGCGAATGTGTCCGCAATGAGGCCGGACGCGGGCGCGCCGGCGACTTGGCGGAATCCCGCGTCTGTCTGTGGGCCTGGCTGGGCGCTTGGCGCCCGCGCCGGGGCGGAACGGCGGGCGACCAGTCGCCTGACCGGTGCGACGCGGCGACCGGGGACGGCCCACACCTGTTAACCCGTCGCGACTTCCCCTAGTCTCGGCGCCGCCCCTCACGGACAATGGCGCAATGACCGACACCCAAGCCACGGCCCCGGAAATCAGCCTCGGGCTGCTGCCCCGCGTACTGAAGACCTCGCACGACGAATCCGAGCGGGTCGCGAAGGACCGCTTCCTGCGCGACGCCTTCGAGCAGGAACTGAGGATCGGCCAGCGGATCTCGTCAGTGGCGCGGACGACAGCGATCTTGGTGATCGCGGTCCTGCTGCTGTTTCTCAACCCGACCTGGGGCGTGCTTTACTACGAAGCGCTGCTCTTCGTTTTTCTCGCCATCGGCTGGGTGCGCCAGGCGCTGATCCGGCGGGGGATGCGGATTCCGGAAATCTGGCTTGTCGTCCCGGAAATCCTGCTTCTGGTTTTTGTCAGCGTGGTCCCGAGCCCGTTCATGACTGACCGGATGCCCGCCGCCTTCGTCTATCAGTTCGAGAATTTCAGCTATTTCTACCTGATCCTTGCGCTCTGCACACTGGCCTATTCCTGGCGGACGATCTGGAACACCGGGCTTCTGGTTGCCGTGCTCTGGCTCGGCGCGGCGCTGGCGATCGGCGCCTTCGGGCATCGCATGCCTGAACTGAGCGAGGCAACGGCGATGGTCTACGGGCGCTTCGCCGAGCGGTTTGAGGCGTTCTTCGACCCGAATTCAGTGCATTTCATGATGCGGGTACAGGAGGTGGTGGTCTTCGTCCTTGTCGCCGCGATCCTGACACTGAAGTCCTGGCGGACCAATCAGCTGATTGCGCGGCAGGCGGAACTGGCGGGTGAACGCGCCAACCTGTCGCGCTATTTCGCGCCCACGGTTGTCGAGGCGCTGGCGCGCAGCGATGGCAGTCTGGCGCGGGCGCGGTCGCACGAAGTCGGCGTGATGTTCACCGACATTGTGGGTTTTACCGACATCGCCGAGCGGTATCCGACCGACGAGGTGATGGAACTGCTTCGCCGCTACTACGCGGCGATCGAGCGGGTGGTGTTCGAGAACGGCGGCACGCTTGACAAGTACCTGGGCGACGGGGTGATGGCGACCTTCGGCACGCCTGAACCGGGCGAGGCGGACGCGGCGAACGCCCTGCGCGCGGCGCTTGCGGTGGTGGCGGCGATCGATGCGCTCGATGCGGCGCTGCCCGAGGGCAGCCCGCCGGTGCGGGTGTCGGTGGGTGTGCATTTCGGGCAGGCGACCATCGGCAACGTCGGCCCGGCGCGGCGGCTGGAATTCGCGGTGATCGGGGATACGGTCAACGTGGCCAAGCGGCTGGAGACGGTGACGCGCGATCTGGGCTGCCGGCTGGCGGTCAGCGAGGCGGCGATGGCGCGGGCGGGTGCCGCGACCGGCGGCGATTCCGGCGGCTGGCGGCGGGCCGAGGGCGTGGCGCTGCGTGGCCGGGCGGCGCCGGTCGATGTCTGGGCCTGGGGCGAGGCGCCGAAGCGGGCGGAATAGGGCGCGCGGACTCCCGGGGGATCCCGCGGTCTATTTCCCGGCCGCCCGCGAGAACGCGCCGAGCAGGATCGCATGGGCGCTTTCCTGCACCTCGGCGGTGGCGGCGCGCACTTCGGCCAGGCGCACCTCGACCGCCGCCGCGTCGTAGGGGCGCGCGGCGGCGGCGTCGAGCATGGCGCGCCGGGCGGCCCCGAGCCTGGCGAGTGGCGCAGTCAGATCGCTCCTTCCGGCCTGAAGCGAGCGGCGCACCTCGGCGCGGATATCGCGCGGCAGGCCGGCGAAGCCCTCGCCGCCGCCGTTCAGGACCTCGCGCATCTCGCTGCCGCGCAGCCAAAGGCCCAGCACGACGGCATTGGCGAAAAGCGACAGGACCGCGAGGATGGTGAAGGCCGTCCGCCAGGGGCTGCGCATCAGGTGCCTCCCGCGCCGGTGGTCGGGTCACCGGCCGCGAAGGGATCGCCGAGGGCGATGGCCGATAGGACGGCGAGTGTTGGATCGTCGCCGAGGGGGAGATGGGCCACCGCGAAGGGCGTCACGGCGAGGGCCGAGGCGAGTACCAGGCCCGGCGCGAAGGGCGGCAAATCCGGGAAGAGCCGGAACGGCGGCCTTGCGACGCCGCGAGCGGAGATGCGCCGGCGGACCCCGGCCAGCAGCCGCGTCTCGTCGGTGGGAAATGCGGCGGCCTGCCGCACGAGGCGGTCGAGCCGGTCGCGGTTTCCGGGGGTGTCGTCGTTCATTGTCATTCTCCCCAGCCCGTCTCGCCCGCCGCCCCACCCGCTGCCGCGCGCAGCGACCGGCGGGCGCGCACCAGAAGCTGCTCGACCGATCCCGGGCTGGTGCCCAGCGCCTTTGCCACGGCGGCGCTGTCGAGTCCGCCCACGGCCGTCATCAGGATCGCTGCCCGCTGGCGGTCAGGCAAGGCCCTGATCGCGGCGCGCACGCGGGCGAGCGTTTCGCGCCCGGCGAGCGCGGCCTCGGGCCCCGGGCGTCGTCGCCGAGGGTATCGGCCAGGTCGCCCGGGTCGGGGCCGAGGAAGAAGTGCCGGAGCCGTGCCCGCCGGTGCCGGTCGGCGCAGAGGTTGGCGGCGATGCGGAAAAGCCAGGCGGCGACGCTGCCCCGGGCGGGGTCGTAGCGGCGGGCTTCGGCCCAGGCGCGCAGGAACACCTCCTGCGCCACGTCCTCGCCCTGCGCGGGATCGCCGAGGTAGCGCCCGGCGAAGATGGTGAACGGGCGTCCGTAGAGCGCCACGAGCCGGGCGAGCGCCCGGTCATCGCCCCGGTTGTCGCCCAGGTTGTCGCCCTGGCCGTCCCGATGGGCGAGGTCGCGCATGGCGGCGGCGGCGTCGTCTTGTTCGCCCACGCGATCAGGCCTCGTCCGGTTTCGTTTCCGACGCCCAGCATAGCCGAACCCGGCGGCAGCGGAATGCCGCCTGCCGGGCCGGAAGCGGGGGTCACCACTTGCGGATGACCGAGGTCTGGACCGTGCGGCCGGAAGGGCGTGTCACGGTGCCCTGGTGGGTCCAGTTGCCCTTGGTCAGGACGCTGGTGCCGCTGCGGGCGGTCACGCGGCCGGCTGGCGAGGTGTAGGTGCCGCTGCCGTAGCAGGTGCGGGCGGTGTCGGCGTTGGCGCAGGTGCGGGTCCCTTGCCAGGTGCCGCCGTTGGCGCCGGTGGCGGTCAGGTCGGCGGCTGCGGCCGCGCCGGCGAGAAGAAGCGAGGCGGTGATTGCGAGGGCCGGGGCGGAGAGGAGGCGGGGGTGCCGGAATGCGGTCACTGGAGGGGTCCTTTCGGGGGGGGTGACTGAGGGGGCGGGGGGTCAGCGGGCGAAGGCGAGGGCGGCGCGGTCGAATTCCGCGCGGCTCAGGGTGCCGCTGTCGTCGGCGTCGAGCAGCGTGAAGAACGGCGCGCGGGCGGTGTATTCCGCCAGCGTCACGCGCCCGTCGCCGTCGCGGTCCGCGCGCCGGAGCGCCGAGCCGTCGCCGGCCCGTGCGGCGCGGCCGATGCGTTCGGCGAAGGCGGCGAGCCGGGCGCGCGCCTCGGCCGCTTCGGCCTGCGTCACCGCGCCGTCGCCGTCGCGGTCCATCCGGGCGAAGGTCTCGGCCTTGCGGGCGTCGAGTTCGGCGCGGGTGATAGCGCCGTCGCCGTTCTCGTCGAGCATGGCGAAAAGCGCCCCGCCCCGGCCTTCGGCGGGTGAGGGTGTCGCGCCGGATGTCTCGGCCAAGGCGGGCAGGGTGGCGAGGGCGATCAGGGCCGCCGGCAAGGTGAACCTGGTCATGATCAATGCTCCTTCCATGTCGGGCGCGTTGTCGCCCTTCATGTCGTCCTACGCAGGCGGGGCGTGCCTCCTACGCGGCAGGGCGAAAAAAACTTCCGCGCCCGCCGCGCATCCCCGGCCGCGCGGCCACGGTTCGGGGACCGCCTTCGCTCGAAGTGCCTCGACTGTGGTCTATGTGGCGGTCAAGGAACCGCTGAGCGCGGCCCTGCGTGACCGGGCCAAGGACAGGTCGCAGTGGGGTGGGTAGGGCGGTTTGCAGCCAACCCGGATCGCTTCTTCACCCGCCCCCGCGCAACGGAGGGCGGCGTCTGACCGCAAGACGCGCGCGCCGGCAGTGTTGGTCCGCACTTCATGGTTCCAACCCGCATGCCGTTGTTGCCACGTGCAAACGTTGCGGAGGCGTCCGCCCGGGCCGCTTCGCGGCTGTTCCGGGCAAGGGGGTCGGGGGGGGCAGGAGCCCCGGCCTTGGGCCCGGCCCCTCAGCGCCCCCTGATGCGGGGATCGAGCGCGTCGCGCAGGCCGTCGCCGATGTAGTTCACCGAAAGCACGGTCAGCGAGATCGCGATCCCCGGCCAGACGACCCGGCTGGGATAGGTGGTGATGGCGTTGTAGGCGTCGTTCAGGATGCCGCCCCAGGTCGGGAAATCGGGCGGAAAGCCGAGGCCCAGGAACGACAGGACGGATTCGGTGATGATCGCCGAGGCGATGCCGAGTGTGGCCGCCACCATCATCGGCGAGATTACGTTGGGCAGGATGTGGCGGATGATGATCCGGCGCGGCGGCGTGCCGATCGACCGCGCGGCCAGCACGAATTCGCGTTCCTTCAGCGCCAGCACCTGGCCGCGCACGATCCGCGCGGCCTGCATCCACGAGGTGGCGCCGATGCCGATCACCACCAGGATGAAGGTTCCCGTCTCGGGGCCGAAGACACCGCGCACCCGGTCGCCGTAGAGGAACATCAGGACGAGGAGAAGCGGCAGAAGCGGGAGCGACAGGAACAGGTCGGTCAGCCGCATCAGCGCGCCGTCGAGTTTGCGGAAATAGCCGGCGAGTAGGCCGACGGTGGTGCCGATGAACATCGCCACCAGCATGGCGACAGTGCCCACGGCCAGCGACACGCGTCCGCCCATCATCATCCGGGCGAGGCTGTCGCGGGCCACCTGGTCGGTGCCCAGGGGATGTTCCCACGACGGTGGCTGGTTCCGGCCGAGGATCATCTTCGCCGCGTCGGGGTTCACGTAGCGTCCGTCCACCCGCCAGAGGAACGGGCCGACCAGCACGAAGCCGACGATCAGGGCCAGAACGACCAGCCCGGTCATCGCGCCCCGGTGGCTGCGGAACTGTTGCCAGACATCGGCCCACTGGCTTTTCGGCCGGTCGGTCACGGGGGCGGGGGGCGCAGCGGGGACGGGGGGCGCGGCGTCAGTCATAGCGGATCCTCGGATCGAGAATGCCGTAGAGGATGTCGGCGATCAGGTTGAAAAGCACGATCAGCACGGCGGTGATGAAGGTCACGGTCTGCACCATCGGCAGGTCGTTGGCGTAGATCGCGCCGATCAGCGCGGCGCCGATGCCGTTGATCTTGAACACCTGTTCGGTGATGATGGCGCCGCCGAAGATGGTCGGCAGGCCGAGCGCGATCACCGTGACGACGGGGATCAGCGAGTTCCGCAGCACGTGGACCAGCAGCACGGTGCGTTCGCTCATGCCCTTGGCGCGGGCAGTGCGGACGTAATCCTGCCCGAGGTTGTCGAGCACCGAAGATCGGGTGTAGCGGCTGATTTCGGCGGCGTTGAAGAGCGCCAGCACGGTGACCGGCAGAGCCATCTGGTGGACTTGCTTCAGGAAGCTTTGCCAGTCGGTGACCCGCAGCGTGGTGTCGTAGATCGACGGGAACCACTGCAGCCAGACCGAGAAGATGACGATCAGCAAGACGCCGGTGAAAAAGGTGGGTACCGAGAACCCCACCATCGCGAAGAAGGTGCCGGCCTGGTCGAACCAGGAATACTGGCGGTAGGCGGAATAGATGCCGATCGGCAGCGCGATCAGGATGCCGAAAAGGTAGGCCGTGCCGATGACCGTCAGCGTCTGCGGCAGGCGTTCGGCGATGATGGTGAAGACCGGGGCGCGCGACTGGTAGCTGATGATCCGCTGCGCGCCTTGCGCGAAGTCGGTGCCGAGCATGGCGTCGATGCCGTAGAGCGGCTCGTGCCAGAAGAACTGCTTCAGCCAAAGGCCGTAGCGCACCCAGACGGGTTCGTTCACTCCGAGGGATTCGAGGATTTTCGCGCGGACCTCGGGGGGCACGGTGAGCGGAATCTCGGACGCTGGGCTGCCGGGCGCGAGGTCGACGAGCAGGAAGATCACAAGGCTTATTAGCAGAAGCGTCGGGATGGCTATCAGAAGCCGTCTGAGCGTGTAGGTCAGCATCTGGCTATCATCCGTTGGGCGCCTCGGGTCAGAAGTCTGGGGGACACAGGGCGGGGGCGGCCGCGTCGGTTGCGGCGGCCTCCCCCTTCCCTCACGTCACTTCTGCCGGACCCAGTCTTGGGCGTTCCACAGCTCGGTGTCCCAGGTGTTCAGGACGACGCCGCCGAGCGTGTTGGAATGGGCCGAGAGCCGGCCGCGGTCGACGAGCGCGATGACCGTGTAGCTGTCCTTGGTCAGCATGTCGTTCATCTTCCTGGCCAGCTCGCCGCGCTTCGACATGTCGGCAGTGGCCGCCATTTCCTTCACCAGCGCGTCATAGGCCGGGTCGCAGAAGCGGTTGATGTTCTCGCCCTGCCACTGGTTTTCCGGGCCAGGGATCTTGTCGCAGAGGTACTGCGCCAGATAGGGCTCGGGGTCGGTGCCGTCGAAGTTGTTGGCGTACATCTCGACGTCGGCATAGAACTTCTGGAACGTGTCGGGCGAACCGGCATCGCCGCCGAAGTAGACCGATGCGTCGATGTTCTTCAGTTCCACCTCGACGCCGATCTCGTTCCACCAGCTCTTGATGACCGCCTGGAAGTCCTGACGGACCGGGTTGGTCGAGGTCTGGTAGAGCAGCGAGAGCTTCTTGCCGTCCTTGTCGCGCACGCCGTCGCCGTCGCTGTCGGTCCAGCCGGCCTCTTCAAGCAGCGCCTTGGCGCCTTCGAGGTCCTGCTTGATGCAGTCGGTGTTGTCGGATGCGAAAAGCTCGGGGGCGGGCACGATGTTGCAGGTGGGCCGGCCGGCCGAGCCGTAGCCGATGTCGACCAGCGTCTGCCGGTCGATGGCCATCGAAAGCGCCTTCCTGACCTTCAGGTCGGTCATGAAGGGGTGGGGGTGCTTCGGGGTGGACCGCTCGCCTTCGGGCAGCGCGGGGTCGGGGTTGGTCATGTTGGCCTCGATACGCTCGACCAGCGTGCCGAAGCCGTTGACGAAGACGCCCTTGCCGCCGCCGGCCATCTGGGTCTGCATCTCGGGGTTGATCTGGGTGTTCCAGGCGTAGTCGAACTCGCCCGTCTCCATCACCGCGCGGGCCGCCGCCTGCGCATCGCCGCCGCCTTTCAGCGTCATCGTGGCGAAGGCGGGCTTGGCGGGATCGCGGTAGTTGGGGTTGGCCGCCAGCGACACCACGTCATTGACCTTGAAGTCGGTGACAACGTAGGGGCCGGTGCCGATCGGTTTGAAGTTCTGGTCGGTGCAGGTCGAGGCCGCCGCGCCGAGGCAGTTGGCGAACTGCGCCTTCTGCAGGATGGGCGAGGTGCCGCCGACGAAGGCCTGGTACGGGTTGGGCTTCGGCGCTTCGAAGGTGATGACCACCGTCAGGTCGTCGGGCGTGTCGATGGACGTGATGCCTTCGTAGCGCGCCGCCTGGGCGCAGCCGCCTTCAGGGTGGGTGCAGTATTCATAGGTGAACTTGGCGTCCGCCGAAGTGACGGGCGTGCCGTCCGACCACAGAAGGCCGGCCTTGAGTTTCCAGGTGATGGTGGTCAGGTCGGCCGAGATGCCGCCGTTGTCGACCGTCGGCACCGACTCGGCGAGGCGCGCGAAGACGACGCCCTTTTCGTCGAAGCCGGCCATGCCCTCGAGCACGAGCGACGAGGCCTCGACATCCTTGGTGCCCGAGGACAGGTAGGGGTTCAGGATCGAAGGTGCCTGCCAGTACAGGACCTTGACCTCGCCGTCGGCGCCGCGTTCGGCGAAAGCGGCAGAGGCGAAGGCGAGTGTCGCCGCCGCGCCTAGTAGCATCGTTCTGGTATTCATTGGGTTGCTCCTTGTTGGGTGCTCGGTTGTGCCTCGGTCGCCGCCTTGGGGGCGGTCTGTTGGTGTTCGTCGTAGAGATGGCAGGCCACCATCTGGCCCCCGCCGAGGTCGGCGAGCTTCGGCTCGACTTGACGGCAGAGGGGCATGACCTTCGGGCAGCGGGTCGAGAAGTTGCAGCCCTTCGGCGGGTTGGCGGGCGAGGGTACATCGCCCGTCAGGATGATCCGGCGGCGGTGCGATTCGACCTCGGGGTCGGGCTCGGGCACGGCCGACAGAAGGGCCTGCGTGTAGGGGTGTTTCGGTGTCAGGTAAAGCGCGTCGCGGGGCGCAATCTCGGCGATCTGGCCGAGGTACATCACCGCCACCCGGTCGGCGATGTGGCGGACCATGCTGAGGTCATGGGATATGAAGAGGTAGGTCAGGCCGAGGCGGTCCTGAAGCTCTTCGAGCAGGTTCACCACCTGGGCCTGGATCGAGACGTCGAGCGCGGCGATGGGCTCGTCGCAGACGATGAACTTCGGGTTCAGCGCGAGCGCCCGGGCGATGCCGATCCGCTGCCGCTGGCCGCCCGAGAATTCGTGCGGATAGCGGTTGGCGAAGGCGCGGTTCAGGCCGACCGCATCCATCAGTTCGAAGATGCGGGCCAGCTTGTCGGCCCGCGACAGGCTGGTGTGTTCATAGAGCGGCTCGCCGATGATCTGCGCGAGCGTCATGCGGGGGTTGAGGCTGGCCTGCGGGTCCTGGAAGACCATCTGCATCACCGGGCGCATCTTGCGGAGCTGCTCTGGATCGAGCGTGGCGACGTCCGTGCCTTCGATCCACACCGATCCGGCGGTGGGTTCGTAGAGGCGCAGGATCGTCCGCCCGCAGGTTGATTTGCCGCAGCCCGATTCACCCACCAGGCCGAGCGTCTCGCCTTCGTAGATGTCGAACGACACGTCATCGACGGCCTTGACGTCGCCCACCTTGCGGCGGAGCACGCCGGCGGTGATGGGGAAATACTTCTTCAGGCCCCGGACCTCGACCAGCGGCACCTGTCCGTTGCGGTCAGACATGCCGTTCACCGCCGGTTGAAGGATCCCAGAAGCAGGCGACGCCGTGACCGGCGCCGGCGGGCACGAGGCCCGGGTTTTCCCGCCCGCAGCGGTCGAAGGCATGCGCGCAGCGCGCCCGGAAGGGGCAGGCAGAGGGCGCGGCGCGGAGGATCGGCGGCTGGCCCTGGATGACGTTCAGCTTGCCCTGCCGGGCGCCGGTTACGCGCGGGATCGTGCCCAGGAGCGCACGCGTATAGGGGTGCTGGGGCCGCGCGAAGAGGTCGCGCACCGGCGCCTCTTCGACGACCTGGCCGCCGTACATGACGATCACCCGGTCGGCGATGCCGGCGATCACGCCGAGGTCGTGGGTGATCCAGACGATCGCCATGCCGAGCTTCTGGCGCAGGTCGCGGACCAGCTCCAGTATCTGCGCCTGGATCGTCACGTCGAGCGCGGTGGTGGGTTCGTCGGCGATCAGGACCTTGGGGTCGCAGGCCAGCGCGATGGCGATCATCACCCGCTGCCGCATGCCGCCCGAAAACTGGTGGGGGTAGTCCTTCAGCCGGTCCGCCGCATCCGGGATGCCGACCAGCGACAGCAGCTCGGCCGCCCGCACCCTGGCTGCGGATTTCGTCATCCCCATGTGGCTACGCAGCGGCTCCATGATCTGGAAGCCGACGGTGAAGACCGGGTTGAGCGAGGTCATGGGGTCCTGGAAGATGAAGCCGATATCCGAGCCCCTGACCGCCCGGAGCGACTCGGGCGAACATTTTAAGAGGTCGCGGCCGCCGAAAAGCACCTCGCCCGACCGGACCTCCGCCGGCGGCGAAGGCAGGAGCCCCAGGAGCGACATCATGGTGACCGACTTGCCCGAGCCGCTTTCGCCCACCACACCCACCAGTTCGCCGGGGCGGATGTCGAAACTGACCGAGTTCACGGCATGAACCTCGCCGCCGCGGGTTCTGAACACCGTGTTCAGATCCCTCACCCGCAGGACCGGCTCCGCCCCATCGGGCATGTAGTGCTCCCAGTCGTTTGTTTTTTCTTATTGATTTCCCCGTGGTCCCCAAGGCCGCAGGTGTCCGGGAAGTGTTGTTCATTTTTTTCGCCACGGCAACTGGCATATTGCCGGGTTTGCCGTCGCGTCAGTCGGCAGAACGACTGGCGGGGCTGGCGGGCGGAGCAGTCAAGCGGGGCGGGCGGGGCGGGTGGGCGGGGATGCGCCGGGCCCTTGACCTCGGCGGTCTGGCGGGGCGAAGTCGGCGGCGCCGACCGGGGGACAGATGACCGACGTTTCAGCCGACCTCGCGCTTGCGCGCCGCCTTCTGGCGCGGCTGGTAGCCTTCCCGACCGTCAGCCGCGACAGCAACCTGCCGCTGATCGCCTGGGTCGGGGACTGGCTGGCTGGGCAGGGCATCGCGTCCGTCCGGGTGCCGAACGCCGATGGCAAGAAGGCCAGCCTTTATGTCGGGATCGGCCCCGACGTCCCGGGCGGCGTTATGCTGTCGGCGCATTCCGACGTGGTGCCGGTGGACGGGCAGGCGTGGTCGTCCGACCCCTGGACGCTGACCGGACGCGGCGGGCGGCTTTACGGGCGCGGGACCTGTGACATGAAGGGGTTTCTGGCGCTGATGCTGGCCGCCGTGCCGCTGGCGCAGGCAGCGGGGGTGAAGCGGCCGTTGCAGCTCGCGATTTCCTATGACGAGGAGCTGGGCTGCACCGGGGTCATCCCGATGGCGGCCGAGGTGGCGGCGCGGCTGCCGCGCGCGCAAGCCGTGATCGTGGGGGAACCGACGCGGATGAAGGTGGTGACGGCCCACAAGGGCGGGACCGCCTTTCATGTGCATGTGAAAGGGTATGAGGTGCATTCCTCGCTACTGCACCAGGGCGTGTCGGCCGTATTGGAAGCCGGGCGGCTGATCCAGTGGATCAACGAGGCGAACGATGCGAACCGCGCAAAGGCGCCGGGGGCGGTCGCGGCGATGTTCGATCCGCCCTGGACGACGATGGCGGTGGGGATGATCCACGGCGGCACGGCGGACAACATCCTGGCGCGGGATTGCCGGCTGACGGCCGAGATGCGGGTGGTGCCGGGGGAAAGCCAGGACGGCTGGGCCGCGGCGTTCGAGGCGCAGGCACGCGCCGTCGAAGTCGCGATGCGGGCGGTACGCCCGGAGGCGGGGATCACGCTCGACCGCTACTTCGACCTGCCAGCCTTTCGCCCCGAACCGGGCGGGAAGGCCGAGGCGCTTGCCCGGCGGCTGACCGGCGACAACGCCACCCATGCCGTGAGCTACGGCACCGAGGCGAGCCACTTCCAGGCGCAGGGCTATTCGGTCGTGGTCTGCGGGCCGGGCGACATCGAGCAGGCCCATCAAGCGGACGAGTACCTTGAAGAAAGCGAGATCGCGGCGGGGCTCCGGTTCATGGAAAGGCTGGTGACGGAGCTGGCGGCCTGATGTTTCCCATCACGCTGGCCACCCCACCGCGCTTCGCCGGCCCCCTGCCGAGCGAGGTTGACGTCGCCGTCATCGGCGGCGGGATCGCGGGGGTGATGACGGCGTGGTTCCTGAACCTGTCGGGCCTTCGCGTGGCCTTATGCGAAAAGGGCCGGATCGCGGGCGAGCAGTCGGGGCGCAACTGGGGCTGGGTGCGCCAGCAAGGGCGCGATCCGGCGGAACTGCCGATGATGATCGAGGCCAACCGCATCTGGCGGGGGCTTGAGGCCGAGACGGGCGCCGATCTGGGATTCCGCCAGTCGGGTGTCCTTTACGCCGCGAACACGGTGAGGGACCTGGAGGGGTTCGAGGCCTGGATGACGCATGCCCGCGCCCACGGGCTGGACACGCGGCTGCTGACGGCCGCAGAGGTGCAAGGCATCCTGCCGAACGCGGCGGGCTGGCTGGGCGGCATCCGGACCGCGTCGGACTGCCGGGCCGCGCCGTGGAAGGCGGTGCCCGCGCTGGCTTCCACGCTCGCCGCGCGCGGGGTGGCGGTGCGCGAAGGCTGTGCGGTGCGCGCGCTTGACCGCGAGGGCGGGCGCGTCACCGGCCTCGTCACCGAGGCGGGGCGGGTGCGGGCCGACCGGGTGGTGCTGGCCGGGGGCGCCTGGTCGTCGCTGTTCCTGCGCCGCCACGGGGTCGGGCTGCCGCAGCTGTCGGTCCGCGCCACCGTCACCGCGACCGCGCCGCTGCCGGCGTTCTTCGGCTGTGCGGCGGCCGACAACCATTTCGCCATCCGGCGGCGGCAGGACGGGGGCTACACGCTGACCCCGGGGGGGGTTCCGCGAATTCATTTTCGGCCCCGACGCCGTCCGCCACCTCCGCGTCTTTATGCCCCAGATACGGGCCGGAAGCCTCACCGGCACTCGTCTTCTTCCCGCCGCGCCGAAAGGCTACCCGGATGCCTGGGCCACGCCCCGCCGCTGGGCGGACGACGCCGAAACGCCGTTCGAGCGGATGCGCATCCTGGACCCGGAGCCGAACCGGGCCGAGATCGCGCGCCTGCAGGACCGTTTCGCCGCCGCCTTCCCCGCCGTCGGGCGGCCTAGGATCGCCACGGCCTGGGCGGGGATGATCGATACGATGCCCGACGTCGTGCCGGTGATAGACCGGGTCGCGACGCTGCCCGGCCTGTGGCTGCTGACCGGGCTTTCCGGCCACGGCTTCGGCATCGGGCCGGCGGCGGGGCGGGTGATGGCCGACCTGGTGATGGGCCGCGCGCCCGGCCATGACCTGGCGCGCTTCCGCCTGTCGCGCTTCACGGACGGCTCGAGGATCCAGATCGGGCCGAGCCTCTGACCCGCCCCGGCCTTTCGCCCGCATCATTTTCGGTCCGCAAATATCCCGGGGGCGAGGGGGCAGCGCCCCCTCACCTTCCCCCCGCCTCCCCCGCGCGGCCTTGCGCGTGGCGGGGATTTGCCGGACCATCAGGCCAAACCCAGGAGGGACCCGCCCATGCCCGTCAAGAACCGCTTCGCCGAGATGCTGCCCGAGATCACCGCCTGGCGGCGCGATTTCCATGAGCACCCCGAGCTTCTGTTCGACGTCCACCGCACGGCGGCGAAGGTGGCCGAGCTCTTGCGGGGCTTCGGCTGCGACGAGGTGGTGACGGGCATCGGCCGCACCGGCGTGGTCGGCGTCATCCGGGGCCGGACCGACACTGCCGGCCGGGTGATAGGCCTGCGCGCCGACATGGACGCGCTGCCGATCCACGAGGCGACGGGGGTGGCCTATGCCTCGAAGACGCCGGGCAAGATGCATGCCTGCGGGCATGACGGGCATACCGCGATGCTTCTGGGCGCGGCGAAGTACCTGGCCGAGACGCGGAACTTCGACGGGACAGTGGTGGTCATCTTCCAGCCCGCCGAAGAGGGCGGCGGCGGCGGGCGCGAGATGGTGGCGGACGGGATGATGGCGCGCTTCGGGGTGCAGGAGGTCTACGGGATGCACAACATGCCGGGCATCCCGGTGGGCCAGTTCGCGATCCGCCCCGGTGCGATGATGGCGGCGGCGGACCAGTTCGACGTGGCGGTCACCGGCAAGGGCGGGCATGCGGCCAAGCCGCATGACTGTATCGACACCACGCTGGTCGCGGCGCACATCCTGATCGCGCTGCAATCCATCGCCAGCCGCAACGTCGATCCGCTGAAAGAGGTGGTGGTGTCCGTCTGTTCGTTCCGCACCGAGTCGGAGGCCTACAACGTGATCCCGCAGACGGTCCGGCTGAAGGGGACGGTCAGGACGATGGACGCCAAGGTGCAGGATTTCGTCGAGGCGCGGGTGAAGGCCATCTGCGAGGGCACGGCGCTCGCCTTCGGCGCAACGGCGGATGTGGACTACCGGCGCGGCTATCCGGTGACGATGAACGCGCCGGAGAACACCGAATTCGCGGCGGCGGTGGCCGAGGCGGTGACGGGGCGGGTGGACCGGGGGATGGCGCCCCTGATGGGGGCCGAGGACTTCAGCTTCATGCTGAACGAACGCCCCGGGGCCTACATCTTCCTCGGCAACGGCGACACCCCGATGGTGCACCACCCGGCCTACAACTTCGACGACAACGCGATTCCCTTCGGTTCGAGCTGGTACGCGGGGATGGCGGAGGCAAGGATGCCGGCGGCTTAGGCCGCCGAACGTCCGTAGAAGCCTTTCTGCTCGTCGGCCGTGAACCGGACGCCCGGCCGTTCGTAGAACGAAAACACCGAGATGATCCGCGGCCTTGCGCCCTGCACGGGCGCGACCCTGTGCGCGGTGTTCTTGCCGCGAAAGACGTTCAGGGCCCCGGCGGCCAGTTTCAGGGACTTCTTCTTCGGGTCTTCGCCCGTCAGAAGCCGCGCGACCCCATCATAGTTGGGGTCGTCATCCGACCGCAGATCCTTGCGATATTCGAATTCGCCCCCCCGTTCGGGGGCCTGCAACAGGATGGTCGTTGTGAACTCGGAACGGTCGAAGTGCCAGTTGAGGCATTCGCCCGCCGCGTAGGACATTGCGTTGAGCCGGGCGAGCGGGTCGTCCATCGTGTAAAGGGCCGGCTTGCCCATCGTGGCGGCAAGGAAGGCGGCGAACTCGGGCCATTCGTAGAGCGTCCGCAAGACGCCAACGATCTGGTCGGCGCAAAGCGTCCGGTTCGTCGTCTCGAACTGCGTCAGGGCGGGGTGACCGGTGGCCAGCCCACCGATTTCCTTGCGGAAGTAGATGTTGTGACGCCGCGCATGGGTGAAGGCCTCGGCGTCGAAGCGGGGGGCAAGCTCTGCCACGGCCCCTGACAAGGCGGCGGGTCTGAGAAACCCCGGAAGGTCATACATGCCTTCGGCCGACAGGTCGGCACGCGCTTTTGCGACCAGCGCGGTCCACGCAGGGCTTCCGGGCTTGTCTAGCGGATAGCGGTCAAGGTCGATCACGTCGTGGATTTGCATGTCTCACCTCCAGCTTGATCCGAAACTCCGCCCGAACCCTGCCTCTTGCAAGAAGGGCAGATATTGCGGACCATAAGAAAAACTAAAGGAAGCGATGACCGATCTTCCCCTCAATGCGCTTCGCGCCTTCGAAGTCTCGGCGCGAACCGGGTCGTTCACGGCGGCGGCCGCGGAACTCGGCGTTACCGCCGCGGCGGTCAGTCAGCAGGTCAAGCTGCTGGAAGACCGCCTGGCCAAGCGTCTGTTCGACAGGCAGGGCAACCGGATCGTCCTGACCGACGCGGGGCGCGCGGTCTATCCGCGGCTGGAAAGCGCCTTTTCTGACCTGGCTGCCGTCACGAGCGAATTGCGAGAAACCCAGGGCGGGCGGCCCTTCGTCCTGTCGGTGCTTCCTTCGCTTGCCGACCTCTGGCTCATGCCGCGGATCGGCGGCCTCCCGGATGAGCTTGCGATCGAAATCCGTGTCGAGCCGGACCCGGTTCGCTTCGGCCGCGAGGGCGCGGACCTGCGGGTGACCTACGGCGCGCAGCTTTATCCCGATCATCGGATCGTTCCGCTCTTCGGCGACCGGCTGGTTGCGGTGGCCGGTGCCGGCTTTCCGCCCGGGGGTGTGGAGACGGTGCCGGACACACGGCTTGTCCACACCGATTGGGGCCCCGACTTTGTCCGGCAGCCGTCGTGGCCGGCCTGGTTCGCGGCACAGGGGTGGAGCCGCAAGGTGGACCTGCGCAAGGGACTGCGCGTCGGGTACACGGCGCTTGCAGTGGCGGCGGTCCGCGGCGGGGCCGGTGTGGCGCTCGCCCCCGAGCGCTTTGTCGCGGCCGACCTTGCCGATGGGACCCTGCGGATTGCCGGTCCGGGGTACCTGCCGTTGCCATGGGATTACGTCATGGTCTTTCCCCACGCCTTCGAACGTCGGCGGTCCCTGCTGCGGGTCACCGATCACCTCAGGCTGGCCGCCCGTCAGGCATAGTCCGCCGACGCTGCCGACCGGGGAGCGGCCAGGAGGTCGGTTTCCTGCAATCGCGGATCGCGGTGGCGAGGGGGGGCAGGGTCCGGTCGCGCCACCGAAACCTGCCTATACGCCAGGCACATCCGGGCATCTTCGGAATTTCTCGACTGCCTCGGCTACGCCGGTGAGCGCGAAGGGGACCTCGGCGCCGTCCATGAAGGCCGTGGCCCCTGTGTTGAATTCAAGCCCATCGAGGACGTTGCCGAAGCCGGTATCCGAAACGCTGACGGTCGTGGAGTCGTCCTCGATCGACAGGCGGTCGGTGGTGATTGTTAGCGGGCGCGCGCCGTGGAACCGGATCGAGAAAACAGGCATCAGCGGCCAGGTGGCACCGCGCCGGGTGACAGCTATCCTGTAGGGTTCGGGCTTCGACGGGTCGAAGGTGATGCGGACTGAAACGGCGGGCTCGTCGTGGAACAGCGTGCAGACCGGGTTTGGCGTGAACTCCCAGGCCGTCGCCGAGGAAGCCAGAAGGAAGAGACCGAGAAGGGCGGTGCGCATGGGCGGGAAGGTAGTCGGACACGTCCCCAAGGCAAAGGGGGGTTGGTCGCCGCTTGCGCTTGCCGGCCCTCCGCTCCTGCGTTAAGGCCCTGCATCACAGGCCGTCCGTCACCCGCCCGTGTGGCTCATGTGCCGCGACACCTGCCCCGCCACCTTTGCCCGCGAATAGTCGAAGTCGTGGCCCTTCGGTTTGCGCGCGATGGCCTTGCGGATCGCGTCTTCCAGCGGGCGGTCGTCGGCGCTCAGGCGGAGGGGGGCGCGGAGGTCGGCCTGGTCTTCCTGGCCGAGGCACATGAACAGCTCGCCCGTGCAGGTGACGCGGACGCGGTTGCAGCTTTCGCAGAAGTTGTGGGTCAGCGGGGTGATGAAGCCGATCTTCTGGCCGGTTTCCCCGACCCGCACATAGCGGGCGGGGCCGCCGGTGGAGAGGGGAAGGTCGGTCAGGGTGAGGCGGCTCGCCAGCCGGGCGCGGAGGTCGCGGAGGGGCCAGTACTGGTCAAGCCGCATTTCCTCGCCCATCTCGCCCATCGGCATGACCTCGATGAAGGTCAGGTCGTGGTCGTTGGCGGCGCACCAGTCGAGGAGGGGGAAGAGCTCGTCCTCGTTGAAGCCCTTCAGCGCCACGGTGTTGATCTTGACGCGCAGGCCCGCCGCCTTGGCCGCGGCGATGCCGTCGAGGACGAGGGCGAGCTTGCCCCAGCGGGTGATCGCCTGGAACTTGACCGCGTCGAGCGTGTCGAGCGAGACGTTGATACGGCGGATGCCGCAGGCGGCGAGGTCGGAGGCGAATCTCGCGAGCTGGCTGCCGTTCGTCGTCAGCGTCAGCTCGTCCAGCGCCCCGGTGCCGAGGTGGCGCGAGATGGCGCGGAAGAAGGTGAGGATGTCGCGGCGCACGAGCGGCTCGCCGCCGGTGATGCGGAGCTTGCGGACGCCGAGGCGGACAAATGCCGAGGCGAGGCGGTCGAGTTCCTCGAGCGTGAGCAGGTCCTTCTTCGGCAGGAAGGTCATGTGTTCGGTCATGCAGTAGGTGCAGCGGAAGTCGCACCGATCGGTGACCGAGACGCGCAGGTAGGTGATGGCCCTGAGGAAGGGGTCGATCAGCGGGGAAGCGGGTGCGGGGTGGTCGAGCGTCATGGGGGGAAGGTAGGCTTCGGCGGGGGGCGCCGCAAGCCAGGAGGGGTAAGTGGTGAGGGGTAAGTGGTGAGGGGTGAGGGGTAAGTGGTGAGGGGTGAGGGGTGAGGGGTGAGGGGTGAGGGGTGAGGGGTGAGGGGTGAGGGGTGAGGGGTGAGGGGCCGTACCATTTGTTCTCGGACCAGTGGCGAACCAAGGCACACCCCTCACGCTCCCCGGGATACTTCAGGACCGAAAATGGGGGGGAGGTATTTGCCTGCCTCTTTCCGGGCGAAGGGTTTCAGGCGGGGGCCGTGTTCGGCGAGCCAGGCGGCGGCGCGCGGGGCGTCGTGTTTGGAAAGCTCGCGCAGCCACCAGGCGATGGCCTTCTGGATGAACCAGTCGCGGTCGTCGGCGTAGTGGGCGGCCCAGCCGAGGACGCGGGTGCGGATGGCCTGATCCTGCGCGGTCGGGTGGTTCTGTCTGGTCCAGGGCAGCGTGATGACGAGGGCGGCGCGGCGGGTCCACATGTGGGGCGAGCGGGTCCAGGGTTCGACTTCGTCGAGGCGCGTGGGGTCGGCGACGAGGCGGTGGCGGCCCGCCTCGCAGGCGTGGTCAGCGATGGCCCAGCCGTCGAAATCGGAGAACCATGAGGCGATGAGGTGCCAGACGGGGGCGTCGTTCGGGATGCGGGCCTGCGTCAGGAGTTTCGCGGCGGCGACGCGGGCTTCGTGGATATTCGTAGCCCAGAGGGCGGCGGCGAGGGCAATGCGGGCGGGCAGGTCGGTGGCGGCGCGCCAGCGTTTGGCAATGTCGGTGAGGTGGGGGACGGGCACGCCGAGGTAGGCGCGGGGGCCTTCATGTATGCGGCAACGGCTTTGGCGCGGCCGGGGTCTCCGGCGGCGCGGAGTTCGGCGACGGCGGCCTCGGGCGTCATTCCAGCATGCCGGTGGGAAAGCTGTCGATGGTGGCGCGGTTCTTGTCGGCCCAGAAGGCGCGGATGCCTTCGGGGCCCTTCGCGGCCACCCACTCGTCGGCATCCGGCCGCACATTTTCGTAGGCCATTCGAGGAACGCCGTGGCCACAGGAGGTCTGCACCAGATCGACGGCCATGTCGAAAACCTGCCGCGCTGCGATATCCGCAGGAAAGAGGCCGTTCAGGTCGGTCCAGTCCGGGTCGGTGGGGTGGATCGCGGTCGCGGTTCCGTATGCGCAGGATCAGGGGCTGAGTGTCGAAGGCGCACCACATGAGCGTCATTCGGGGAGACAGGCGCAGGTGGCCCGCGGTTTCGTTGCCCGAGCCAGTGGAATTGCGCCAGACGATGCGGTTCGGCCCGAGAACGCGCAGCGAATCCATTCCCTTGGGCGACAGGTTCACCCGGCCCGAGGGCGCGGCGGTCGCCACGAAGAACATGTGCTGGGCGGCGATGAAGGTCTGGTGGGCGAGCGCGATGCGGTCGAAGAGTTTGGACATTTATTCCACCGTGACAGATTTTGCGAGGTTGCGGGGCTGGTCCACGTCCGTCCCTTTGGCGATGGCGGTGTGGTAGGCTAGAAGCTGGGCCGGGACGGCGTAGAGGATGGGCGCGAAAAGCGGCGGCACGGTCGGCATGACGAGCCGCGCCCAGGTGCCTTCGCCCGCCTCGCGCGCGCCCTGCGCGTCGGTGATGAGCAGCACCTTGCCGTGGCGGGCCATGACTTCCTGCATGTTCGAGACGGTCTTGTCGAAGAGCGCGTCGCGGGGGGCCATGACGATGACGGGCACCATGCGGTCGACGAGCGCGATGGGGCCGTGCTTGAGTTCGCCCGAGGCATAGCCTTCGGCGTGGATGTAGCTGATTTCCTTGAGCTTCAGGGCGCCTTCGAGGGCGAGCGGGTACATCTGGCCGCGGCCCATGAAGAGCACGTCCTGCGCCTCGGCCACCTGCTCGGCAAGTTTCCGGATGTCATCCTCGCGGGCCAGCGCCTGATTGAGGAGGCCGGGGAGGGCGGCCATGTCGGCGAGGTGGCGGGCGAGAGCCGAGGCGGTCAGGCGGCCTCGGTCGTGGGCGGCCTTGAGCGCAAGGAGGGCGAGCACGGTGAGCTGGCAGGTGAAGGCCTTGGTCGAGGCGACGCCGATCTCGACCCCGGCGAGGATCGGCAGCGCCACGTCGCTTTCGCGGGCGATGGAGGAGGTGGGGACGTTCACGACCGAGACGATCCGGGCCACCTTGTCCTTCGCGTAGCGCAGCGCGGCGAGGGTGTCGGCGGTTTCGCCGGACTGGCTGACGAAGATCGCGAAGCTGTTCGGCGGCAGGGGCGGTTCGCGGTAGCGGAATTCCGAGGCGATATCGACCTCGCAGGGCAGTCCGGCCAGGGTTTCGAACCAGTATTTGGCCGTCAGGCAGGCGTAGGAGGCGGTGCCGCAGGCGACGAGCGTCAGGCGGTCGAGCGCGGTGAAATCGAGCCCGTCAGGCAGGTTGATCGCGCCATCGCGGATGTAGTGCCGCAGCGCGTCGCCGATGACCACGGGCTGTTCGGCGATTTCCTTTGCCATGAAGTGCTTGTAGCCGGCTTTTTCGATGCGGGTCTGGTCGAGCTGGATGCGCACCGCCTCGCGGTTCGCCCGGCGGCCTTCGCGGTCGAAGATCTCTGCGCCCTGGCGGGTGACGAAGGCGTAGTCGCCTTCCTCGAGATAGGTGACTCGGTCGGTCATGGGGGCGAGGGCGATGGCGTCGGAGCCCACGTACATCTCGCCCTGCCCATGTCCGATGGCCAGCGGGCTGCCCTTGCGGGCGGCGATCATCAGGTCTTCCTCGCCGTCGAAGAGGAAGAGCAGCGCGAAGGCACCGTCGAGGCGCCCCAAGGTGGCCACGGCGGCCTCGCGGGGGGAAAGGCCCTGGTCCATGAAGGCGCGCAAGAGCATCGCGACAGTTTCGGTATCGGTCTCGGTTTCCTGGGTCAGGCCTTTCGTGGCCAGTTCCTCGCGCAGCTCGCGGAAGTTCTCGATGATGCCGTTGTGGACGACGGCGACGGGGCCGGAACGGTGGGGGTGGGCGTTCACGGTCGTGGCCGCGCCGTGGGTGGCCCAGCGGGTGTGGCCGATGCCGGCCTTGCCCGCGAGCGGATCGTGGACGAGGAGGTCGGAGAGATTGACGAGCTTGCCCACGGCGCGGCGGCGGTCGAGGCGGCCCTTGTTCACGGTGGCGATGCCGGCGGAATCGTAGCCCCGGTATTCGAGCCGCTTCAGCGCCTCGACCAGGATCGGGGCGACCTCATGGTTGCCGAGAACGCCGACGATGCCGCACATCTACTTGCCGCCTTTCGCGCGCCGGGCCTTTTCGGCGCGGAGCTTGTCCTTCAGCCGGGTCGCGAGGCCGGGCTTGTTCACCTGTTCGGCCCGCGCGATGGCGAGCGCCGCATCGGGCACGTCGCGGGTGATGACCGCCCCGGTCGCCGTCATCGCGTCGTCGCCCACCCGGACGGGGGCGACGAGCATCGTGTCGGACCCGATGAAGGCGCGTTTGCCGATGGTGGTGCGGTGTTTCATCACCCCGTCGTAGTTGCAGGTGATTGTGCCCGCCCCGATATTGGCGCCTTCGCCCACGTCGGCATCGCCGAGATAGCTCAGGTGGTTGGCCTTGGCGCCGGTGCCGAGGATGGCGTTCTTGACCTCGACGAAGTTGCCGACATGGGCGTTGTCGCCGATCTCGGCGCCCGGGCGGAGGCGGGCGAAGGGGCCGACGCGGGCGCCTTCGCTGACATGGGCGCCTTCGAGATGCGAGAAGGACAGAATCTCGGCGCCGGATTCGACGGTGACGCCGGGGCCGAAGACCACATAAGGGTGGATGGTGGCATCGCGGCCGATGGCGGTGTCGAAGGCGAAGTGCACGGTGTCGGGGGCGATGAGGGTGACGCCGTCGGCAAGTGCGGCGGCGCGGGCGCGGGACTGGAAGGCGGCTTCGGCTGCGGCGAGGCCCTCGCGGCTGTCGATGCCGAGCGTTTCGGATTCCGGGCAGGTGACGACGGCTGCCGATTTTCCGGCGGCGCGGGAGAGGGCGACGATGTCGGTCAGGTAGTATTCGCCCGCCGCGTTGTCGCTCTTCAGGTCTGCCACGAGGGCGGCGAGGAGGGCGGCGTCACAGGCGATGACGCCGGAGTTGCAAAGCGTGATGGCGCGTTCGGCGGGGGTCGCGTCCTTCCATTCGACGATGCGGTCGATGCGGTCGCCCCGGGCGATCAGGCGGCCGTAGCGTTTGGGGTCGGCGGCGATGAAGCCCAGCACCGTCACATCAGCGGGCGAGGCGGCGAGCTTCTCAAGCGTCTCGGCGGTCAGGAAGGGGGTGTCGCCGTAGAGGACGACAACCTTTCCGGCGAAGCCGTGAAGCTCCGGCAGCGCGCAGGCGACGGCGTGGCCGGTACCCTTCTGTTCGGGCTGAAGGACGACCGCGACATCCTCGCCCCAGTCGCGGGCGGCTTTCCGCACCGCCTCGGCCCCGTAACCCGCGACGACGACCGTGCGGTCGGGGATGAGCGCGCTGCCGGCGCTGAGCGCGTGGTGCAGAAGCGGCGCGCCGCCGAGGCGGTGCAGCACTTTCGGCAGGTCGGAATTCATCCGGGTGCCGAGGCCGGCGGCGAGGACGATGAGCGCGGTGGGCAGCGCGGTGGGCGGCGCGGTGGGCATGAAACCCTTCTGGTCAAGGCGGCAGGGGTGTTTTACCGATGCGGGCCGGGGTCGCAAGGGCGGGGCGGATCACATGAGCTTACCGGGGATTACAGGCGGCGGGCAGGGGTTACTGTGCGCGCTCCGGAAACGGCCGGTGCCCGCATTCCGGGCGGGGCGGCGATGACGCGGACGGT
The DNA here is from genome assembly GCA_046155885.1 of Paracoccaceae bacterium. GTDB lineage: Bacteria > Pseudomonadota > Alphaproteobacteria > Rhodobacterales > Rhodobacteraceae > JAOADN01. Next base: position 23,629 of record JBJXFU010000066.1, read on the forward strand.
GATCTTCGATCTGGACGGGACGCTGGCGGATACGTCCGCAGACCTGATTGCTTCGGCCAACGCTGCACTCGAGGCCCTGGGCGCGGGGCGGCCGCTGGACCCGGTGGCGGATGCGCTGACGGCGTTCCACGGCGGGCGGGCGATGCTGCGGCTGGGGTTTTCGCGGCAGGGGAGGAGCGGCGAGGCGGCGGTGGACGCGGCCTATCCCGCGCTCCTGGCGGCCTACGAGGCGGATATCGACCGCGAGACGCGGCTTTACCCGGGGGCCGCCGAGGCAGTGGAGGCGCTGAGGGCGGCGGGATTCGCCACGGGCATCTGCACCAACAAGCCGGAGCGCCTGGCCGAGCTTCTGCTGGCCCGGCTGGGGGTGCGGGGGCTGTTCGGGGCGGTGGTGGGGGCCGATACGCTGCCGGTCAGGAAGCCCGATCCGGCGCCCTATCTGGCTTCGGTCGAGCGATCCGGGGGGGCGGTCGCGCGGTCGATGCTGGTGGGCGACACCGAGACCGATCGCGAGACCGGCCGGGCAGCCGGGGTTCCGGTGGCGCTGGTCACCTTCGGGCCCGAAGGCCGCGGGATCGCGCGGCTGGCGCCCGAGGCGCTGCTGGATCGGTTCGCGGACCTGCCGGCGCTGGCCGGGCGGCTGCTGTCTTAGAGGGCTCTGCCCCCCGCCCCTGCGGGGCGACCCCCGGGATATTTCAGGACCGAAGATAGGGAGGAGCCGCGCGCAGAGTCTGGGCGGAGGGGAGCTGCGGCGGGCGCGTTGACCCTTTGCGCGCGGCGCCCTAGGGTGGCGCGGCCCGGGCGCGGCGCTTCTCGGCCCTCGCGCGGGCGGGCCGCCTGGCCCTGCGGGTCCGGGCCACGAGCTTCGGACCTCTTGCATGACACCCAAGCCCCCGTCCCGCCACGCGGTGACCTTTGTCCTGATCACCGTCTTCCTCGACATGGCGGGGTTCGGCCTGGTCATGCCGGTGATCCCGCGGCTGATCGAGGAGGTGGGGCATATCGGGCTGGCCGATGCCGCGCTGATCGGCGGGTGGATGTTCTTCGCCTTTTCGATGACGCAGTTCCTGTTCTCGCCGATGATGGGCAACCTCTCGGACCGCTTCGGGCGGCGGCCGCTCTTGCTTCTCGCGGTCTTCGGGCTGGTCATCGACTACACGCTTTCAGCGCTCGCCCCGACGCTGTTCTGGCTGTTCGTCGGCCGAGCCTTCGCCGGGCTCTGCGGGTCGTCCTACGTGATCGCCAACGCCTATATCGCCGACGTCACCCCGCCGGAGGGGCGGGCCAAGGCCTACGGGCTGATCGGGGCGGCCTTTGGGCTGGGCTTCGTGCTGGGGCCGGCGATCGGCGGGCTTTTGGGGGAATACGGGGCGCGGGTGCCGTTCTGGGCGGCGGCGGGGCTTTCGGCGGTGAACTTCGCCTACGGCTGGTTCGTGCTGCCCGAAACGCTTGCGCCGGCGAACCGGCGGCCCTTCGAGTGGCGGCGGGCCAACCCTTTCGGGACGTTCAAGGTTTTCGCGTCCTATCCCGGCGTCCTGCCGATGTGCGCGGTGGTGTTCGTCTTCTTCTTCGCCACCTCGGTCTATCCGGCGATCTGGGCCTTCTGGGGGATCGCGAATTTCGGCTGGTCGGAATGGACGATCGGGCTGACGCTGGCCGCCTTCGGGCTGGTGACGGCGGCGTTCCAGGGCGGGCTGACCGGGCCGGTGGTGAAACGCTTCGGCGAAGAACGGGTGGCGCTGGTCGGGCTGGTCGCCTCGGTGGTCGCGGTGATCGGCTACGGGTTCGTCGGGTCGCTGGTCGGCGTCCTCTTCTTGCTGATCGTACATGGTCCCGAGGGCTTCGTGCATCCGCTTCTGACCGCGATGATGTCGAAGGCGGTGCCGGAGGATGCGCAGGGCGAGCTGCAGGGGGGTCTATCCTCGCTGACCAATGTCGCGATGCTGGTGGGCACGGTGTTCTTCGCGCAGGTCTTCGGCTTCTTCGTGCGGCCCGGGGGCGCCATCGAGTCGCCCGACGTGGCGTTCTTCGTTGCGGCGGGGTTCCTCCTGATCGCGCTTGTGATGTATGCCGTGCAGGTCGGGCAGGGGGCGCGGAAGCGGGCCGGGGCGTGAGCGAGGCCTTCACCAAGAGCTTCACCCAGCAGGAGCCGATCCCCGAGGAGGGGATCGAGGCGGCCGTCGCGGTGATGCGGCACGGGCGGCTGCACCGGTACAATCTGGTGGCGGGAGAAGCCGGGGAGGCGGCGCTCCTGGAAGAGGAGTTCGCAGCTTTCGTGGGCGCGCGGTACTGCCTGGCGGTTGCCTCGGGCGGCTATGGGCTGGGCTGTGCGCTGCGGGCGGTGGGGGTGCGGCCGGGGGACCGGGTGCTGACGAACGCCTTCACGCTGGCGCCGGTGCCCGGGGCGGTCGCGGCGGTGGGGGCGGAGCCGGTGCTGGTCGAGGTGACCGAAGATCTGGTGATCGACATGGAGGACCTAGCCGCGAAGGCCGTGGCGAGCGGCGCGCGGGTGCTGATGCTGAGCCACATGCGGGGCCATATCTGCGACATGGACCGGTTGATGGACCTGGCGGGCAGGTTGGGCCTGACGGTGATCGAGGATTGCGCGCATACGATGGGGGCCACCTGGGCGGGGGTGCCTTCGGGGCGACACGGGGCGGTGGGGTGCCATTCGACGCAGACCTACAAGCACCTGAACTCCGGCGAGGGGGGGCTTTTCGTCACCGACGATGCCGAGGTGATGTCGCGGGCGGTAATGTTGTCGGGTTCCTACATGCTTTTTGGGCGACACAGGGCCTCTCCACCGTCAGAAATGTTCGAAAAAGTAAAGTACGAAACCCCGAACGTGTCGGGTCGGATGGACAATGTGCGGGCCGCGATCCTGCGTCCGCAACTGCGCGAGCTGCCGCGCCGAATCGCCCGGTGGAACGATCTGTACCGGACGGTCGAGGCGGGGCTGGCCGGTGTGCCGGGCCTTCGCACCATCCCCCGCCCGCAGGCCGAGGCCTATGTGGGCTCGTCGATCCAGTTCCTGCTGCCCGGCTGGGACGAGGGGCGCATCCGCGCGGTTCTGGCGGCGTGTCTTGCCCGGGGGGTGGAGCTGAAATGGTTCGGCCCGGCCGAGCCGGTGGCCTTCACCTCGCGGCATGTGAGCTGGCGCTACATGGCGGCGCAGAGCCTGCCGGCGACCGACGCTGTACTGGCGGGGCTGATCGACATGCGGCTGCCGCTGACCTTCGATGCGGATGACGCGCGGCTGATCGCGCGGATCATCGGGGAAGAGGTGGCGCGGGCGTGACGCCGGGGCGCCGGAAGGTCGGCAAACTACCCGGGCCTTCACAGAAGTTTAGCGCCCCCTTCGGTTGACCCTGCCATGGTGGGCGGGTAAACCGGCGCGGCGGTGCAAGGGTGCGTCAAGGTGCCTTCACCACCGCCCGCAGAACGGAGACCGGATTGGACGCGCTCCTCAGGGAATACCTTCCCATACTCGTCTTCCTCGCGATGGCCGTGGGCCTCGGGCTGATCCTGATCCTCGCCGCCGTGATCGTGGCCGTCAGGAACCCCGACCCCGAGAAGGTTTCGGCCTACGAATGCGGTTTCAACGCCTTTGACGACGCGCGGATGAAGTTCGACGTGCGCTTCTACCTGGTGGCGATCTTGTTCATCATCTTCGATCTGGAAGTGGCGTTCCTGTTTCCCTGGGCGGTGGCGTTCCAGGACATCTCGATGGTGGCCTTCTGGTCGATGATGGCCTTCCTTGTCGTGCTGACCGTGGGCTTTGCCTATGAGTGGAAGAAGGGAGGGCTCGATTGGGAATGATCGCCGCCAATGCCGCCGGCCCGGACCGCGACGTCGCGGCGGCCGAGCTGAACCGCGAGCTGCAGGACAAGGGCTTCCTGCTGACCACGACCGAGGACATCATCAACTGGGCGCGCAACGGCAGCCTGCACTGGATGACCTTCGGGCTGGCCTGCTGTGCGGTGGAGATGATCCATGTCTCGATGCCGCGCTATGATCTGGAGCGGTTCGGCACCGCGCCGCGCGCCTCGCCCCGGCAGTCCGACCTGATGATCGTGGCCGGGACGCTGACCAACAAGATGGCGCCCGCGCTGCGCAAGGTTTACGACCAGATGCCCGAGCCGCGCTACGTGATCTCGATGGGGTCCTGCGCCAATGGCGGGGGCTACTATCACTACAGCTATTCGGTGGTGCGGGGCTGCGACCGGATCGTGCCGGTGGACATCTACGTGCCCGGCTGCCCGCCGACGGCCGAGGCGCTTTTGTATGGGATCCTGCAGCTCCAGCGGAAGATCCGCCGGACCGGCACGCTGGTGAGGTGACACCATGGCTGAACTTGCCGCGCTTGCCGACCACCTGCGCGCCCAGCGCCCCGGTGACATCCTGTCCGCCGACGTCGCGTTCGGCGAACTGACCGTTCGCGCGCCGCTTTCCGTTATCCCCGAGCTGGTCACGTTTCTGCGCGACGACGCGGAGTGCCGCTTCACCAGCCTTGTCGACATCACCGCCATCGACCTGCCCGAACGGCCCGAGCGGTTCGAGATGGTCTGGCATTTCCTGTCGATGCGTAGGAACCAGCGCATCCGGGTGAAGGCGGCGGCGAGCGAAGGCGCGATGGTGCCGTCGCTGACCGACATCCACCCCGGCGCCAACTGGTTCGAGCGCGAGGTGTTCGACATGTTCGGCATCCTGTTCTCGGGCCACCCCGACCTGCGCCGCATCCTGACCGACTATGGCTTCCGGGGGCATCCGCTGAGGAAGGACTTCCCGACGACCGGCTACACCGAAGTGCGCTATGACGAGACGGTCAAGCGGGTGGTCTACGAGCCGGTGAAGCTGGTGCAGGAATACCGGCAGTTCGATTTCATGTCCCCCTGGGAGGGTGCGCAGTACATCCTTCCGGGCGACGAGAAGAAGGGCGCCTGAGGTATGGACGGCGACATCCGCAAGAACAGCTACGACGACGGCTCGACCGACTTCGAAACCGGCGAGCAGCGCATCCGCAACTTCAACATCAACTTCGGCCCCCAGCATCCGGCGGCGCACGGGGTGCTGCGGCTGGTGCTGGAGCTGGACGGCGAGATCGTCGAACGCTGCGATCCCCATATCGGGCTTCTGCATCGCGGCACCGAGAAGCTGATGGAAAGCCGGACCTATCTGCAGAACCTGCCGTATTTCGACCGCCTGGACTATGTGGCGCCGATGAACCAGGAGCATGCCTGGTGCCTGGCGATCGAACGGCTGACGGGCACGCCCGTGCCGCGCCGGGCTTCGCTGATCCGGGTGCTCTATTCCGAGATCGGGCGGGTGCTGAACCATCTGCTGAACGTCACCACGCAGGCCTTGGACGTGGGCGCGCTGACCCCGCCGCTCTGGGGGTTCGAAGAGCGCGAGAAGCTGATGATCTTCTACGAACGCGCTTCCGGCGCGCGGTTGCATTCGGCCTATTTCCGGCCGGGCGGCGTGCATCAGGACCTGCCGCCGAAGCTGATCGACGATATTGAGGAGTGGGCACGGCAGTTCCCGGCCAAGCTGGACGACATTGACGGGCTGCTGACGGAAAACCGCATCTTCAAGCAGCGGAACGCGCTCATTGGCATCGTGGCGCCCGAGGATGCGCTGCGCTGGGGTTATTCCGGCGTGATGGTGCGCGGGTCGGGCATGGCCTGGGACCTGCGACGCGCCCAGCCCTATGAATGCTACGACGAGTTCGACTTCATGATCCCGGTCGGCAAGAATGGCGACTGCTATGACCGCTATCTGTGCCGGATGGCCGAGATGCGGGAATCTGTGAAGATCATCCTGCAGGCGGTGGCGAAGCTGCGCGCGCCGGAGGGGCAGGGCGACATCCTGGCGCGGGGCAAGATCACGCCGCCGAGCCGCGCCGACATGAAGCGCGACATGGAAAGCCTGATCCACCACTTCAAGCTTTATACCGAGGGGTTCCGGGTGCCCGAGGGCGAGGTCTATGCCGCCGTCGAGGCGCCGAAGGGCGAATTCGGCGTCTATCTGGTGGCCGACGGGACGAACAAGCCCTACCGGGCGAAGATCCGCGCGCCGGGGTTCCTGCACCTGCAGTCGATCGACTGGATGGCCAAGGGGCACATGCTCGCCGACGTGGCGGCGATCATCGGGACGATGGATATTGTCTTTGGGGAGGTGGATAGGTAGTGGGAGGCGCTCCTATCGGTATTGGGTATCTCCTTTATGTCAGCGTTGGTTCGTTGGCGATCGGGACTGCGACTGCGCTGGCACTGAATGTCGAGAGGCAAAACGAGTTGGTGACCATCTTGCAGGGCTTAGTGCTATTTGTTCTGGGCGTTTTCGTTGGAGGCGCACTGCTGATTGTTCTTCCGCTGCTGTTCCTTGATTGGGAAGTTACTGATTTTCAGCCGCCCTAGCAAAGAACAGCCCGCCGCTCTCGCCCTCCCCCTTGCCAATGAGGCTCGGGCGCGGACGTATTCCGAGTTGCCCACTTGACCCATGCCCATCATCGTCCGGTTGCAATACTGTGTTATCCGCATGTATTTTCGTGACCACAATCCGCCGCACTTCCACATCGACACGACCAAGGGGCGCGCCTTGATGGCGATCCGGTCCCTGGAAGTTTTCGAGGGCGAAGTGGAGCCGCGCGCTGAGCGCGGGGCGCGGGAATGGGCGGGTGTGAACCGTGACAGGCTTTGGTCCGCGTGGGAGGCGAACAAGGGATGAAGAAGCTCTTGAACATCACCAAGGTGATAGCGGTTCGCCCCGGTGTGCTGCGAGTGACGTGGGATGACGGGGTCACTCTGGACGCCGATGTCTCCGGCCTTCTGAACGGCCACGTCCTGCTGGACATGCTGAACGTTCCTGAGGTCTTTTCCGACATCTCCGTCGTCGAGGGCGGCGGAGGTGTCGAATGGGCGAACGGCGCGGATTTCTCGTCGAACATGCTGCGCACCCGCGCCGAGGATCAGAAGAAATCACGAGAGAAGTTGAAAGCCTGACATGCTCCGCCGCCTTAACGCCCACCAGCCCGCGACCTTCGCCTTCACCCCCGCCAACGAAGCCTGGGCGCGGGCGCAGATCACCAAGTATCCGCCCGGCCGCCAAGCAAGCGCGATCATCCCGCTCCTCTGGCGAGCGCAGGAGCAGGAGGGGTGGCTGTCGAAGCCCGCGATCGAGCATGTGGCCGACATGCTGAGCCTCGCCTATATCCGCGCGCTGGAGGTCGCGACCTTCTACTTCATGTTCCACCTGCAGCCGGTGGGCGACGTGGCGCATGTGCAGGTCTGCGGGACCACGTCCTGCATGATCATGGGGGCCGAGGACCTGATCGCGGTCTGCAAGCGCAAGATCGCAGGCCATGCGCACGAGCGCTCGGTCGACGGGAAATTCAGCTGGGAAGAGGTCGAATGCCTCGGTGCCTGCGCCAACGCGCCGATGGCGCAGATCGGCAAAGATTACTACGAGGACCTGACGCCGGCGCGCCTCGAGGCGATCCTCGACGAGTTCGCGGCGGGCAAGGTGCCGGTGCCGGGGCCGCAGAACGGCCGGTATTCCTGCGAGCCTGCCACCGGGCTGACCAGCCTGAAGGAGTTCGAGAGCGGGCGCACGCAGTGGAACGGGTCGGTGCAGCGCGCGGTGGACATCAAGGACACTGTGAAGCGCATCGACGGTCGCGAAGAGGCCCTGACGACGCCGTGGCTGGGCGTCGCGGCGGCTCTGCCAAAGGCCGCCCGCGCCAAGGCGGCGAAGGAAAGGCCCGCGCCGGCCGCTCCGGCCGCCCCCAGGGCCCCCGCCGAGGCCGCGAAACCCGCCGGGCTGAAGGCCGCGCGCGGTGGCAAGGCGGACGATCTGAAGATCATCAAGGGCATGGGGCCGAAGCTCGAAGCGCTCTGCCACAAGCTGGGGTACTTCCACTTCGACCAGATCGCCGCCTGGACGGCCGCCGAAGTCGCTTGGGTGGACGAGAACCTGGAAGGCTTCCGCGGCCGCGTCACCCGCGATGGCTGGGTGGCGCAGGCGAAGGTGCTGGCGGCCAGCGGCACGGTCTGAGGCGGGAAACGTCGGGGAGGATGCGTGCGATCCTGGGCGGAACAGGAATGCCGGCGCCGATGCCGGGCGGTGGCGACGGCGGGCGGTGGGCTCGCTGCGGTCATGCTCTGGCTTTTCGCGCAAATGGAACCCTTGCTTGCGGCGGGAATCGGCCTTGCTCTGGCGGTCGGCGGCGGGTTCTTCCTGTCCTGGGGATTCTGCACCGGAGCCCCTGACCTCGTCTCGCGCGGCGCGGCCCCGGTAAAACCCGAACCCCCTCCGCAGACGGTCCCTTTCGCACGGACCGATGCCATTGCGCCGCAGGCGGCCCCCGCGCCGGCCGTACCGCCCCCTCCCCCCCCTGCTGCACCGTCCGAGGTCGTGCCGGTTCGGCAACCTCCTCTCCCTTCCCCGGTCGCAACCGAAGCGAGGGGGCAAGAGGCCGCGCCCGTTCCCCCGCTTCCGGCCGCGCACGGAAAGGGTGCACCGGCAAAGCCCGTTGCCCGGCGGGGCGCCGAGGAAAAGGGGTTGATCGGCGCGGTCGCACGCACCCACACGGCCGATGGCCCCGCGTCGGCGGTGCAGGGGCTGCGCCTGCCCGCCCCGCGGGGTGGCAGGCCGGACGACCTGAAGCTGATCCGCGGTGTCGGCCCGGCGCTCGAGGCGCTGCTAAACGCCGAAGGCGTCTGGCACTTCGACCAGATCGCCGCGTGGAAGGCCCGCGACATCGCAGCTGTCGATGCGCGGCTGGGGCGTTTCCGGGGGCGGATCACGCGCGACGAATGGGTAAGGCAGGCGCGCATACTGGCCGCCGCGCCACCCGCGCCGCGCCCGAACGGCGGGGCGCCGCATGGCTGATCCGCGCGGCCCCTCGGACCGCGACCGCGCCTTCGCGCGGAGGGCCCGCATCCTGGCACTGACCATCGCCGCGACGATGATCCTTTGGATCGGGGTGCAGGCGCTGGGCGGACGGATGGGCTGGAACCCGGCCTATGCGCTGCTTTTCGACCTGGCGGCGGCGGCCGCCTTCGTCTGGGCGCTTGTGGCCGCGTGGCGGCTGTGGCAGGCCCGGGACGCCGGTGACATCTGAGGGACCGATCATGCTTGATGACAAGGACCGCATCTTCACCAACCTCTACGGGATGCACGACCGTTCCCTGAAGGGCGCGATGAAGCGCGGGCACTGGGACGGGACCAAGGCGCTTCTGGCGCTTGGCCGCGACAAGATTGTCGAAGAGATGAAGGCGAGCGGGCTGCGCGGACGCGGCGGGGCGGGGTTCCCGACCGGGCTGAAGTGGAGCTTCATGCCGAAGCAATCGGACGGGCGGCCCTCGTACCTGGTGGTGAACGCCGACGAGAGCGAGCCCGGCACCTGCAAGGACCGCGAGATCATGCGGCACGATCCGCACACGCTGGTCGAAGGCTGCCTGATCGCCGGGTTCGCGATGGGGGCGGCGGCGGGGTACATCTACATCCGGGGCGA
>JBJXFU010000068.1:0-31744 GCA_046155885.1 Paracoccaceae bacterium
GATGCCGCGCCGGATGTCACGGCGCTCGCCCCGGTCGCGCCCGAGGTCAGCCCGGCCGACCCCACGATCGAGACGCCGCCGGTCGAGGTACCGTCGGACACCGCGCTGGCGGTGATCGCGCCGAAGCCGCGGCCGACCGACGCGCCGCGGATCGCGCCGTCGCCCTCGGACGCGCCCGCGCCGGACGCGGCGCCCGCCGATCAGGTGGTGGAGGAGACGGCGCCGGTGCCGGACGAGACGGCGGCGCCCGTTCCCGAAGAGGCGCCGGTGGCGCCGGAAGAAGCGACGACCCAGACGCCGGTCGAGAACAATACGGCCCAGGTCACCGAAAGCTCGGCGCCCCTTACCGCGTCGCGGCCGAAGGCGCGGCCCGAGAAACCCGCGCCCGCCGAGGAACCGTCGGCTGCGATGACCGCGGCCGCGGCGCCGGTGGAGGCAGCGGCACCGGACGCGACCGATCAGGCGGCGCTGGATGCGGCGCTGAGCGAGGCGCTGTCGGGAGAGGCGAGCGATGAGCCAGCGCCGGGGACCGGCGTTGCCGCCAGCGGGCCGCCGCTGACCAGCGGCGAGAAGGACGCGATGCGGGTCGCGGTGAAGCAGTGCTGGGTGGTGGACAATGGCGGGCAGATGGCGGACGTCGTGCTGACCGTGGGGTTCGACATGTCGCCCGACGGGCGGGTCGTGGACGGGTCGATCCGTCAGCTGGACGCGACCGGAGGCGACGACACGGCGGTGCGGACGGCCTTCGAGGCGGCGCGGCGGGCGATCCTGCGCTGCCAGAAGCAGGGCTATCCGCTGCCGGCGGAGAAATACGAGCAGTGGAAGCGGACCGAGATCGTGTTCGACCCGGGAAAGATGAGGCTGCGGTGAGGGGGCGGGTTTGTCAGAATGGCCCCGGTGCCGACCTCCCGGGTGCCTTGAGGACCTGCGTGCGGGTGGGGCGACGGGTGTTTGGCCGGGACGCAGTTCGAAGCGGGAAGCGTGACGGCCGGGGTGATTGGGAGAAGCCGAACCTCCAGGGGAGGTTCGGCGCCACTCATGCGGAAACGGCGCCACTTCACCGCATACCCGCGCGCGATCCGAGGGCGGCGCGCGACCGCCGGGCGGAAGCGAAGCGCCCGCCCCCCGGGGCGCCCTTGAGGGGCGGTCGGGCGCTGCCCGCCCGCAGCGCGACCGGGCTGCCCAGGCAGGACCGTCGGCCTGTGGCAGGGTCGATGGACCCTGCCAGTCGGGGCGGGGCAATGGTCAATCTCGTGTATTCGTTGGTCCTCCGTCTCATGGCGGGGCGATCATCGGAAAGAAAGTACCCTTGCGTCGTCGCCGGGCAGACAGGCTGCGCCAATCGCGGCACTGCAATTCTTCGATTCATCGCCGCGCTGGCCCACTGCGCGGCATTTCCGGCATCTGCCGAGTCGATACTGCCGGTTCCGTTATCGGTTCCGGCCTCGGTCCTTGGGCGGTTGAGCGAGGCCGAGGCCGAACGGTTCCGGGCAGGAGTCGCGGCGTGCTGGAATGTCGGCGCGCTGAGCGACCCGGCACGGCAAGCTATCGTCGAGGTAGAGCTGGACCTGACGCCGGAGGCGAAGCCGGTAGGAGAGACCATCCGGCTGGTTCGGCCTTTGAACCCCGCTCAGGCCCATTCGCAGGCCTTCGAGGCCGCGCGCCGGGCGATCCTGCGCTGCGCCGGCGATGGCCATCCGCTTCCCCGCGAAGACTACGCGCTGTGGCGGTCGATGATCCTGACCTTCGACGCGCGGAGGATGCGCTGATGCCTCCTCGCCCACCCATGCCCGCCCCCATGCCCGACCGGACACCGATGAGGACCCCCGCCATGCTCCGCACCCTTGCCCCTGCCGCCGCGCTGGCCGTCGCGCTGGCGGGTTTCGCCGCCCCGCCCGCTGCGGCCCAGCAGGGCCCGCTGCGGATCGTCATCGAGGAAGGCGTGATCGAACCGATCCCCTTCGCCGCTCCCGTCTTCGTCGCCGAAACGGCCGATGCCGGCCAGGCGGCGGCGGATATCACGCGGGTGATCGCGGCGGACCTCGCCGGGACCGGCCTTCTGCGCGAAATCCCGCCCGACGCCTTCATCAGCGGCGTCACCAGCTTCGACCAGCCCGTGGCCTATGCCGACTGGAAGGCGATCAACGCGCAGGCGCTGGTCACCGGGGCGGTCGGCATGACCGGCGGGCGGATGGTGGTGAAGTTCCGCCTTTACGACATCTTCTCGGGCCAGCCGCTTGGCGACGGGTTGCAGTTCCAGGGCGCCCCCGGCGACTGGCGGCGGATCGCGCACAAGGCTTCCGACCAGATCTACGGCCGGATCACCGGCGAAGGGGGGTACTTCGACAGCCAGGTCGTCTTCGTCGCCGAAAGCGGGCCGAAGGACGCGCGGCTGAAGGCGCTGGCGATCATGGACCAGGACGGCGCCGCCTTGCGCTATCTGACCGACACCTCGACCATCGTGCTGGCCCCGCGCTTTTCGCCCGACGGGGCGCGCGTCTTGTTCACCAGCTACGAGACCGGCCAGCCGCGGATCAAGCTGATGGACCTGGGCTCGGGCGCCTCGCAGGCGCTGGCCGACATCCAGGGCACGATGACCTTCGCGCCGCGCTTTTCGCCCGATGGCGGCACGGTGGTGTTCTCTCTGGCGCAGGACGGGAACACCGACATTTTCGCCATGCCGATCAGCGGCGGGCAGATGACCCGGCTGACCGATGCGCCGTCGATCGAGACCTCGCCCTCGTTCTCGCCCGACGGCGCGCAGATCGCCTTCGAAAGCGACCGGTCCGGCACCCAGCAGCTTTACCTGATGCCCACCGGCGGCGGCGAGCCCGTGCGGATCAGCTTCGGCGAAGGGCGCTATTCCACCCCGGTCTGGAGCCCGCGCGGCGACTACATCGCCTTCACCAAGCAGAACGCGGGCCGCTTCCACATCGGGGTGATGCGCACCGACGGCAGCGAAGAGCGGCTGTTGACCGCGAGCTTCCTCGACGAAGGCCCGACCTGGGCGCCGAACGGCCGCGTCATCATGTTCACCCGCGAAACGGCCGGCGCGCAGGGTCAGGCGCAGATGTATTCGGTCGACATCTCGGGGCGGAACCTGCGCGCCGTGCCGACCGAAACGGCGGCATCGAGCCCGTCCTGGGGGCCGCTCCGGCCCTGAGGCGGAAGGGTCTCCGGTGGCGTTTTCAAGACCCGGCGGGGGTGATATGGTGCCGCCATCGAGCAATGAACAAACAAAGGCGGTAGAACCGATGCTGAGACTTCCGACGATCGTGATCCTGGCGGGCGCGCTGGCGCTTGCGGCCTGCAACAACCCCGACCGTTACGGCGCCGGCGGCGCCGGGGGGGCGGGCGGCATCGGGGTGGGGGCGCTGGGCGACCCGAACGACCCGAACTCGCCGGCCTACTTCGCCCAGACCATCGGCGACACGGTGCGCTTCGACGTGGACCAGCACACGATCCGCGCCGAGGCCCAGCCGGTGCTGACGCAGCAGGCGGTGTGGCTGAACCAGCACCCAACCTATGTCGCGACCATCGAGGGCCATGCCGACGAACAGGGCACCGAGGCCTACAACATGGCGCTGAGCGACCGCCGGGCCAATGAGGTGAAGCGGTTCCTGGTGTCGCAGGGTGTGGCCGATACGCGCCTGAAGACCATCCCCTATGGCAAGCTGCGCCCGCTCGCGATCTGTTCGGACGAGGCCTGTTACGCGCAGAACCGCCGCGCCGTGACGGTGGTTTCCGTCGGCGCGGGCAGCTGATCCGGGGCGCGCGGGGGGTGGCATGATGCGCAAGACGCTGTTCGCGTCGCTTCTCGGGGCGGCGCTGGCTGTCCCGGGGTTCGCCCAGGACCGGGGCGAGACGGTCGCGTCGGTCCGCACCGACCTGTCGGCGCTGGCCGCGACGATCAACGGGCTGCGCGCCGAACTGGATGCGGGCGGGACGCAGGCGATCCAGGCGGCCGGCGGCGCCAGCGCGCTTGACCGGCTGGCGGCGATGGAGGCGGAACTGGCGCGCCTGACCAAGGCCGCAGAGGCGGCGCAGAACCGCATCGACAAGGTGGTCGCCGACGGGACGAACCGGATCGGCGACCTGGAGTTCCGGGTCTGCGAGATCGAGGAGGGCTGCGACACCTCCAACCTTCCGATCACCGCCTCGCTGGGCGGCGAAGCGCCGAAAGCGGCGGGAGGCGGCACGGAGGGCGGCACCGCTGCTGGCGGCGCCTCCGGCGGCACGGCCGCGCCGGAGCTGGCGGTAAACGAACAGGCGGACTTCGACCGCGCCAAGGCGGCGCTCGACGCGGGCGACTGGCAGGGGGCGGCGGACCAGTTCGCGCGCTTCGCCCAGACCTATACCGGGGGGCCGCTTGCGGGCGACGCGGCCTTTTACCGGGGCGAGGCGCTTTCGAACCTCGGGCAGACGGCGGAAGCGGCGCGGGCCTATCTGGACGCCTTCTCGGGCCGGCCGGACGGGCCGCGCGCGGCGGTGTCCCTGCTCCGCCTCGGCACCTCGCTTGGCCAGCTCGGGCAGGCGCAGGAGGCCTGCGTGACGCTGGCCGAGGTCGGCCGCCGTTTCCCATCGGCGCCGGAAGTGGCCGAGGCCGGGGCGGCGATGCAGGGGCTGGGGTGCAGCTGAGCACGGAGGATCCGGGCGGCCCGCTGGCGGCGACGGTCCGGGACTTTTTCGCGCCGGGGCAGGGTGACTGCCTCGGCGCCGCTGTTTCCGGGGGCGGGGATTCGACGGCGCTACTCCTGTTGCTTGCGGACTGGGCGAAGGATGGCGGGCCTGCGCTGGCAACGGTGACGGTCGATCACGGGCTGAGGCCGGAGGCGGCGGACGAGGCGCGGGCGGTCGGGCGGCTGGCGGCGCGGCTTGGGGTTTCCCACGAGGTGCTGCGCTGGGAGGACCGGGCAGGTACCGGCAACCGGACCGACCGGGCGCGGCGGGCGCGTTACGGGCTGATCGCGGCCTGGGCGGCGCGGCGCGGGATCGGCACGGTGGCGCTGGGCCATACGATGAACGATCAGGCCGAGACGGTGCTGATGCGGCTGGCGCGCGGGTCGGGGGTGGACGGGCTGTCGGGAATGGCTGCCCGGCGCGTGGTCGAGGGGGTGGCGTTCGTCCGGCCGCTCTTGGGGGTTTCGCGGGCGGCGCTGCGGGACTTCCTGATGGCGCGGGGCGAGGGCTGGTCCGAGGACCCGACGAACGAAGACGAGGCTTTCGACCGGGTGAAGGCGCGCCGCGCGCTGGCGGCGCTTTCGGCGCTGGGGCTGACGGCGGAGGGTCTGGTCGCGACGGCGGGCTGGATGGCGCGGGCGCGCGAAGTGCTGGACGACACAGTGCGTGATCTGGTGGCGCGGGCGGGGCGGATCGAGGCGGGGGATCTGGTGGTGGGTCTGCCGGCGCTGTCCTCCGCGCGCGCGGAAACGCGGCTAAGGCTGGTCGCCGAGGGCCTGCGCTGGGTGACGGGCGCGCCTTACCGCCCGAGGGAAGAGGCGCTGCGGCGGGCGTTGGGGGTGCTGGGGGAAGGGCGGCGGACGCTGCATGGCGCGGTGATGACGGTCGCGCAGGGCGAACTCAGGATCACGCGTGAGGCGGCGGCGGTGGCGGGGCTGTCCGCCGTGCCGGGCGCGCTTTGGGATGGACGCTGGCGGGTGGAAGGGCCGTTCGAGCCGGGCGACCGGATCGGGGCGGTGGGCGAGGCGGGTCTTGCGGATTGCCCGGGCTGGCGGAAGGCCGGGCTGCCGCGCCTGTCGCTGCTCGCCACGCCCGGGGTCTGGCGGGGCGGGGGACTGATCGCCGCGCCGGTCGCCGGGATGGGGGAGGGCTGGCGGGCATGGATCGCGCCGGAGAGGGCCTGGCTGCCTGGTCCGCGCGACGGGTGAATTCACGTCTTGGTGCGCGGCGGACCTTCGCCGGGCGCCCGATCCCGCGACGGGCAGCGGTGGCGGTCACGCACACGCCCGGCGCGGCCGCCCGCGCATTCCGGATACGGCGCGCGGTGGGCGGAATCGCCCACCTTGACGGGGTAAAGACCCGTCAACACAGGTGAAAACCTCACGAAGGCGCACCTGCACCCCCTTGCGATTGCAGGGGCGTCAACTTGTCCGGGCGCGGGGCGTTCTCTCAAGGGGTCGGCCCGCCCCGTTCCGGCCGGCGCGCGCCCGCCACGCCGGGCCTGAAAAGAGGGGCCTACATTGAACCTTGGCGGGTTATGTCTATGTTGAGCGGAAAGTGCCTGCGGCGCGTCCGGCGGGCCGGTCTTGGAGTAGGAATCCTTGGGTAACGCGAGAAACATCGCCTTCTGGGTCGTGCTGTTCCTTCTGGTGCTGGCGCTCTTCAATCTGTTCAGCGGCGGCCAGACGACGATGAATTCCCGCACGCTGACCTATTCGGAGTTCATCAAGCAGGTGAACGAAGGCCAGGTGGTCAGCGTCATCCTTGACGGCGAGCAGGTGATCGTGCGCGCCGCCGACGGCCAGCAATACGTCACCATCAAGCCCGAGGGAGAGGAGATCACCGACAAGCTGATCGCCAAGGGCGTCGAGGTGAAGGCCGAGCGGCAGCAGCAGTCGGGGCTGTTCTCGGTGATTTCGCTCTGGCTGCCGTTCCTGGTGCTGATCGGCATCTGGATCTTCTTCATGAACCGCATGCAGGGCGGCGGGCGCGGCGGCGCGATGGGGTTCGGGAAATCGCGCGCCAAGCTGCTGACGGAAAAGCACGGGCGGGTGACCTTCGACGACGTGGCAGGCATCGACGAGGCGAAAGAAGAGCTTGAGGAAATCGTCGAGTTCCTGCGCAACCCGCAGAAATTCAGCCGCCTTGGCGGCAAGATCCCGAAGGGCGCGCTGCTGGTCGGCCCGCCGGGCACCGGCAAGACGCTTCTGGCACGCGCCATCGCGGGCGAGGCGGGGGTGCCGTTCTTCACCATTTCGGGTTCGGACTTCGTCGAGATGTTCGTGGGCGTCGGCGCTTCCCGGGTGCGCGACATGTTCGAGCAGGCCAAGAAGAACGCCCCCTGCATCGTCTTCATCGACGAGATCGATGCCGTTGGGCGCAGCCGCGGCGTGGGCTTCGGCGGCGGCAATGACGAACGCGAGCAGACGCTGAACCAGCTTCTGGTCGAGATGGACGGGTTCGAGGCGAACGAGGGCATCATCATCGTCGCCGCCACCAACCGCCGCGACGTGCTCGACCCCGCGCTGCTGCGCCCCGGCCGCTTCGACCGGCAGATCCATGTGCCGAACCCCGACATCCGGGGCCGCGAGAAGATCCTTTCGGTACACGCCCGCAAGGTGCCGCTGGGGCCGGACGTGGACCTGCGGATCATCGCGCGCGGCTCGCCCGGCTTCTCGGGCGCCGATCTGGCGAACCTGGTGAACGAGGCGGCGCTGATGGCGGCGCGCTACGGGCGGCGTTTCGTCACCATGGAGGATTTCGAGAACGCCAAGGACAAGGTGATGATGGGGGTCGAGCGGCGCAGCATGGTGCTGACCCCCGATCAGAAGGAGAAGACCGCCTGGCACGAGGCCGGCCACGCGATCGTCGGCATGGCGATGCCGAAATGCGATCCGGTCTACAAGGCGACGATCATCCCGCGGGGCGGGGCGCTTGGCATGGTGGTCAGCCTGCCCGAGATGGACCGGCTGAACATGCACAAGGACGAGGCCAAGCAGCGTATCGCGATGACCATGGCCGGCAAGGCAGCCGAAATCATCAAGTACGGCGAAGAGGGTGTATCGAACGGGCCGGCGGGCGACATCATGCAGGCCTCGGGTCTGGCGCGCGCGATGGTGATGCGCTGGGGCATGTCGGACAAGGTGGGCAGCGTCGACTATGCGGAGGCGCATGACGGATATACCGGCCAGACCGCCGGCTTTTCGGTTTCGGCCCATACCAAGGAGCTGATCGAGGAAGAGGTCAGGCAGCTTATCGACGAAGGCTATGAGCTGGCGCGGAAAATCCTGCTGGAGAAGTCAGTGGAGTTCGAGCGGCTGGCCAAGGGGCTTCTGGAGTACGAGACGCTGACCGGCGACGAGATCCGCAAGGTCGTCGCCGGCGAGTCGCTCGGCAGCGACGAAAGCGGCCCGACGCCGCCGTCCGGGAATCTGCCGTCGCTGACGGCGATTCCGAAGACGGCGAAACCCAAGTCGCCGAAGGGCGGGGGACTGGAACCGACTCCTTCGGCGTGACGGGCTGCCACCTCGATCACCTTGGCGCGGGCGGGGGGAGGCGGTCGCCGCTTTCGCGGGGATGGCGGGTTCGCGGGGGCGGGGGACTTGACCGCTGCGGGACAGGACTGGGACCCGGCGGCCTATTGCCGGTTCGGCGACCTGCGGCTGCGGCCGGCGCTGGACCTCCTGGCGCGGGTGGGCGATCTGCCCGGGGGCGGGATCGCCGATCTGGGCTGCGGCAGCGGCGCCGTCGGGCCGGTGCTGAGGGCGCGGTGGCCGGACGGGGCCCTGACCGGCATCGACACTTCGCCCGCGATGCTGGAGGCGGCGAAAGGTGCGGGAACCTATGACCGGCTGGACGCAGGCGACGCGGCCGCCTGGGTGCCGCGCGAGCCCGTCGCGCTGATCTTCTCGAACGCGGCGCTGCACTGGCTGGCAGACCATGCCGGGCTGATGCCACGCCTGGCGGGCCTGATCGCGCCCGGGGGCTGGCTGGCCGTGCAGATGCCCCGCCAATACGGCGCGCCTTCGCACCGATTCCTGCGCGACATCGCGGCGGACATGTTCCCCGGCCGGTTCGGCGACGGCAGCGCCGCTCCCCCGGTAGCCGCGCCTGCCGACTGCCACCGGATGCTTTCGCCACTGGGTGAGCCGGATGTCTGGGAGACGGACTACATCCAGCGGCTTGGTCCGGTGCCGGACAAACACCCCGTGCGCGCCTTCACCGAGGCGACGGCAATGCGGCCCTTTCTTGACCGGATGGACCCCGAGGAACGCCCGGCCTTCACCGCCCGTTACGAGGCGGCGCTTGCGTCGGCCTTTCCGGAGGAAGGCGACGGGTCGGTTCTCTTCCCCTTCCGGCGGCTCTTCTTTACGCTCAGGGTTCCGGGCTGAGGGCCTTTCGCCCCGGCCGGCCCGCGAGTGACGGAGACGCCATGCCCGCCCTGCTTCCGACCGCCATCACCGGCACCATCGTCTGGCTCGGCCGGGTCGCGGACCGCGACACGGCGCTGGCCTCGGCCGCAGTGACGGAGCTGCGCCTTACCTTCGCCGGGCCGGAGGGCGAGGCGCATGGCGGGCTGACGCGGCCATCGGACAGCCGGGTGACGGCGCAGTATCCGGAAGGCACGGAGGTCAGGAACGTCAGGCAGCTTTCGATCCTGTCGGCCGAAGAGCTTGACGAGACCGCCGCGCGGATGGGCCTTGCCGCGCTCGATCCGGGTCTGGTGGGGGCGACGATGCTGGTGCGGGGCATTCCCGACTTCAGCCACCTGCCGCCTTCGTCGCGGCTGCAGGCCGGGGGCGGCGCGACGCTGGTGATCGACATGCAGAACCGGCCCTGCATGCTGGCGGGCCGGTCGGTCGGGGCGCACCATCCGGGATACGGGCCGAAGTTCAAGCCCGCCGCCGAGGGCAGGCGGGGCGTGACGGCCTGGGTGGAGCGGGAAGGGACGGTTCGGGTGGGCGAAGCGGTGCGCCTGCATATCCCTGACCAGCGGGTCTGGGCGCCCCTGTCGGCGCATCTTGAGGACGGACGCGGCTGAGGCCTTCGCGCGCGCTGCGTTGGATTGGCGAATCCGACCGGGAATTGTCGGAAACGGTCACCTCCCGGCCCGCGCGGCCAAGTATCACCGGGACGAACACGAACCGGGCCGCCGCGCCCCGAGGGAGACCCCTGACATGGCCGTCAAGACCGACATCGAGATCGCGCGCGAGGCGAAGAAGAAGCCGATCATGGAGATCGGCGCGAAGCTGGGCATCCCGGCCGAGCATCTGCTGCCCTACGGGCATGACAAGGCCAAGGTCGGGCAGGACTTCATCACCTCGCTGGCCGGGCGGCCGGACGGCAAGCTGATCCTGGTGACGGCGATCAACCCCACGCCCGCGGGCGAGGGCAAGACGACGACGACGGTGGGCCTGGGCGACGGGCTGAACCGGATCGGCAAGAAGGCGGTGGTGTGCATCCGCGAAGCCTCGCTCGGGCCGAACTTCGGGATGAAGGGCGGGGCGGCGGGCGGCGGCTATGCGCAGGTGGTGCCGATGGAGGAGATGAACCTGCACTTCACCGGCGACTTCCACGCGATCACCTCGGCCCACAACCTGCTGAGCGCGATGATCGACAACCACATCTACTGGGGCAACGAGCTGGACATCGACGAGCGCCGGGTGGTCTGGCGCCGGGTGATGGACATGAACGACCGGGCGCTGCGCGACATCGTCGTTTCGCTCGGCGGCGTGGCGAACGGCTTCCCCCGGCAGACCGGGTTCGACATCACGGTGGCGTCGGAGGTGATGGCGATCCTCTGCCTGTCGAAGGACCTGAAGGACCTGCAGAAGCGGCTGGGCGATATCGTGGTGGCCTATCGCCGCGACAAGACGCCCGTGTACTGCCGCGACCTGAAGGCCGACGGAGCGATGACCGTGCTCTTGAAGGACGCGATGCAGCCCAATCTGGTGCAGACGCTGGAGAACAACCCCGCCTTCGTCCATGGCGGGCCCTTCGCCAACATCGCGCATGGCTGCAACAGCGTGATCGCCACCACGACGGCGCTGAAGCTGGGCGAGTATGTGGTGACCGAGGCGGGGTTCGGCGCGGACCTGGGCGCGGAGAAGTTCTTTGACATCAAGTGCCGCAAGGCCGGGCTGAAGCCCGCCGCGGCGGTGATCGTGGCGACGGTGCGGGCGATGAAGATGAACGGCGGGGTCGCGAAGGCGGACCTCGGTGCGGAGAATGTCGAGGCGGTTCGGAAGGGCTGCCCGAACCTCGGCCGGCACATCGGCAACGTGAAGGGCTTCGGGGTGCCGGTGGTGGTGGCGATCAACCACTTCTTCAGCGACACCGAGGCCGAGGTGCGGGCGGTGAAGGACTATGTGGCTGGCCAGGGGGCCGAGGCGATCCTCTGCAAGCACTGGGCGCACGGATCGGCAGGGATCGAGGACCTGGCGCGCAAGGTGGTGGCTTTGGCCGAAAGCGGCAGCGCGAACTTCGCGCCGCTCTATCCCGACGAGATGGGGCTTTTCCAGAAGATCGAGACCATCGCCAAGCGCATCTACCATGCCGACGAGGTGATCGCCGACAAGTCGGTACGCGACCAGCTGAAGGCGTGGGAGACGGCGGGCTACGGGCATCTGCCGATCTGCATGGCCAAGACGCAGTATTCCTTCTCGACCGACCCCAACCTGCGCGGCGCGCCCACCGGTCATTCGGTGCCGGTACGCGAGGTGCGGCTGTCGGCCGGGGCGGGGTTCGTGGTGGTCATCTGCGGCGAGATCATGACCATGCCGGGCCTGCCCCGGGTGCCCTCGGCCGAGGTGATCCGGCTGAACGCGGCGGGCGATGTCGAGGGGCTGTTCTGAGGCAAGGCCGCGTTGCCGGGAGGGTGCCGCCGCGGTAATGAGGCGGCGTTTTTCATGGGAGCCCGGGGCATGAAGGCACCGAGAGACTGCACCACGATGGCCGAGCTGCGGGCCGAGATCGACCGGGTGGACGAGGCTTTGGTGCGGCTTTTCGCCGAGCGGGCCTGCTATATCGACCGTGCGGTCGAGCTGAAGTCGGGGCTCGACCTGCCGGCGCGGATCGAGGCGCGGGTGGAGGAAGTGGTTACGAACGTGCGACGCCATGCGCAGGCGCACAACATCCCGCCGGATCTGGTCGAAAAGCTCTGGCGGCGGCTGATCGACTGGTCGATCGCGCGGGAAGAGGCGGCGCTGGGCCCGGATAATCTGAGGAAGGACCATCGGGAATGACGGCAAGGATCATCGACGGCAAGGCCTTCGCGGCGGATGTGCGCGCGAAGGTCGCGGGGCATGTGGCGGAGCTGAGGCGCGCGCATGGCTTCGCTCCGGGCCTTGCCGTGGTGCTGGTGGGCGAGGACCCGGCTTCGGAAGTCTATGTGCGGAACAAGGGCAAGCAGACGGTCGAGGCCGGCATGGCCAGTTTCGAACACAAGCTGCCCGCCGCGACATCCGAAGCCGATCTGCTGGCGCTGGTCCGGAAGCTGAACGCCGATCCGGAAGTTCACGGCATACTTGTGCAGTTGCCGCTGCCGCCGCATCTGAATTCTGAACTTGTCATCAACTCGATCGACCCGGCGAAGGACGTTGACGGCTTTCACATCTCGAACGTCGGGCGCTTGGCGACGGGGCAGAAGTCGATGGTGCCCTGCACGCCCTTGGGCTGCCTGATGCTGCTGCGCGACCTGCACGGGTCGCTGGCCGGGATGAATGCGGTTGTGGTGGGGCGGTCGAACATTGTCGGCAAGCCGATGGCGCAGCTTCTCCTGAGCGACAGCTGCACCGTCACCGTCGCGCATTCCAGGACGCGCGATCTGCCCGAGGTCTGCCGCCGGGCGGATATCCTGGTGGGCGCCGTCGGGCGGCCGGAGATGATCCGGGGCGACTGGGTGAAGCCGGGGGCGACGGTGATCGACGTCGGCATCAACCGGGTGGAACGGGACGGCAGGACGAAGATCGTGGGCGATGTCGATTTCGCCTCGGCCAGCGCCGTGGCGGGGGCGATCACGCCGGTGCCGGGGGGGGTCGGGCCGATGACGATCGCCTGCCTGCTGGCCAATACGCTGACCGCCGCCTGCCGCGCGCGCGGCCTGCCGGAGCCGGAAGGGCTGACCGTCTGAGGGTCAGGAATCCCCCGGTTGACGGATTGTTTCGCATCATCCCCAAACATGTGGGTTGATGCGCGGCCCGTGAGAGAGTACCAAGAACTTGATATTGCACCGGTTTCTATCCACGCAAGGGATCGGGGCCGGGGCGGGCGGAAAACGCGGCGCCGC
Source organism: Paracoccaceae bacterium (assembly GCA_046155885.1). GTDB lineage: Bacteria > Pseudomonadota > Alphaproteobacteria > Rhodobacterales > Rhodobacteraceae > JAOADN01. The sequence goes on from JBJXFU010000068.1 coordinate 12,968, forward strand.
AAGGTGGATGATGACGGGTCTGGGAACCAGGTTGGTTCGGGCGTTCGGCTCTCCGGTGCCTTATGTCTCTTGGCTGGGACTGAGCCTTGCGCTGGCGGTGTCGGGACCGTTCGGCACCTACTTGAACTGCGGATTCTTCGGGCGGCTGATCTGTTTCGCGACGCTGGTCGGGGTCGCGATGATCTGGGGCGTGGCATTGCGCGCGGTGGTTCAGCATCTGCTGCCGCAGGCCAGCTACTGGTCGGCGGTCGGGATAGCCATTTTCGTTTCGGCGCTGGCGCTTCCAGTGCCCTTGGCCGGGCTCGCGCCTCGTGTCACCCACTTTCCCCCCAGCCTTGTTCCGCCGACCTCGGAGCTCGCTTTCCTCATTCTCGTCATGGGGTATGCGGCCGCGGCCGCGCGCTGGACGCTGAGCCGGGAACTGCGCGCCGAGTCGGTCGGGAAGGCGGGCCCGCTCGAGATCGTGCCGCGGCTTCTGCTCCGGCTCGCCCCATCTCTCAGGGGCACGCTGATACGGGTATCGGGGCGCGACCACTATGTGGACATCGTCACCGACAAGGGGCAGGCGGCGGTTCTGCTGCGGCTTTCCGACGCGATGCGGGAAATCGAGGGGGTCGACGGCCTGCAGGTTCACCGGTCGCACTGGGTCGCGGCGAACGCGGTACGGGGCTCCGAGGCGGCGGCGGACCGGCGGTTCCTGATCCTGAGCGACGGCTCGAAAGTGCCGGTCAGCCGGAACTACCTGCCCGCGGTGGAGCAGCGCGGCCTGCTTCAGCGAAATAGCGGCACTGCGGTCGCGACGGTCCCTGTCAGTACCGCCAGCGCTCCGGCCGGGAACAGCCGCGAGAGGGCCGGATCGCGGGCGGACAGCCCGCCAGTATAGGCGCCAAAGGCCGGCAGGATCAACCGTTCGGCATCGAAGATGAAGCAGCGGCGCGACTGGCCGGCGATGCGGGCTTTCGGGTGGTAGTGGCCGGAAACCTCGCCGGTTTCCCCCGGTTCGGTGATATGGCGGAAGGTCAGCGGGCCGAGGCGGAAGGCCGCCCGGTGTTCGCCGCCGACCGTGATCGGCCCCGGATCGTGGTTGCCGGCGATCCAGATCCAGCGCCGCCCGGCCATCAGCCGCGCCAGCCGGTCCGCCGCCGCCCCGCCCTCATCGGCCGCCGCCATGTCGTCGAAGCTGTCGCCGAGGCACAGGACGGTGCGCGCGCCGGTCCGCGCGATGTCGTCGTCGAGGCGGGTGAGGGTGTCGTCGGCCTCGTAGGGCGGGATCAGGGTGCCGCCGAGGCGGGCGATGCGGCCGGAGCGCCCGAGGTGCAGGTCGGAGACCGCCAGTAGCCCCTCGCCCTGCCACCAGAGGGCGCCCGAGGGTAGCGCGGTCAGGGCGGCGCCGGAGAGGGTGAAGCGGTAGCCGTTCATGCCTGGTTGCTGCCCTGCGGACCGGTTTCGCGCAAGCCCCCGGGTGTTGGGGCGGGGTGAATCCGGTTGCGGATGGGGGAGCAGCGGAAGGCCGGGGCATGCGCTGGCGATCCGGCCGTAAGCCCTTGCGGGCGCTGCGGTAACCATTTCCTGCGGCAGCGTTCGCAGGGTGCCAGCAACCTGCCAGCAATATGCCAGCAAAATGCCATACGATCGTATGGGATTTGGCGGGTTAACCATTGCGGCGCGATGAGCCTTGCCGGAAGCGGCGCCGGGCTGAGCGGGAACAGGGGAACCTCCGGTGGACGTTCACCCCCGTTCATGCGGACCGGGTGCCACCCGGCCCTCTCCGCGCGCACCGGCAGAGGGGATCGCCCGGCCGCAGGCGGGCGGGCGATACCCGGTCGCTTTGGGCGACCGGGTGGCAAGTGGGACCGGGGTGACGTGGGAGGGCCGATGGGCCCTCCCATCGGGGCAGGTGCGATTCCCTTCTGGCTCATCCGTCTCCAACTTCGAATCGGCAGGGCGCCCCCCCTGCCGAAGCCTTGCGGCAAGCGGATCACGCGGCACTACTGCCGGCGTCAGACAGCTTCGAAGCCCGGCGCGCCTCAGGCCAGTCCCGCCTCGGCCATCAGCGCGGCGGCGCGTTCGGCGAGGAGGCGTTCGCGCGCGGCGCCGTCGACCGGCACGCGGCCGTGTTCGAGCATCAGGGGTGCGGCAAGCGGCGGCACGCGGTCGAGGCGGATCGTGTCGATGCGGCCGTCCACGCGGTCGAGCATCGCCTCGATCCGGCCGAAATCGACCAGTCCGCGCATCGCCTCTTCGCGGGTGACGCGGAGCAGGAGGTGGCCGGGGTCGTAGCGGCGCAGCGTGTCGTAAAGGATGTCGGTGGAAAAGGTGGCCTGGCGGCCGGACTTGCGCCTGCCGGGGAGGTTGCGTTCGATCAGGCCGGCGATCAGCGCGACGTTGCGGAAGGTGCGCTTCATCACGGCGTTGCCGGCGAGCCAGGTTTCCAGCCCCTCGCGCAGCGCCGTCCGGTCGAAGAGCGGCGCGGCGTCGGTCACCGGGTCGAGACCCCAGATCAGCGTGGCGTAATCGGTGGCGACGAAGCCGAGGGGGTGCAGGCCGTCTTCCTCCATCCGTTTGGTGGTCAGAAGGCCGAGCGTCTGCTGCGCGTTCCGCCCCGCAAAGCCGTAGACGCAGAGGTGTTCGCGCCCCTCGGCACGGAAGCTTTCGCAGAGAAGGCGCCCGGCTTCAGGCAGGCGCGACACCTCGGCCTGAAGGGAAAGCCAGCGGGCGGTGTGGGCGGGAAGATCGGGCCAGGCGCCTTGCGCGAACATCGCGAGGATGCGGTCGGAAAGCTGCGTCGAGGTGGCGAACTTGGTGCCGCCGAAGACCGCGATCTTCGGTTCGCGGCCCTTGTCGCGGCTGACTTCCAGCGTCAGCTCGTTCAGGCCTTCGTAGCGCACCACCTCGCCGCCGATCAGGAAGGTGTCGCCGGGGGAAAGGGTGGCGGCGAAATCCTCTTCCACCTCGCCCAGAAGCGGGCCGCCGCCGTTGCGGCCGAGGCGGACCTTGAGCAGTTCCGAGGCGGTGATGGTGCCGAGGTTCATGCGGATCTGGCGGGTGGCGCGGGGGTCCCGGAGGGCCCAGCGCCCGTCGCGGAGCATCAGTCTTTGCCAGCGGTCATAGGCCCTGAGCGCGTAGCCGCCGGTGGCGACGAAATCGAGGCAGGCGTCGAAGTCGGGGCGGGTCAGCGCGGCGTAGGGGCCGGCGGAGGTGACTTCGGCATAGAGGTCGTCTGCGGCGAAGGGACCGGCGCAGGCGGCGATCAGGATGTGCTGGCAGAGCACGTCGCGCGGCCCCGGGCCCCTGGGATCGCCGTCGAGGTCATGTTCGCGGACGGCATCGAGCGCGGCCTGGCATTCCACCACCTCGAAGCGGTTGGCAGGGACGATCAGGGCCTTCGAGGGTGCGTTGTAGCGGTGGTTGGCCCGCCCGATCCGCTGCACGAGGCGCTTGACGTTCTTCGGCGCGCCGACCTGGATGACCAGATCCACATCGCCCCAGTCGATGCCGAGGTCGAGCGAGCCGGTGCAGACCACGGCGCGCAGCGCGCCTTCGGCCATTGCCGCTTCGACCCGCTGGCGCTGTTCGCGGGCGAGGCTGCCGTGGTGGATAGCGATGGGCAGGCCTTCGTCGTTGGCGAGCCAGAGGTCTCGGAAGAAGAGCTCGGCCTGGGCGCGGGTGTTGTGGAAGACGAGCGTGATGCGGTGGCGGCGGATTTCGGCGAGGACTTCGGGGATAGCGTGGCGCCCGCCGCCGCCGGCCCAGGGGGGCGGGGTATCGGTGGCGAGCATGGCGATGTCGGGGTCGGGGCCGGGATCGGCGTGGAGGATGCCGCAGGGGTCGGGGTGGCGGGAAAGGAAGCGGGCGATGGCGGGGGGGTCTTCGACGGTGGCCGATAGGCCGACGCGGCGCAGGCCGGGGACGAGGCGGTTGAGGCGGGCGAGAAGCAGCATGAGCTGGTCGCCGCGCTTCGATTCGGCCAGCGCGTGGATTTCATCGACCACGACGCGGGTGAGGCCCGCGAAGATGCGGGGCGCGTCTTCGTAGGACAGAAGCAGCGCCAGGCTTTCCGGCGTGGTCAGCAGGATATGCGGCGGGTCGGCGCGCTGGCGCTGGCGCTGGGACTGGGGGGTGTCGCCGGTGCGATCCTCGATACGGATGGGCAGCGCCATGTCGGTGACGGGGCGGGTGAGGTTGCGGCGGATGTCGGCGGCGAGCGCCTTGAGGGGCGAGATGTAGAGGGTGTGGAGGCCGGGGCGGGGGTTTCCGGCGAGGTCCGCGAGGGTCGGCAGAAAGCCCGCCAGCGTCTTGCCGCCGCCGGTGGGCGCGACGAGGAGGAGCGCGGGCTCGGCCGCGCGATCGAGCATGGCCTGCTGGTGGGGGTGGAGTGTCCAGCCGCGGGTGGCGAACCAGTCGGCGATGCGGGGGGGAAGCGCGCGCATGGCGAAAGGCTACAGCGTTTTGCGGCCGACCTGAATCGCTTCTTTCCTGTCCCGGCACAACGGAGGGCGGCGCCCGACCGCGGGGGGGCGCACCGACAGCGTTGGTCCGCGGCTTATGGTGGCTCCAACCCTGCCGTTCTTCTCGCAGACCGGCGTTGCGGAGGCGCCCGCCCCCAAACGCAATGTAGGGGCGGTCGGGCACCGCCCGGGCCGCTTCGCGGCTGTTCCGGGCAAGGGAGGGCGGATGAAGGCGGATCAGGAAAAAAGCAAACCGCAGGCTAGCGCGCGCGTGGCGGTGAAGGGAAATTCTTCACGAAGAATTTCCCTCGGCAGGGCAGGAATTTCGTGAAATTCCTGCCCCTTGGGCCGTCAGTGCACGATGCGTTCATCCTGTACGAACATGTTGGCCCAGGCGCGGTCGATCAGTTCGGGGCTCATCTGGTAGGGGATGCCCTCGAAATTGCAGATGGCGATCATCTGGTCGATCAGGAAGACCGGCTGGTAGTTCGCGTAGACGTTCTGGATGGTCGGGTACTTCTGCTTCAGAAGGTGGATCAGGGTCTTTTCGTCCAGCGGCATCTTCTTTTTCTTGGCCACCATCGCGAAGATTTTCAGGAAGTTCTCCTGGTTCGGCCCGTCGATCTTGATCTTGAAGAAGATCCGGCGCAGCGCCGCCTTGTCGAAGATTTCGTTGGGGTGGAAGTTGGTCGAGAAGATCACCAGCGTGTCGAAGGGCACCTCGAACTTCTCGCCCGATTGCAGGGCGAGGATGTCCTTGCCTTCCTCCAGCGGCACGATCCAGCGGTTGACGATTTTCTGCGGCGGCTCCTGCTGACGGCCGAGGTCGTCGATGATGAAGACGCCGCCGGTGGCCTTCAGTTGCAGCGAGGCCGAATAGGTCCGCGCCGTGGGGTTGTAGGTGAGGTCGAGCATGTCGAGCGCCAGTTCGCCGCCGGTGATGACGGTCGGGCGTTCGCAGAGCACGTAGCGGTTGTCGAAGCGGTTCGAGCTGCGGCGGAGCGCGTTCGGATCGTCGACGCTGGCCTCGGCGGCGGAATGCACGATCGGGTCGTAGACGGTGATCACCTGGCCTGCGTATTCGATGGCGCGGGGGACGTAGATCTTGTCGCCATAGGCATCGCGGATGCCGTTCGAGATCGACGACTTGCCGTTGCCGGGGGGGCCGTACATCAGGATCGACCGGCCCGAGCCGACGGCGGGGCCGAGATGGTCCAGAAGTTCGCCCGGCAGGATCAGGTGGCCCATCGCGCGGGTCAGCTGTTCGCGCGTCATCTGGACGTTGCGGATGGACTGGCGTTTCACCTGGTCCTTGTAGTGCGCAAGCGGCACCGGCACGGAACCGTAGTATTCCGACTGGCTGAGCGCGTCGAGGGCGCGCGCCTTGCCGGCGTCGGCCAGACGGTAGCCCATCTCGTTGCCCGAGTTGGCGTGCAGGGTGCCGGTCGATTCGACCAGCCGCTGGGTGCGGCAGATGTCGATCAGTTCCTGGGTCAGCGGAATCGGCAGCGCGATCTGCCGGGAGATTTCCGAGCAGAGTTCGAGGTTCATGCGGAACATCGTCTTGAGCAGGATGTCGCGAAGCGTCACCATGCCGAGGCCGGTTTCGTCGAGCGTCCTGGGCGGGGTTGGCGCCACGACGTTCGAGACCTGCATGTTCATCTCAGAATTCCTTTTTCTGCCCGCAATTTTGTTCCGGTTTGTCGCGTTTCTTGCGCCCAGGGCGACGAATGTTTCCGTTCCGGGGCCGTCGCGGAAAAAAATGCATGGGTAATGTGGCCAAAGAATGGTGACAAAATCGCAAGATGGGGCGACTTCCGGGCTTCGGTCGGGAACGCTTTTTCTGGTCCTCGCGGCGCTTGTCGCGGTGCTCGGGGCGCTGCCGTTCCTGAAGGGCGCCTTCTATCTGGGCAAGCATGAAGGCGACACGCTGCACCTGGCCGAGCTGGTGATGCGGATGGCCGGGGGGCAGTGGCCGCATTTGGATTTCATGACGCCGATCGGGGTCATGGCGCTTGCGCCCATCGCGCTCTTCGTCAAGCAGGGGCTCGGGATCGGGCACGCGATCTTCTGGTCGCAGATCCTGGTCGCGGCGGTGCTGCTGCTGCCCGCGATGCGGGTGGCGACGAGCCGGCTGACGGGGTGGTGGCAGTTATTCTATGGCGCCTACGTGATGATTTTCTGCCTGGCGCTGGTGCATGGCGAGGCCGAGCGGGCGGTGTCGATTTCGATGCATTACAACCGCTGGGCCTGGGCGGTGGCCTATATCGTCATCCCGCTCGCGGTGCTGGCGCCGCTCCGCGCGCCGCGTCCGGCGCTGGACGGGGCGTTGATCGGGCTTGGGCTGGCGCTTCTGGTGCTGACGAAGGTGACCTATTTCGTATCCTTCGCGCCGGCCGTGCTGATCGCCCTTCTGGCGCGACGGCAGTGGGCGACGATCGCTGCGGCCGGGGTCGCGGGGCTGGCGGTGGCCGGTGCCGTGACCGCGATGGCGGGGGTGGAGTTCTGGCTGGCCTATCTGGGCGATCTGCGCACCGTTTCGGCATCCGACATCCGTGCCGCGCCGGGCGAGCCGCTGGCGGTGGTGATCGCCGCCCCGCCCTATATGGGGGCGAGCCTGGCGCTGGTGGCCTGCGTCATCCTTCTGCGGCAGTCGGGGCGGATGGTCGAGGGCATGGCGCTTCTGTTCCTGATGCCCGGCTTCTTCTTCGTCACCTACCAGAACTTCGGCAACGATCCGCAGTGGCTTCTGCTGCTGGCGATCTTCGCCTTCTGCCTGCGGCCGGAACCGGGCACCGTGAACGCCCGCGGCTGGGACATGCGCGAGGCGCTTCGGATCGTCGGCATCCTGGCTCTGGCCTTTGGGCTGCCTTCGGCGGTGAACCTGCTTTACAGCCCGTTCCGGCACCTCGCGACAGAGGAAAAGGACCGGGTGCCGCTGCTGCCGGGGCGGGGCGACGACCTGCTGACCATCGAATCGCGGCTTTACCGGGTGGACGAGACGGTGGCCGCCGACCTGCCGGGATCGGCCTTCGAGAGCTATCGGAGCAAGGGCGAGCGGAAGTATGCGGCGAAGCTTTTGGGCGAGACGCTGCCGGAATGTACGCTTTCCTCGGGCATGAACGCCTGGTTCGAGACGGTGGCGAAGGACCTGGAGGCGGCGGGCTATGGCGGCAGCCATGTCATGGGGACCGACCTTTTTTCGCTTTACTGGGCCTTCGGCGACTTCAAGACGGTGAAGGGGGCGGCGCCCTGGTATTACGGCGGGCTGTCGGGGGCGGAGAACGCGGATTACATCGTGGTGCCGATCTGCCCGATGGCCGAGCAGATCCGGGCCGGGATGCTGGAGGAACTGGCGGGACCGGGCTGGAAGGTCGAGATGGTCCGGCGGACGCCGCTTTACGTGCTGATCACGGCGAAGCGGGTGTGACGTCCGCGCCGGTCAGAGAAGCCCGGCGGCCTTGATCGCGAGGTAGCTCAGAAGCGTGCCGACCAGGGCGAGGCCCATCGGGAACTTCGCGCTGGTCCAGGATTTCCAGTCGGAAGCAGCGCGCCGGACCGCCGGGATGGCGCGGGCGAGGCGATGCCCCGCGAAGGCCAGCAGGAGCCAGGCGGCGAAGAGCATCAGGACGAGCTGCGTTTCCGCCAGGTTCTGTGCCACGAAGGGCGCGGCGGCGGCGGCGAACTTGGCGTCGCCCGCGCCGACACCGAAGAAAGCGTTCAGCAGGAACCCGACCGCCAGCACCCCCGCAAGGCTTGCCCAGCGCCAGATCCAGAATTCGAAGGGGATCACCAGGAAACCGGCCACCGCAAACACCCCAACCAACGCGCAGACGGCGCTGTTCGGGATGCGCATGGTCTTCATGTCGGACCAGGCGACCCAGAGCCCGATCGGCGCGGCGAGGACAAGCAGGACGGTGTAGGCCTGCGGGGGTGTCAGATCCAGCATCGCGGGTCAGAGGTTGACGTTGGCGTCCAGCGTCCCGAGCGCCCGGGCGGCTTCCTCGAAGTGCTGCGGATGGGTGTCGATGGCTTCCTGCAGCAGCGCCCGGCCGGTGGCCACGTCGCCCTGCTTGATCGCGGCGAGCGCGGCCGTGTAAAGAAGCTCGGCCTTTTCGAGCTGCGTCAGCTGGATCAGCGGCAGATCGTACTTGCGCTGCGCGGCTCGGGCGAGGACGAGGTTGTTCTTGGCGGTGAAGAGCTTGTCGTCGTAGCTCAGCGCCTGCGTGAAGAGCTTTTCGGCCCCCGGGTAGTCGCCGCGGGTCAGCTTGGAATAGCCCCAGTTGTTCAGCACGGCCGCCGGGGTTTGCGTCAGACCGACGGCGGTTTCGTAGAAGCTGTCGGCCTTGGACCATCTCTGGCCCGCGTCCGCGACCATCGCTTCAAGCTTGTAGCGCAGGAAGGTTTCGTGCGTCGGCGGGATGGTGTTCAGGACCGCTTCCGCCTTCTTCCAGTCGTTGGCGCGGATATAGGCGTCGGCCAGGAACACGCGGTCATCGTTATCTGCCCCTGGACCCGCGATGATGTCGGTCAGGACGATCGCCGCTTCGGTGGGCTTGTTGGCACGGATGAGCGACTTGGCGAGGCCGCGCTTGAGGTCGATACGGTCGGGCTTTTCGCGCACCGCGCGCTGGAAGTAGGTGACCGCCTCGTCCGGGTCGCCGACCGTCAGCATGATGTCGTTCAGGTTCGACTGGTCGATGACGTTCACGCTTTCGAGCGCCCGTTCGACGTTGTTGTCACCGGCCTTCTGACAGCCCGAAACACTCGCTGCGGCGATCGCGCACAGCGAAACAATAGCCACGTGGCGCATGTTCCTGCGTCCTTTTCTGCTCGTTGCCTCAGTGCTTGGAGAGGAGCAGGTATTCGCCTGTGCCGCGCCTCACCAGCGTGAAATTGTATTCTTTCCCCGGATCATACGCAGGGTTCTCGGTCTTGGCGAGCGCCAGGCGAAGATTTTTGCGGATGGAGTCCGTTCGGCCACTGTCAAGCGCGAAGGCGGTGCGGAACACGCGGCTGGCTTCCGGGTATTCGCCCTTTTCCATCAGCACGACGCCGAGGTTGTTCCAGGCGGGAACGAAGGTCGCGTCCTTTTCGACCGCCCGGCGGAGCATCTGTTCGGCCTGGCCGAGGCGGCCGAGGTGCAGGTCGGCCGACCCGATGGCGGAAAGCACGTCGACCGTCGCGCCCTGTTCGGCCGCAGCCCGGTAATAGGCCTTGAGCGCCAGGTCGTATTCCCCCGCGGCCATCAGGCGGTGCCCGACGGTCAGCCCGTCGGTCGCCTCGGCCAGGTCATAGGCACCGGTCGGCGCGAAGGGGGACTGCGGCTTGCCTGACGGCAGAAGGCCGCCTGTCTGGGTGCAGGCGGCCAGCGCGAGGGAAAGGATCAGGGGTGTCGGCCTTGGCCGGCGCATGGGATCATAGGGTGAAGGTCTGGAACATCTTCATCATATCGTAGACCGACGGACCCACAAGGATGATCAGCAGCGGCGGCACCGTGAACATCATCGTGCCGAGCGTCATCTTGGTGGGCAGCTTGTTGGCCTTCTCTTCGGCCCGCATCACCCGCTTGTCGCGCATTTCGGCGGCGTAGACGCGCAGCGCTTCGGCGATCGAGGTGCCGAAGGTCTGGCTCTGGATCATCACGGTGACGAAGGACGACACGTCCGGCACCCCCGCGCGCTCGGCGAAGCTGCGGAGCACGCTGGTCTTGTCCTTCCCGGCCTTCACCTCGTGCGCGACCATCTCGAACTCTTCGGCCAACGCGGGGTAGCCGGCGGCGAGTTCCTTGGAAACCCGGATGATGCCCTGGTCGAGCGACTGGCCGGCTTCGACGCAGACGAGAAGCATGTCGAGCGAGTCCGGGAAGCCGTTCTGGATCTGCTCCTGCCTTGTCTGCACGCGGCGGTCGATCCAGTAGCGCGGAAGGTAGTAGCCGACGGCGCCGGGCAGCAGGACGGCGAGCAGGATGGTGGTGGTCGAGATCTCTGAGCCGACGGCGGTCGAGACGATGGCGTAGATGACGCCGAGGATCAGGAAGAAGATGCCGAGCGAAAACTGGATGGCGTGGAAGGTGCGGACCGCGTTCTTCGACCGATAGCCGGCGCGCGTCATCTTCAGCCGCGCCGTGCTCATCTCTTCTTCGGACTTCGGCTCGAGGAAGCCCGCGAACTTGTCGAGCTTGTCGGTGCCGCGCCCCATGCGGAGCGCTTTCTTGGTGGGCGCGCGGACGGCGGCGGCGGGTTTGGAGGCATCGCGCAGCTTTGCCAGCGGATCGGGCCGCTTGCGCAGCATCGAGGGCAGAGTGACCAGCACCAGCAGAAGGCCGAGGAAACCGACGGCGATCAGCGGGCCGAGCGGGCCGAGCCGGTCGGTCAGAAGCTGGTTGATGTGGCTCAGGACTTCCATGTCGCGCCCCCGTCAGACCTTGATGTTGACCATCATCCGCATGAACAGCACGTTGACGCCAAGGAAGGCGGCGACAACGAGTGCGGCGGGGACGAAGGCCGGTGTGTCCTTGACCGTGTCGAAGTAGTCGGGCTTCAGGACCTGGATGGTCACCAGCACGCCGACCGGGAACAGCGACAGGAACATTCCCGACCATTTGGCTTCGGCGGTGATCGCCTTGACCCGGCGGAACAGCCGGAACCGCGCGCGGATGACCTTGGCGAGGCCGTCGAGGATTTCGGCCAGGTTGCCGCCCGATTGCTGCTGGATGGTGACCGCGACGGCGAGGAAGCGGAGGTCCTGCATGTCCATCCGTTCGGCCAGGTCCTTCAGCGACTCGCTGACTTCCCGGCCATAGGCGGATTCGTCGGCGATCATGCCGAATTCGGTTCCGAGCGGGTCGGCCACCTCTTTCGCGACGATCTGGATCGCGGACGAGAACGGATGACCGACGCGAAGCGAACGGACCATCAGTTCGACCGCGTCGGGAAGCTGTTCCTCGACCAGGCTCATGCGTTTCTTGGCCTTGCTCGAGACCCAGAAGTAGACCGCGCTCACGCCCATCACGATCGCCAAGGCGATCTGCACGCCGGTGCCGGCCTGGGTGCCGATCTTCAGGCCGACGAAAGCGACCCCGGACAGGAGGACCATGATCCCGATCAGCGCCCTTGGAGAAAATGCAATGTTGGCCTTCTGCGCCTTGGTCGCGAGAACCGAGTACAGCGGAATGCCCCGCGCCTTGAGGTGCTGGCTGGCTTCCTTGCGGAGCTGTTCCAGAACCTGTTCGCGCTGGCCGCCCTTTTCCAGAAGCTCGAGCCGGCGGTTGACCTTGCTGTTGAGCGAAATCGACTTGCCGAAGACCACCAGGTAAAGGCCTTCGACAAGCAGAAGAACCGCGATGAAGATCAGGCCGTAGATGATCGGGGTCGGGCTGATGATCATGTCCGCTACTCCGCCGCGATGGGTTCATAGATCGAGGCCGGCAGGTCGTAGCCCCACTGCCGGAACCGGTCGGCGTAGTGCGAACGCACGCCGGTCGCGGTGAAGCGGCCGATGATCTTGCCGTCGGGGGCAAGGCCCAGGCGTTCGTAACGGAAGATTTCCTGCATCGAGATCACGTCGCCTTCCATGCCGGTCAGTTCGGTGATCGACACCATCCGGCGCGAGCCGTCCTGAAGGCGGCTGGCTTGCACGATCAGGTTGACGGCCGAGGCGATCTGGCTGCGGACGGCCTTGATCGGCATTTCGATTCCGGCCATCGCGATCATGTTTTCCAACCGGCTGACGCCGTCGCGGGCGCTGTTGGCGTGGATCGTGGTCATCGACCCGTCATGGCCGGTGTTCATGGCCTGGAGCATGTCGATGACTTCCTCGCCGCGGGTTTCGCCGACGATGATACGGTCGGGGCGCATCCGCAGCGCGTTCCTGAGGCAGTCGCGCTGGGTGACCGCGCCCTTGCCTTCGACGTTCGGCGGGCGGCTTTCCATCCGGCCCACGTGGACCTGCTGGAGCTGAAGTTCGGCGGTGTCTTCGATCGTAAGGATGCGCTCGGCGTTGTCGATGAAGGACGAAAGCGCGTTCAGCGTGGTGGTCTTGCCCGAACCCGTACCGCCCGAGACGATGACGTTCAGCCGGGTCGCCACGGCGGCCTGCAGGTAGGCGGCCATTTCCTCGGTGAAGGCGCCGAAGCGGACGAGGTCGTCGATTGCGAGCTTGTCCTTCTTGAACTTCCGGATCGAGACGAGCGAACCGTCGACCGCGACCGGCGGCACCATGCAGTTGAAGCGCGACCCGTCGGCAAGGCGCGCGTCGCAATAGGGGTTCGATTCATCGACGCGCCGGCCCACCGCCGAGACGATCTTGTCGATGATCCTGAGCAGGTGGCGTTCGTCCTTGAAGGTGATGTCGGTCAGCGTGAGTTTGCCGCCGCGCTCGACGAAGATCTGCTGCGGGCCGTTGACGAGGATGTCGTTGACGGTGTCGTCTTTCAGGAGCGGTTCCAGCGGGCCGAGGCCCATCACCTCATCGTAAAGGTCCTGGAAAAGCGAGCCGCGTTCTTCCTTGTTCAGGATGACGCTCAATTCGTCGAGCGCCTCGGTCGAGATCGAGACGATTTCCTGCCGGAGGTCGGATTCGGTGGCGTTTTCCAGCGCCGAAAGGTTGAGGTTGTCCAGAAGCCGCTTGTGGAGCTCGACCTTGAGCTCCATCAGCTTTTCCTTGCGCTTCTTTTCCTTGTCGGCGGCGACCACGACGGGCGACGGGGCGGCGTTGCCCTGGTTCGGGCGCCGGATGGCGAAGCCGGGCTTGCCGGCGGGCGCGGGCACGCTGGCGGACGGTTTCGCCGGCTCGACCGAGGCCCTGACGGGCGAGGTCTGGGCCCGGGCGGGCGCCGGTTGATCGCCACCGGGTCTCTTGAAGCGGTTGAACATCGCGAGACGCCCCCTAGGCCTTGGCGGTTTCGACGGACTTGCTGAGTTCGAAGAGCGACTTCGCGAGCTTGGCGATTTCCCTGCGGAGCGGGTTCTTGCCGGCCGTCTCGGCCAGCGGCAGGCCGTGGTCGTTCGACTGGGTGACCTGCCGGCCGCCGTCGGAAAGCTGCAGTTCGATGGTGATGTCGAGGCTTTCGGCAAGCCGCTTGACGCGGCTCTTGCCGGAAAGGTCGGTGAAGCGGGGCGAGCGGTTCAGCACGTAGCGCAGTTTCTCGAACGGCAGGTCCTCGGCCTTCAGCGCGCGGATCATCCGGAGCGTGTTCTGGGCCGAGCGCATGTCGAGTTCGATCATCGAGAAGTAGACATGCGCCTTGTGAAGGACGGCTTCGGTCCACTGGACCACGGTCGAGGGCATGTCGATCACGACGAAGTCGAAGTTCGCCCGCGCCACATCGAGCACGCGGTTGATGTCTTCGGAGTTGACGATGTCGAGCGGCAGCATCTCGGACGGCGCCGTCATCACGTGAAGCCGGTCGTTGAAGGTCAGGAGCGCCTGCAGGAAGCTGGTGCTGTCCATCGAGGCGGTGTCCGACAGCATCTCGTAGACCGCCTCGCGCCGGGGCAGATCGAGATAGGTCGAAACCGAGCCGTACTGGAAGTTCAGGTCCAGCAGGCAGACGCGCGGGGCGTCCTTCTGCACGTTGGCGAGTTCCCAGGCGAGGTTCACGGCGAAGGTCGTGGCGCCGGTTCCGCCCGCCATCCCGTGCACCGGCAGGATCACCCCGTCGCGGTCGCCCTTGGGCTTGAAGGTCGGGGTCGGCACGGCGGGTTCGGCGTATTGCACGGCCGCCGCCGCGGCTTCGGCCTTGTGCAGCCGTTCGATCGCGTCATGCAGCGCGCGTTCCGGCAGCGGGTAGGGCACGAAGTCGTCGGCGCCGAGCTTGAGAAGATGGTGCAGCGAAATGGGGCTGACCTGATCGGCGATCAGGATGATCTTGATGCCCTTTTCCTTGGCCGTGGTGATGATGCCCGAGATGCGCGACAGGTTCGCCTCGTCCTCGGCATCGACGGCAACCGCCACGAATTCCAGCGAACGCGCGTCGGGCTGGTTGAGGAAAAGCGTCGCGTCGTCGAACGTGAGGTCGCCCCAGCTCTCGCCGAGTTCGGCTTCCATGTCTTCGATCAGAAGGTCGAAGTTCGACACGTCGCGCGACACGGTGCAGGCGACAATCGGCGCCGGCTCGGGTTGCAACACTGCCACACTGCTCATTCCGTCACGTCCTTTTCGCCCCGGTGCGGGTCAGGCCGGTCCGCGTTTCCCGCGTCCAACGGCCAGGCCCCGGAAATCACCAAACACCCGTGCGATTCCTGCGCTCGCACACTTGTCCCATGGGACGGACCCTCGAAGAGAAAGTTGGCAACATTGGGGCCAAAGTTTCGAAATTATGCGGTTTGTTGGGACGATCCATAGCTAAGGGCGGCCTTTGTTCCCCAAAGGCCGCCCCTGATCGAAAACGCCGGAAAATGTGGGCGGTCAGCCGCCGCCGCCGGTGGCGCCGCCGCCCGTCGGGCCGCCGCCGCTGGCCGCTTCCTGCTGGTGCGGCGGGATGGCGCTGTTGACGTATTCGCGCCAGATGATCTGCGCGTACTTACCGGACATCACGAGCTTGCTCGTCTGCACGAAGCCCGACACTTCCGTCACCGTCCGGCGGTTCTTCCGTTCGGCGTCCTGGGTGTAGACGACAGGCTGCGTTTCGCCGAACGAGGCGACCGCCTCGAGCCGCGAGCGGCCGATGCCCTGGCTGACGAGGAAGCGCACCGCCGCCTCGGCGCGGCGCTGGCCGAGCGAGCGGTTGTAGCCGTCGGACCCGACGAGGTCGGTATGACCGTAGACCCGGAAGCGCACTTCCGGGAACTGCCTGATCCAGTCGGCCTGGCGCATCAGCGCGGCCTGCGCTTCGCCGTCGAGAACCGCGCTGTTGAACTCGAAATTGACCGTGTTCGAAACCTCTGCCGCGAAGCGGCGGGTCAGGTCGATGGCGTAGCTGCGTTCACCCGACTGGATCGCGAGGTTGTCCTTCGCCGAGGTGCCGAAGTCGTTGCTTTCGATCGCCGATCCGGCCTCGCTGTAGAAGGCGCGGGCGATGTTGGTTTCCTTGCTGCACCCCGAAAGGGCGGCCGCACCGGCGGCGAAGGCGAAGGCGAGAGCCTGTTTCATCATCTCACTCCATCACATAGCCGTAGGAGCCCGAAAAGTCCTGCCGCGCCACTTCGGCGGCGGGACCGGCCGTCGGCGCGCGATGGTTGCGCGCGGTCTTGCCGGTCAGGAAAAGCTCGGCCTCGGTGGGCGGGCGGACCCGGTCGGTGGGAAGGGCGAAGACGTCGCCCTTGACGGGCGTCACGAGGTGCGGGGTGATGATCACCACCAGCTCGGTCTGGGACCGCCGGAATTCGGCGCTGCGGAAGAGCGCGCCGAGGATCGGCACATCGCCCAGCCACGGGACCTGATCGTTGATATCGGTGAAGTCGTCCTGCAGGAGGCCCGCGATCGCGAAGCTTTCGCCGTCGCGGATTTCGACCGTGGTTTCGGCTTCGCGCCGCTTGAAGG
Source organism: Paracoccaceae bacterium (assembly GCA_046155885.1). Lineage (GTDB taxonomy): Bacteria > Pseudomonadota > Alphaproteobacteria > Rhodobacterales > Rhodobacteraceae > JAOADN01. The sequence goes on from JBJXFU010000068.1 coordinate 28,900, forward strand.
CGTTGAAGCTGAAGCCGCCGCCCCCGCTCGAGGAAACCGTCGTGGTCGTGTCGATGGACGACACCGCGGCGTTGATCGCCAGGTTGATGATGTCGCCGTCCACCACCCGCGGGGTGAAGGCCAGTTCGACACCGAAGGGCTTGTATTCGACGGTTACGCTGTTGTTTTCGTTGGCGACCGGGATCGGGTATTCGCCGCCGGCCAGGAACTTCGCTTCCTGCCCCGAAAGCGCGGTCAGGTTCGGCTCGGCCAGCGTCCGCACCAGGCCCTTCGATTCGAGCGCTTCCAGAAGCACGCCGAATTCCATGCTGCCCGCCGACACGCTGAAGCCCAGCGCGCCGGTCTTGCTGGTGGTGACGGTGTTGCCGGTCAGAACGTTGTTGATGCCCGAGATGTTGTTGGCGGCGCCGGCGCGGAAGGTGCTGCTGGTCGAGGGGCCCGAGAAGCCGAACGACCCGTCGAGTTCCTTCGTCACCGCCCGCTGCACTTCGGCGAAGCGGACGTTCAGAAGCACCTGCTGGGTGCCGCCGACCCACATCAGGTTCGACACCCGGTCCGGCGCGTAGCGCGCGGCGAGGTCGAGCGCGAGGTCGAGCCGCGCGGCCGAGGAGACGACGCCGGACAGCACGATCCCGTCATTCGCCGTCCTGACCTCGACCTTCTCGCCCGGCATGATCTGCTGCAGCCGTTCCTTCAGTTCCGCGATGTCGGGCGACACGTGGATTTCGACGTTGGTGATCAGCCGCCCTTCCGGCCCGAGAAGCGTCAGGGTGGTCCGCCCGGGGGCCTTGCCGAGCACGTAGATCGACTTGTCCGAAAGCGTCGAGATGTCGGCGATGCCGGGGTTGGCGATCGAAAGTTCGGCGAAGGGTTCGTCGGACTGGACGACGACGGCGCGGTTCATCGGAACGTTGAGGGCGCTCGACGCGGCGCCGTTCATCACCTGCAGCGTTTCCGAATGCGCGTCAGGGGCGGCGGTGAGCGTGAGCGCAAAGCCCAGCATCCCGGCCCCGAAGACCTTGTTCATGCTCATGTGACCTGCCTCTCCGATCACGACTATTTTGCCCGGGTCTGATCGCCCAGATTGGCGCGACAATGCGCTTGCGGTGGTTTTTTTGCAAGAATCAACTGTTTGGGCGTGGGTCTTTATGTGGATAAGTAGCAACACAGCGGGAAACGGGCGGGCGAAACGGAAGCGCCGGCCACCAGATCGGGTGGTCGGCGCCGGTCAGCCCACGATGGGCGGCAGCGTCAGTTTGTGCAGGGGATCGTCGTTTCGACGATTTCGCCGCCCTTGTTGGTGCGGATCGTGCAGATTTCCGGCGCCGGCGCCGCCTGGACCACGGCTTCTTCCTTGATGCCCAGAAGCTGGTTCTGGTCGATCTGGACCGGGGCCACCTCGGCCACATCGCCCGATCCGACCAGCGACAGGGTCAGCCGCCCGGTCTGTTGCGCCTGGGCGAGCGCGGCCACCTGCTGCGGCGTCGCCTCGACGGTGATGGTGCGGGCGATCAGGGTTTCCTCGGTGCGGTCGGCGTCGGCGTTCTGGTCGATGGCGACCAGACGGATGCCCTGGTCGATCAGCTTGGTCACGTCCTGGCCGTTGACGCCGCCGCTCCAGTAAACGTCAACCCGGTCGCCGGGGCGGAGGAAGCCGGACACGCCCGAGGACACGTCGACGTTGATCGCGAAGGCGCGCATCCCGGGGGTGAGGTTGGCGTTGATGCCGGCATCGACGCCCGGTTCGGTGACCTTCTTGGCCAGGACCGGCTCGAAGGGTTCGAAGCTGCGGAGCGCGGCGCGCGGGCGGGTTTCGCCGTCGAAGAAGACCGGAATGATCGCCGGATCGCCGCCCTGCGGCGCCGAGATCACGGTGAAGGCGCCTTCCGGGACCTTGTCGGCCTGCCACTTGATGACCTCGAGGTCTTCGCGCGTCAGCCGGTCGCCGTACTTCATCGGCTTCTTGGCGACGACGATATCGACGAGCTGAGGGGCCTGCGCCTGGGCCGCGAGCAGCATGTCGCGTTCCTGCTGGGTACGCTCGATGAAGCCCTGGGCCATGTACACCGCGAAACCGGCGAGCCCCAGACCGACAAGAAGCACCAGCGCGAAGATCATCCGCATGTCGACAGTTCCTTTTCTTCAATCGGCCCCGCGCCGTTGGCGGCACACCAGGCAAGGCTCGATCGCCCACTCTGCGGCAGTATCCCGGGCGATTGCGGCGAAATGGTGGTCAAAGGCGGCCGGCTCGGTGGATTTTGCCCGGCATCGGAAACGTTTGAAGCGGGGTTGCGGAACGAGAAGTCGCCCGCAGGGCGGGCGACCGGGACCGACGCGCCAATCGTGATCAGAACGTCGTGGAGATCGACTGCGACGACATGAAGGTGTCCACCTTCGCGCCGACCGAGCCCATGTTGCCGGTGATCGCGGTGACGGCCATGACGCCAAGCGCCACGATGCTCGCGGTGAGAACGACCCAGTCCACGGTCACCGCGCCAGCATCTTCGGCGGCGAAACTCCTGATCAGTTTACGCATTCCCGTCTCCGTTCACCTGGGGAACCTGGCCGCTTCGGCACAGGCTACTCGTTTCGCCCTTGCTGTCAGGTAACCCAGTTTTCGTGGCGCGAATGGGGCGGGCTGCGGTCGATTTGGCGGGGCGGTCGGTAGAATCGGAAACATTCGGATTAGCAAATGACAACAAAGCGCTGCGGGTTCCCCGGGGGCCGCCAAAAGCAAAACCGCGCCCCGGTCGGGGGCGCGGCCTGTCGCTCGCCGGAAGGCGAGGCGAAATCAGAACGTGGTCGAGATCGACTGCGAGGCGAGCTGCGCGGAGATCTTCGTGGT
>JBJXFU010000070.1:0-47291 GCA_046155885.1 Paracoccaceae bacterium
TCGCCCTGCCCGAAGACCTTGCTGGCCTTGCGGGCCTCTACCGCGATCTCTGCCGCCAAGTTGGCGTGTCCCCCTGTACGCAGGCGCGTGACCCGCCCCGCCGGCGATGCTTCGATACTTCACCCCCCTTTGGCAAGCCCTATGCCGCAGGCGGCGGGCGGCGGCTGAACCAGGGACGCGCCTGCTCGAGCTCCGCAGAGAGCGCGATGAGCGGCTCGTCCGCGCCGAAGCGGGCGGCGAGGTGGATGCCGACCGGCAATCCTTGGGAATTCCACCACAAGGGGAGCGACGCGGCGGGCTGCCCGCTGGCATTGAACGCGGCGCAGAAGGGGGAATAGTCGAAGACCATCCCTGGCCCGGTGCGGAAGTGCACATAGTCTGGATCGGCGTGCGAGAAGCGGCCGATGGCGGCGGGCGGTTCGGCCAGCGTTGCCGTCAGGAGCATATCCCAGTCCCCGAAGAACGCCGCCATTTCGCGCCCGTAAGCGTGGATTTTGGCCACCGAGGCGAGGTAGTCTGCGCCGCTGAGCGTTGCCGCGTAGTCCATCGCGCTTCGGCAGAGGGGCTCGACCAGACCGTCGGGCGAACGTCCCTTGAGCGCCGGGCGCAGCCAGAGGTCGGTCCCGCAGGCAACGATCTTCGTCCAGGCCCGCATCATGCCCGTGGTGTCGGCCGCAGGCCGGGCCGGTTCGACGCGGTGGCCCAGGCTTTCCAGAAGCCGCGCCGCGTCGTGGACTGCCGCGCGGCAGTCGGGGTGGATGGGTTCTCCGGTCAGAGTGGTGTCGCACAGCGCGATCCTGAGGCGGGCAGGTGGGCGCCTGGTCGCGGCGAGGTAGCCTTCGGCGAGTGGCGGCGCCCAGTAGGGCGCGCCGGGATCGGCGCCATGGCAGGAGTCGAGCAGAGCGGCGGTGTCGCGGACGGACCGGGTAAGGAACCCGTCGGCCACCATACCCGCCCAGCCCTCGCCGGCATAGGGACCGTCGGGCAGCCGGGCGCGGGTGGGTTTCAGCCCGAAAAGGCCGCAGCACGATGCCGGGATGCGCACCGATCCGCCGCCGTCCGAGCCATGCGCCGCCGGCACGATCCCGGCCGCCACTGCCGCCGCCGCGCCGCCGGATGAGCCGCCGGAGGTGCGCGACAGGTCCCAGGGATTGCGCGTCGGGCCGCCGTAGACCGCCGCCTCGGTCGCCGGCCCGACGCCGCCTTCGGGGCTGGTGGTGCGGCCGAAGGTGACAAGTCCGGCGGCGCGGAGGCGTTCGAAGATGGCGCTGTTCCGGTCCCAGCGGGTGGCGGCGAAAAGCCGCGATCCCATGTGGGTGGGGAAATCCACCGCCTCGCAGCCGAGGTCCTTGATCAGGAACGGCACGCCCCGGAACGGCCCTTCGGGTAGCCCGACCCGGATGGCGCGGCGGGCGGTTTCCTGCTGGGCGAGCACGACGGCGTTGATCGCGGGGTTGAGCGCGGCCGTCCGCGTAAGGGCGGTTTCGAGCAGTTCCCCGGCGCCGACCCCGCCCCTGGCCACAAGTTCCGCCATCGCCGTGGCATCCAGATTGTCGTATTCCGCGATCATTCCCGGACCTTCCCTTTCCGTGCCGCCCTGCCGCGCGGAGCCCTGTCGCGACCTGCGTCCCTTGAAGCCCCCCCGCTGCGCCACTAAGACAGAGGTAACGAAGCGGCGCTAGATATCGGCGCCCGGGGCAGAAAGAGACCGTCATGAGAGACCCTATCGACACCTACATGAACACGCTCGTTCCGATGGTCGTCGAACAGACGTCGCGAGGCGAACGGGCCTACGACATCTACTCGCGGCTTCTGAAGGAACGGATCATCTTCCTGGCCGGGCCCGTCCATGACGCGATGTCGACGCTGATCTGCGCGCAGCTTCTGTTCCTTGAGGCGGAGAACCCGAACAAGGAAATTGCCATGTACATTAACAGCCCGGGCGGTGTCGTTACCTCGGGCCTGTCGATCTATGACACGATGCAGTACATCCGCCCGAAGGTGTCGACCCTGGTCATCGGGCAGGCCGCGTCGATGGGGTCGCTTCTGCTCACCGCCGGCGAAAAGGGGATGCGCTTCAGCCTGCCGAACAGCCGGATCATGGTCCACCAGCCCTCGGGCGGCTACCAGGGTCAGGCGACGGACATCATGATCCACGCGCAGGAAACGCAGAAGCTGAAGCAGCGCCTGAACGAGATCTACGGCAAGCATACCGGCCAGCCGCTGAAGAAGATCGAGGCCGCGCTGGAGCGCGACAACTTCATGTCGCCCGAGGAGGCCCGGGAATGGGGGCTGATCGACGAGATACTGGACAACCGCGGCAAGGCCGAAACTTCGGACAAGTAACCGGGCGGCGCGACTGGCGGCGGAACTGCCGGGGCGATTTGACGTTGAGATGACCGGGGCGCTGCCCTAATCTTGTCGAAAAGTGCGGATTAAGTGGCACGAACGACAAAGGCGCGGGCAGGCCTGAGAGGGTGACGATGGCTTCAAATTCAGGCAGCGACAGCAAGAACACGCTTTACTGTTCGTTCTGCGGCAAGAGCCAGCACGAGGTCAGGAAGCTGATCGCCGGGCCGACCGTGTTCATCTGCGACGAATGTGTCGAGCTTTGCATGGACATCATTCGCGAGGAGACGAAGACCTCGGGGCTGAAATCCCAGGACGGGGTGCCGACGCCGCGCGACATCTGCAAGGTGCTGGACGACTACGTGATCGGGCAGATGCACGCCAAGCGCGTTCTGTCGGTCGCGGTGCACAACCACTACAAGCGTCTTGCCCATGCCGCCAAAGCTTCGGACATCGAGCTTTCGAAGTCGAACATCCTGCTGATCGGCCCCACCGGCTGCGGCAAGACGCTGCTGGCGCAGACGCTGGCCCGCATCCTCGACGTGCCCTTCACAATGGCGGACGCCACGACGCTGACCGAGGCGGGCTATGTGGGCGAGGATGTCGAGAACATCATCCTGAAGCTCCTGCAGGCGTCGGAGTACAATGTCGAACGCGCCCAGCGCGGCATCGTCTACATCGATGAGGTCGACAAGATCACGCGCAAGTCCGACAACCCTTCGATCACCCGGGACGTGTCGGGCGAGGGCGTGCAGCAGGCGCTTCTGAAGATCATGGAGGGCACCATCGCCTCGGTGCCGCCCCAGGGGGGCCGCAAGCATCCGCAGCAGGAATTCCTGCAGGTGGACACGACCAATATCCTCTTCATCTGCGGCGGCGCTTTCGCGGGGCTCGAGCGGATCATCTCGCAGCGCAACAAGGGCAGCGCGATCGGCTTCGGCGCGGATGTGAAGAAGAACGACGAGCGGAGTGTGGGAGATCTGTTCAAGGACCTCGAACCGGAAGACCTGCTGAAGTTCGGCCTGATCCCGGAATTCGTCGGCCGCCTGCCGGTGATCGCGACCCTGACCGACCTTGACGAGGACGCGCTGGTGAAGATCCTGACCGAGCCGAAAAACGCGCTGGTGAAGCAGTACCAGCGACTGTTCGAGCTGGAGGGCGTGACGCTGAGCTTCACCGACGATTCCCTCGTCGCCATCGCCAAGCGCGCGATCAAGCGCAAGACCGGCGCGCGCGGATTGCGGTCGATCATGGAGGACATCCTGCTTGACACCATGTTCGAGCTGCCGGGATTGACCTCGGTGCACGAGGTGGTGGTGAACGAAGAGGCGGTCGATTCCGAAACGGCCAAGCCGCTGCTGATCCACGCCGAGCCGAAGAAGGGCGTGGCGGCGACGGCGGGCTGAGGGGTGGCGGCGTCCTGATCGGCCCATCCGACCCCGGCGCCACGAGCGCGAGCCGTCTGCCCGGGGCGCGCCGCGGGACCGCCGATGTGCCTTTCTTCCCCTCTTCCTGCTGGACCCGGCCGGTGCCGCCGCTATAAGGGGCCGGAACGGACCCGGAGCCCGCCTATGCAATTCCTTCTCCGCCTGTTGACCTGGTGGAATGGCCAGACGCTCGGCACGCAGGTCTGGACCGCACGTAAGGGCGTGAAGGTCGGGGCCGACGGGCAGGGAAATGTCTTCTACCGGACGAAAGACGGCAAGCGCCGCTGGGTCATCTTCAACGGCGAAAGCGAGGCGAGCCGCGTCGACCCCGCCTGGCACGGCTGGCTGCACCATACCTGGGACGAGCCGCCGACTGCCGTGCCCCTGCGCCACCGGGCATGGGAAAAGCCGCATCTGCCCAACCTGACCGGAACGGCCGAAGCCTACGCCCCGCCAGGCTCGATCCGCCACGCCGCCCCCGCTGTCCCTTCCGCGGCGCGGAAGGACTACGAGGCCTGGTCGCCGGAGTGACGTGATGGCGGAAAACCTGCCCGAGGTTCTGGCCGGAGCGGCGGTCATCGCGGTGGCGGCGGGGTTCTTCGTCTTCGCCTCGCAAGGCACGGGTTTCGCGCCCGAACCCGACAGCTATCCGCTGACGGCGAGTTTCCGCAGCGTCGAGGGCGTGACCGTCGGGACGGATGTGCGGCTGGCCGGCGTGAAGGTCGGCACCGTGACCGCGCTGACGCTGAACCCGCAGACCTTTTTCGCCGACGCGATCGTATCGGTCCGCCGGGATGTGGTCCTGCCCGACGACAGCTCGATCCTGATTTCCTCCGAAGGGCTGCTCGGCGGATCATTCGTCGAGTTGCAGCCAGGCGGAAGCCCCAGCAACATCGAGCCCGGTGGCGAGATCGAGGATACGCAGGGCGCGGTCAGTATCGTGACGCTGCTCATGAAGTTCGCGGGCGGCGGTGGCGGCGGCACCGCGACGGATGCCGCGCCATGAGAACGGGGGCCCTGGCCGCCCTGATATCGGGAGCCATTGCGGCGGGTCCGGCGGCGGCGGCGGAGGTCGCGTCGGCCGGGGGTGCGGTGCTTCGCGGTCTGGACAAGGTCACCGGGCAGACGACCGACCTGACGGTGCCCGACGGCGGCGCGGTGGCGTTCGGGCGGCTGACGGTGGCGGTTTCGGACTGCCGCTATCCGGTCGCCGACCCCGGTTCAAACGCCTATGCGCATGTCACGATTGCCGAAGCGACGGCGGCAGAGCCGGTGTTCGACGGATGGATGATCGCGACAAGCCCGGCGCTTTCGGCGCTCGACCACCCGCGTTATGACGTCTGGCTCATGCGGTGCGTCAGTTCCTGAGGTCCGGGGGTCGGACCGGCGGTGAAATCCGCTGAGCCCTGCAGCGCCCTGCGCAGGCGCCGATGGTACTCCACCCGGCTGATCTCGATCCCGCCGAGGGACTTCAGGTGCGGCGTCAGGAACTGCGTGTCGAAGAGCGTGAAGCCGTTGCGGGAAAGGCGTTCGACCAGGTAGGCGAGCGCGACCTTCGAGGCGTCGGTCCGGGTCGAGAACATGCTTTCGCCGAAGAAGGCGGCCCCGAGCGAAAGGCCGAAGACGCCGCCCACGAGGCGTTCGCCTTCCCAGACCTCGAGCGAGTGCCCGTGGCCCGATGCATGGAGCTGGCCGTAAAGCGCTGCAAGCGGGCCATTGATCCAGGTCTCGGCCCGGTCGGCGCAGGCGTCGATGATGGCGGGGAATGCCGAGTTGGTTCGAATAGTGTAATTCCAGCGCAGAATTCGGCGCCGAAGTGACCTGGAAATGTGTAAATCGTCTAATGGCAGGACGCCACGCCAGCGGGGATCGACCCAATGCAGCCGGGGATCGCCGCGAGATTCGGCCATCGGGAATATCCCCCGTGCATAGCCGGAGAGCATTTCCCGGGCGGTCAGCATGGCGGAGGTACCGGCGGCATGTCCAAGGGGTATCCCGGCCGAGGGGGGTGGGGCCAGTAAAGCGGCGTGGGGCGGGCCCGCAGAGCAGGGGCGCAAGCGGCCAAGCGGGGGTGACCGATGAAGGTCGCCGCTTCGCCCCTTAGCCGAATGTCGCGGCCAGCCACTTCTCGAGCCAGTGGATGTTGTAGTCGCCGCTGCGCACGTCCGGCTCTTCGAGCAGCCGGTGGAAAAGCGGGATGGTGGTTTCCACGCCCGGCCCGTCGACGATGATCTCGCCCAGCGCCCGCTTCAGCCGCGCCAGTGCTTCGGGCCGGTCGCGGCCGTGGACGATCAGCTTGCCGATGAGCGAATCGTAGTAGGGCGGAATCGCGTAGCCGTCGTAGAGCGCGGAATCCATCCGCACACCGGGGCCGCCCGGCGCGTGGTACTGTGTGATCCGCCCCGGCGCAGGGGCGAAGTTCGGCAGGCGCTCGGCGTTGATCCGGACTTCGATCGCATGCCCCCGGATCGTCAGGTCCTCCTGCCGGAAGCCCATCGGCAGGCCGGCGGCGACCCTGATCTGTTCGCGCACGAGATCGACGCCGAAGATGCCCTCGGTCACCGGGTGCTCGACCTGAAGCCGCGTGTTCATCTCGATGAAATAGAACTCGCCGTCCTCGAACAGGAACTCGATGGTGCCCGCACCGATGTAGTTGATCGCGGCCACCGCGTCGGCGCAGACCTTGCCGATCCGCGCCCGCGTCATCGCGTCGATTGCCGGCCCCGGTGCTTCCTCGAACACCTTCTGGTGGCGCCGTTGCAGCGAACAGTCGCGCTCGCCCAGGTGCACGGCCCGGCCCTTGCCGTCGCCGAACACCTGGACCTCGATATGCCGCGGTTTCTGCAGGTATTTCTCGAGATAGACTTCGTCGTTTCCGAAGGCGGCCTTGGCCTCGGAGCGGGCGGTGCGGAAGGCGATTTCCAGTTCGTCCTCGCTGGCCGCCACCTTCATGCCGCGCCCGCCACCCCCGGCCGTCGCCTTGACGATCACCGGATAGCCCATCGCCTTCGCGACCGTCCTGGCGTCGTCAACGTCCGGCACGCCGCCGTCCGAGCCCGGCACACATGGCACGCCGAGCTTCTTCATCGTGTCCTTGGCGGTGATCTTGTCGCCCATAATGCGGATGTGTTCCGCCGTCGGGCCGATGAAGGTGATGCCGTGGTCTTCGAGCACCTGGACGAAACTCGCGTTCTCGCTGAGGAACCCGTAGCCCGGATGGATCGCCTGCGCCCCGGTGATTTCGCAGGCCGAAACGATGGCGGGCACCGACAGATAGCTTTGCGACGACGGCGGCGGCCCGATGCAGACGCTTTCGTCGGCCATGCGCACGTGCATCGCGTCGGCATCGGCGGTGGAATGCACCGCCACAGAGGTGATCCCCATTTCCCGGCAGGCCCGGACGACACGCAGGGCGATTTCGCCGCGGTTGGCGATCAGGATCTTGTCGAACAGCTTCTCGGCCAAGGTTCCGCCCTCACTCGATGATGAGCAGGGGCGCGCCGTATTCCACGGGGCTGCCATCCTCGACGAGGATGCGCTTGACCTTCCCCGCGCGGGGGGCGGGGATCTGGTTCATCGTCTTCATCGCCTCTATGATGAGAAGCGTCTGGCCTTCCTTCACCTCGGCGCCGAGCACGACGAAGGCGTCGGCTCCGGGCTCGGGGGAAAGGAAGACGGTGCCCACCATCGGCGAGGTGACGGCTCCAGGGTGCGCGGCCGGGTCGGAACCTGGTCCTGCCGGGGATGCTGACCCCGCAGCGGCCGCGGAAACGGGTACGGGGGCGACGGCCGCCTGGGCCGGCGGGGCCACGGAGTATGTGGCCGGCGGCGGGGCCGCGTATTTCGAGACGCGGACGTTCAGGCTGTCGTGCTCGCCATATTCGCGCTTCACGCTGAGCTCGGCGAGGTCGTTGTTGTTGAGAAGCTCGGCCAGCGCCTGGATGAAGGCCACGTCGCTGTCGGTCTTGCCCTGGTCCATCTTTGTCCTCGGTCGCTTTTCCGCTGCGCCCCGTTCTTCGGCGACCTGCCGGCCTGCCGCGCGGGGGTCGCCCTGCCCGGAAGGCTTATACGCGGTAGGTTTGGGCAGGGAAAGCCGCGACGTGCGGGAGCGCGGCACGGCACGGAATTTACCGTTTGATAAAAATTCCGGGCTGTGGCAGCGTTCGGAAATCACGACGACAAGGGAGGGAGGCGCGCGGTGAGTTCAGGTGGGCACATCCCGGGCGTGGCGGCGCGGCGGCTGGACCCGGCCGCCTATGAGGCGAACTTCGCCGACATCGCGCCCCGCTTCGATCCGCACGAGGCACGCGTGGCCGCCGACCGCTGCTATTTCTGCCATGACGCGCCCTGCATCACGGCCTGCCCGACCTCGATCGACATCCCGCTTTTCATCCGGCAGATCGCCACCGGCACTTCCGAGGCTGCGGCGCGGACGATCTTCGACCAGAACATCCTCGGCGGCATGTGCGCCAGGGTCTGCCCGACCGAACAGCTTTGCGAAGAGGCCTGCGTGCGCGAAGCGGCCGAGGGCAAGCCGGTCGAGATCGGGCGGCTGCAGCGCTACGCCACCGACACGCTGATGAAGAACGCGGCGCATCCTTTCAGCCGCGCGGCCGCGACCGGCAAGCGGGTGGCGGTCGTGGGGGCGGGTCCCGGGGGGCTTGCGGCCGCGCACCGCCTGGCGATGAGGGGCCACGATGTCACCGTCTTCGATGCGCGGCCGAAGGCCGGCGGGCTGAACGAATACGGCATCGCCGCCTACAAGACCCCGGGCGGATTCGCCCAGGCCGAGGTGGAGTGGCTTCTGAGGATCGGCGGCATCGCGCTTCGCCCGGGGCAGGCGCTGGGTCGCGATTTCAGCCTGAGTTCGCTGAGATCGGACTACGACGCCGTCGTGTTGGCGATCGGCCTGCAAGGCGTGAACGCGATGACAGTCGAGGGGAGCGGCGCGGCGAATGTCACCGACGCGGTTGATTTCATCGCCGGCCTCAGGCAGGCGGACGACAAGGCGGCGGTGCCGGTGGGCCGCGACGTGGTGGTGATCGGCGGCGGCATGACGGCCGTCGACGCCGGCGTTCAGGCCAAGCTGCTTGGCGCCGAGAATGTCACGATCGTCTACCGGCGGGGCCGTGAGGCGATGAGCGCTTCGGCCTACGAGCAGGACCATGCTGCATCGGTCGGGGTGAAGATCGTCCACAATGCGGCGCCCCTGGCCGTGCTGGGCGGGGGCAAGGCTGAGGCAGTCGAGTTCGCCTATACGGCGGAGGGCCCCGCTGGCCTGAAGATCGGTGCGGACCGGTTCCGGCTGAAGGCCGACCAGGTCTTCAAGGCGATCGGCCAGACACTGGAAGCCCCCGAGGGCATCGCGCTCGAGGGGCGCAAGATCGTTGTCACCGGTGCGGGACGTACGTCGGTTCCGGGTCTATGGGCGGTCGGCGACTGCGCCGCGGGCGGCGATGACCTGACCGTCACTGCCGTCGCTGAAGGGCGCGACGCGGCCGAGGATATTCATTCGGTACTGACGGCGGCGCGATGACCCCTTGCCCGGTCCAGCATTTGCCCCCATCTGGCGCACGGAGCGTACGGGAGTGTAGGTGTGGGTGGCTTTATCGATGCGACCCTTGCGGTGATCGCGGACAACCGCGCCTGGACGGCGCCCATCGCCTTCCTCTTCGCTTTTGGCGAGACCCTGGCGCTGGTCTCGATCCTGATTCCTTCGACCGCCATCCTGATCGGGATCGGCGCCCTTGCTTCGACCGGCGCCATCGACTTCCTGCCGCTCTGGATCGGTGCGGCCGTCGGAGCGGTCGCCGGTTCGACCGTTTCCTGGTGGGCGGGGTGGCTTTTCGGCGAACGGATGCTTTCGCTCTGGCCGCTCAGCAAGGCGCCCGAGAATGTCTCGCGGGGGGTCGAGTTGTTCCGGCGCTGGGGCGTGCTGGCGGTGGTGATCGGGCATTTCTTCGGGCCGTTCCGGTCGGTGGTGTTCCTTCTCGCCGGGGCGACGAGGCTCGGCTTTCTGCGTTTTCAGCTGGTGAACGTGCCGGCGGCGCTCGCCTGGGCCTGGGTTGTGCCGAAGACCGGCGAAGTGGGCGGGGACATCGCCGGCGCGATCTGGCGGGCGCTCGGGCTTTGACCGGTCGCCGCGCGGTTCGTCAAGAAACGTCCTGCGGTGCGTCCGCGCGGAGCGAAAACCCCCGACCCATCCGCAGTTCCTGAACGGAGGTCCCTATGGCCAGCCTTGCGACCGACTTTCTTGGCATCAAGTCCCCGAACCCCTTCTGGCTCGCCTCGGCGCCGCCGACCGACAAGGACTACAACGTACGACGTGCCTTTCAGGCGGGTTGGGGCGGGGTGGTGTGGAAGACGCTGGGGTCGGAAGGCCCGCCCATCGTCAACGTCAACGGCCCCCGCTACGGTGCGATCTGGGGCGCCGACCGGCGGCTTCTGGGGCTGAACAACATCGAACTGATTACCGACCGGCCGCTGGAGGTGAACCTGCGGGAAATCAAACAGATCAAGCGCGATTTCCCGGACCGGGCGGTGGTGGTTTCGCTGATGGTGCCCTGCGACGAGGCGAGCTGGAGGGCGATCCTGAAGCCGGTCGAGGAGACCGGATGCGACGGGGTGGAACTGAACTTCGGCTGCCCGCACGGGATGAGCGAGCGGGGAATGGGCGCGGCGGTCGGGCAGGTGCCGGAATACATCGAGATGGTGACGCGCTGGTGCAAGCAGCACAGCCGGATGCCGGTGATCGTCAAGCTGACACCCAACATCACAGACATCAGGAAGCCCGCCGAGGCGGCCAAGCGGGGCGGGGCTGATGCGGTGTCGCTGATCAACACCATCTCGTCGATCACGAGCGTGAACCTTGACAGCTTCAGCCCGGAGCCCTCGATCGACGGCAAGGGCGCGCATGGGGGCTATTGCGGCCCGGCGGTGAAGCCCATCGCGCTGAACATGGTGGCCGAGATCGCGCGGAGCGCGGAGACGCGCGGGCTGCCGATCAGCGGCATCGGCGGCATCACCACCTGGCGCGACGCGGCGGAGTTCATGGCGCTGGGCTGCGGCACGGTGCAGGTCTGCACGGCGGCGATGACCTACGGCTTCAAGATCGTGCAGGAGATGGTTTCGGGGCTGTCGCAGTATCTGGACGAGAAGGACATGGCGCTGTCGGACCTGGTCGGCCGCGCGGTGCCGAACGTGACGGACTGGCAGTACCTGAACCTGAACTACGTGACCAAGGCGCGGATCGACCAGGAGGCCTGCATCAAGTGCGGGCGCTGCTACGCGGCCTGCGAGGACACGTCCCACCAGGCGATCTGGATGAAGCCGGGGCGGGTGTTCGAGGTCAACGACGCGGAATGCGTGGCCTGCAACCTTTGCGTCGATGTCTGCCCGGTGGAGGACTGCATCACCATGGAAGTCCTGCCCGAAGGCGCCGTGGACGCGCGGACGGGCCGCGTGGTCGGGCCCTATGCGAACTGGACGACGCATCCCAACAACCCGATGAAGGTGGCGGCGGAGTAAGGTTCGGGGGGACGTCCCCGGCAGGGACGGCCCGAAGGACCTTGGATCGCAAGCGGGTCACGGGGGCGAGTCCGACAGCGAGGCATACCTTCCTGAGCCGTTCGGTCGCCGCCCCGCCCCTTGTGCGCCGCGCCGCGCCGGGCCAGAAGGTCGGCCATGATCTATGTCCGCCCCGTCGCGATGTCCGATCCGGCCCGCCCGCCCGGTGCCTGGACGCTGGCGGGGGGGTGGTGCTGGTTCGACCGGGCGGAGGTTCTGGACCGTCGGGGGTCGCGGGGGCTGGTCGCTGCGGCCGATCTACCCGCCGACGTCCGCGACCGCCTGACCGCCCCGCGCGTGGCCTTCGCGGGCCTGGCGATGGACCGGCCGCGGATCATGGGCGTGGTGAACGTCACGCCCGACAGTTTCTCGGACGGCGGGCTGTATGCCGACGCGGCGTCGGCGGTGGCGCAAGGGCGGGCGCTGGCAGAGGCGGGGGCGGAGATGCTTGACATCGGCGGGGAAAGCACCCGGCCGGGGGCAGGCGAGGTGTCCGCCGCCGAAGAGACGGCCCGCGTCCTGCCGGTGATCGCGGCGCTGGCTTCGGGGGGGGCGACCGTATCGGTCGATACGCGCAAGGCGGGGGTGGCCGCGCCGGCGCTCGATGCAGGGGCACGGATCGTCAACGATGTTTCGGCCCTGACCTTCGACCCCGCGCTGGCGCGCCTGGTCGCGACGCGGGGTGTGCCGGTGGTGCTGATGCACGTGCAGGGCACGCCGCAGGTGATGCAGGACGATCCCCGCTACGATGACGTGCTGCTTGACGTCTATGACTGGCTTGAGGAGCGCATCGCGGCGGCCGAAGCGGCGGGCATTCCGCGCGGGCGGATCGCGGTCGATCCCGGGATCGGCTTCGGCAAGACGGTCGCGCACAATCTGGCCCTGATCCGGGGCCTTTCGCTTTACCACGGGCTCGGCTGCCCGATCCTGCTCGGCGCCTCTCGCAAGCGCTTCATCGGGGCGCTCGCGGGCGAGCCACAGGCCGACCGGCGCGGGCCGGGGACGCTGGCGGTGACGCTTGCGGCGGTGGC
Source organism: Paracoccaceae bacterium (assembly GCA_046155885.1). GTDB lineage: Bacteria > Pseudomonadota > Alphaproteobacteria > Rhodobacterales > Rhodobacteraceae > JAOADN01. Next base: position 12,374 of record JBJXFU010000070.1, read on the forward strand.
GCAGGGGGTGCAGATTCACCGTGTGCACGACGTCGCCGGGGCGCGGCAGGCGCTGACGCTTTGGCAGGCGGCGACGGGGAAGGGGTGAGGCATGGCGCGGACGCTTTTCGGAACTGACGGGGTCAGGGGAACCGCGAACACCCACCCGATGACCGCCGAGATGGCGCTGCGGCTGGGCGCGGCAGCGGGGCGGTACTTCCGCAGCGACGGGCGGAACGGCCACCGCGTGGTGATCGGCAAGGACACGCGGCTGTCGGGCTACATGCTGGAGAACGCGCTGACGGCAGGGCTGACCTCGACGGGGATGAACGTCCTTTTGCTCGGTCCCGTGCCGACGCCGGGGGTCGGGTACCTCACGCGGTCGATGCGGGCCGATCTGGGCATCATGATCTCGGCCAGCCATAACCCCGCACCCGACAACGGGATCAAGTTCTTCGGCCCTGACGGCTTCAAGCTGTCCGACGAGGCCGAGGCCGGGATCGAGGCGCTGACCGCCCCCGATCTGCCGCTGGTGCCTCCGGCCGAGATCGGGCGGGCGAAGCGGATCGATGACGGGCGGTTCCGCTATGTCGAGCGGGTGAAGTCGACGCTGCCCCCGGGGCTCAGCCTCGCTGGGCTGAAGGTGGTGATCGACTGTGCCAACGGTGCGGCCTATCGCGCGGCGCCCGAGGCGCTGTGGGAGCTTGGCGCCGAGGTGATCGCGATCGGGGTTTCGCCGGACGGATCGAACATCAACGAGGGCGTGGGGTCGACCCATCCGGAGGCCTGCGCGGCGGCGGTACTGGAGCACAAGGCCGATGTGGGGATCACCCTCGACGGCGACGCCGACCGGGTGATGCTGATCGACGAAACGGGCCGCATCGCCGACGGCGACCAGATCATGGCGTTGTTCGCGGCGCGCTGGGCCGAGGCGGGGCGGCTGAACGGGGGCGTGCTGGTCGCATCGGTGATGTCGAACCTGGGGCTGGAGCGGTTCCTGTCGGGGCGGGGCCTCAGGCTGGAGCGCGCGCCGGTGGGCGACCGCTATGTGGTCGAGCGGATGCGCGAGGGGGGGTGGAATCTGGGCGGCGAGCAGTCGGGACATATTGTGATGACCGACTACACGACGACTGGCGACGGGCTGATCGCCGGCATCCAGTACCTGGCCGCGATGGTCGAGACGGGGTTGCCCGCTTCGGCGCTGGCGCGGCAGTTCGAGACGGTGCCGCAGATGCTGAGGAATGTGCGCTACGAAAAGGGGCAGGAGCCGCTGAAGTCCGCCTCCGTGCTGTCGGTCATCGGCGCGGCCGAGGCGCAGCTTGTGGGGCGGGGGCGGCTTTTGATCCGCAAGTCGGGGACCGAGCCGCTGATCCGGGTGATGGCCGAGTGCGAGGACGAGGCGCTGTTGGCCGAGGTGGTGGAGGGGATCGTCGGCGCGGTCAGGGCGGCGGTGTAGCGGGTTCGGGCGACGGGGGCGTCGGGCGCGTTGCCAGATGGCGGAGGGGCGACTAAGCTTCCTGGGCGCGGGGAACGGTCCGGAGTGGGCGATGATCGAGAAATACTTCGACCTCGGCATCCGGTTCAAATGGACGAAACCGGCCGACGTGAACCCGGCGATCAAGGACGGCCGGATCGTCGACAGCACCCGTCAGAGCAACCTGATGATCTATGACGGGCTCGACACGATCGTTTCGCCGAGACTGCGGATGATGAATGTCAGCGCGTTGGGCCTGACGATGCGGATGCCGATCCAGCACGCCTGGCTTGACTATGCCCACGGGCAGACGGCGCGGATCGCGCAGGGCCCCTACGATGTGCTGACGGGGCTCATGAGCGGCTGCATCATCACGCGGTGGCAGGACCGAGGCGTCACCTATGTGGGCCATGTCGGCACGATTACCGGCGATTTGACCGTGAACCGTCAGGTCAAGCGCACCTTCGCCTTCGCGATGAACAAGACGACGACCGGCTTCAATCCGGCGGGCGCGTTTTCGGACGGCGAGCTTTTCGATCTGTCGCGCATCTACAAGCCGGTCCGGATGGTGGTCATTCTGGCGATCGTCACCACCAAGGGCGAGTTCTTCGCCGTTGCGATGTTGCCGACCAATTCCTCGGTCCAGCCGCATCTCAACACCGAATGGTGCGCGGCCGGGGTCAAGCGGGTGCCGCCGATCGGGCATGATGCGCTGAAGATGCAGCTTCTGCGTGACTGAGGGGCGTTCCGCCGGCCCCGGGGCGGTCAGCGGTACGACGGGCCGCGCTTGATCAGCCAGAGGCTGCCGCCGGCTTTCGATTGCATGAGCGGAAAACCCGGACAGAGGGCGCGGTAGCGGTCCTCCATGTCGCGGGCGGCGTAATTGCTTGAGAAAAGTAGGTCATAGCCGCCGCCCATCAGGAGCGCAGGGAGCGCGTTCTGTTCGTTGTAGCGGCGGCGTTCCCAATTCTCGGGGTAGTCGTAGGGCAGGAAGATGTCGTGAAAATGCACGATGACGCCGGGCGCAAGGCGCGGCATCAGGCGGTTCAGCACGATGTCGAGGTCGAAGCCGGGCTGAAGCAAGTGACTGGAATCAATGAAGAGAATGTCGTTTTCGCCAAGCCTGTCGGTCAGGACCGCATCGGCGGCGGACAGGATGCGCGGCTCGAAGCCTACGCCGAGGGCCTCGATCGAGCGGCGCGGCATGGGGTCGATGCAGGTGATGCGGGTTGCGAGGCCCAGGTCGCGGATGGCGCGAGCCATGAAATGCGTCGAGACGCCCGATCCGACCTCGATCACCTGGGCCGGGCGGCGTGAGGCGAGGATGGCGTAGATCGCGGCTCCGTCGAGCGGCGGGATCCAGTGCTGCACCCATTCCAGCGCGTCCCCGTCCGTCGCCGAGGCGATGAAGAGCGCTTCGTGGCGGGCGATTTCGTCAAGGACGGCGATGACCGAGGCGTCGTGGCGGGCGAAGATCCGGGCGATTTCATCGTAGCGGGCGACGGGGCGGGCGGCCGAGGCGACGTGGGCGTATCTGGTGTGGAAGCCGCGCGGCGCGGGGCCGATCCGGCGCCACTGCCGACGCGCCCAGGCCTTGAGTTCGCGCTTCATTCCGGGGACCTCGTCCTGTCGCCCCGCAGGATGCTAAGGCGGACCGCCTTTAGGCAAGACGAAAAACGGAGGGGCCGGCGGCCCTGCTCCTGTCCGGGGGGAGCCCGCGCCTGCCTGCCGCAAGCCCTTGCAAGCGCTGCATTAACCGCCGGCTTGCGCACCGTTCACAGGGGGCCAGCAACCGCCCAGCACTATGCCAGCAACCTGCCATACGATCGTATGGCTTTCGGTTAAGTTAACGTTAACTTCGAATCGCCTGGGCGCGGCATGGAAGCTGTGCGGCTGGCGAGCCAGCGGGGCGATGCCGTGAAGAGGGCGTCCCGCTCTGGCGCGGGGACGCGGCAAGGCGCGAGGGCGCGGCAATGGCCGGGCGGGACGGCAACGTGTATGGTTGCGCAGGCGGACACGCCGGCGGTAATGCGGGTGCCGCAATCCGGAGCCAAGGTCCAGCGCGCGGTGCGAGGAGGGAACGGGCGAGGGCGCGGTGCACTTGTTTTGGTGGCATTGCTGGCGACGGCCGGCGCGGCGGCGGCGCAGGAGCGGTCCGGGCGGAACTGCCTGGAAAGCGGAAGCATCGCCGAGCTGGCGCTTTGCATCGCCGGGGCGCCTGGTGTGGAGACGCCCGAGCCGCCCCCGCCGCCCGGCGGCATGTGCCGCAAGCGCGGGGTGACCGAGGAAGAGCTGCTGGAGCCGCCGCCGATGGTCTGAACGCGGCGGATGTTGCGCAGATCGACGGAATCCGTGAGGCGGTCCAACTGACCGATTGCGGTTGCGGTTGCGGGTGCGTTGCGGCGGGGTGACGCCGATTTTCATCGTATTCTTCCCTTGCCCCCGCAACAGAGGGCGGCGCCCGCCCCCGAACGCAATCGGGCGGGCGGTCGGGCGCCGCCCGGGTGGCACTCGCGGCTGTTCCGGGCAAGAGGGGCGGTGGGGGCGAGGCGAAGGCGGGTGTCTTGCCTGGTGCGGACCGCCGCGACCTCTCCGCAGCATTCGCGTTGCCCGTCCGCCCCTCGCCGTTTCCGGGCCGGCGCCCGACCCGTCCCGCCGCCCCCCAAGGTTGCGCGCCGCAGGGTCGCCGTGTATCACCCTGCGGGCCGGAAACCGAGCGAGGGGGCATCATGCGTCGGGTCGTGGTCACGGGTCTGGGTCTGGTCACGCCGCTGGCCTGCGGGGTCGAGGAGACCTGGAGCCGGCTGCTTGCCGGGCAGTCCGGAGCGGGGGCGATCACCCGCTTCGACACTTCGGGCGTGGTCACAACCTATGCCTGCGAGATTCCCTATGGCGACGGCTCTGACGGCACCTTCAACCCCGACGACTGGATGGAGCCGAAGGACCGCCGGAAGGTCGACGACTTCATCCTGTACGGCATGGCGGCGGCGACGCAGGCGGTGCGGGACGCGGGGATCGGCGAGCTTTCGGAGGCCGAGAAGCTGAGGACCGGGGTGATGCTGGGGTCCGGGATCGGGGGGCTGACCGCGATCGCCGAGACGGCGGTGCTGATCAAGGAGCGGGGGCCGAAGCGGGTGAGCCCGTTCTTCATCCCCTCGGCGCTGATCAACCTGGCCTCGGGGCAGGTCTCGATCCGGTTCGGGTTCAAGGGGCCGAACCATGCGGTGGTCACCGCCTGTTCGACCGGGGCGCATGCGATCGGGGATGCGGCGCGGCTGATCCAGTGGGGGGATGCCGACATGATGGTGGCGGGGGGCTGCGAGGCGCCGATCAGCGAGATCGGGATCGCGGGGTTCAACGCCTGCAAAGCGCTGTCCACCAAGCGCGCGCACGAGCCGGAAAAGGCGAGCCGCCCCTATGACGCGGACCGCGACGGGTTCGTGATGGGCGAAGGGTCGGGCGTGGTGGTGCTGGAAGAGTACGAGCATGCCAGGGCGCGCGGCGCGAAAATCTATGCCGAGGTGCTGGGCTACGGGCTTTCGGGCGATGCCTATCACATCACCGCGCCTTCGGAAGACGGGGACGGCGGGTATCGCAGCATGGAGATGGCGCTGAAGCGCGCCGGGCTGACGCCGGCATCGGTGGATTACATCAACGCGCACGGGACGAGCACGATGGCCGACACCATCGAGTTGGGCGCCGTCGAGCGGCTCTTGGGGAACCATGCGGCGGGGGCGACGATGTCGTCGACCAAGTCCTCGATCGGGCATCTGCTTGGGGCGGCGGGGTCGGTCGAGGCGATCTTCTGCGTGCTTGCGCTGCGCGATCAGGTGGCGCCGCCGACGATCAACCTGGACAATCCGGCGGTCGAGCCGGTGCTGGACCTTGCGCCGAACAAGGCGGTGAAGCGCCGGATCGATGTGGCGTTGTCGAACAGTTTCGGGTTCGGGGGGACGAACGCGAGCCTGGTGCTGGGCCGGGTCGCCTGATGTGGCGGCACATCGCCTCGAACTTCCTGACGGTCGCGATCCTGGCGCTGGCGGCCCTGGCTTCGGCCGTCGCCTGGGCGCGGCATGAGTATGACGGCCCTGGTCCGCTGACCGAGGCGATCTGCCTGCGGGTGGAGACGGGGTCGAACTTCCGCGTGGTCGCCGACGATCTGGCGGGGCGGGGGGCGATTTCGAGCGGGTACATCTTCCGGGTGGGCGCGGATTACTCGGGGGTGGCCGACCGGCTGAAGGCGGGGTCGTTCCTGGTTCCGCCGGGCGCGTCGATGCGCGAGATCGTCGGCGAGGTGACGGGGGACGGCCAGTCGACCTGCGGGACGGAGGTGAACTTCCGCATCGGCGTGACGGCTTCGGACGTGGTTGTCCGCGAGCTCGATCCGGCGACGGAGGAGTACCGCGAGGTGGTCGAGTTCGACCCGGCCGCGGGACCGCCGCCCCCGGACTATTCCGAGCGGGCGGGCCGGCCGGATACGCGGTTCAGGGTGACGCTGGCCGAGGGCACGACCGTCTGGCAGGCGGTCGAGGCGCTGAAGGCGGCGGAATTCATGAGCGGGGATGTGACCGAGGTGCCGCCGGAGGGAATGCTGGCGCCCGAGAGCTATGAAGTGGCGCGGGGCGCGGCGCGGTCGGACCTGATCGCCGGGATGCGGGCACGGCAGGCGGCGGCCTTGGCCGAGCTTTGGGCGGGGCGGGCCGAGGGGCTGCCCTACCAGACGCCGGAGGAGGCGCTGGTGATGGCCTCGATCATCGAGAAGGAAACCGGGGTTCCGGGCGAGCGGGGGCAGGTGGCGAGCGTGTTCCTGAACCGGCTGGCCAAGGGGATGAAGCTGCAGACCGACCCGACGGTGATCTACGGGATCACCAGGGGCAGGGGGGTGCTGGGGCGGGGGTTGCGGCAGAGCGAGCTGCGGGGGAAAACGGACTGGAACACCTATGTGATCGAAGGCTTGCCGCCGACCCCGATCGCGAACCCCGGCCGCGACAGCATCGCGGCGGCGCTGAACCCGGAGCGGACGGAGTTCGTTTACTTCGTGGCCGACGGAACGGGGGGCCATGCCTTTGCCGCGACGCTGGCCGAGCACAATCGGAACGTGGCGGCCTGGCGGGCGATCGAGGCCGAGCGCGGCGCGGCAGAGGGCGGCGGGACGCAGGATGCGGGGGAGTGAGGGGTTAAGGGAAAGTGAACGGAGCGTTCCTCTAAAGGTTTGTTCCTATTGAACTTTCCTCTTGACTCGGCGAGCGCTCCCGGGTAGCTGTCAGGGCAAGCTGGAAGAAATGGGCAAGCGGCGCGGGGGCGACCCCGGGGCCGCTTTTCTGTTTCCCGGCGACGGACCGGATCATGGGGTGGAGCCGGCCAGATGACGGAAACCGAACCGGATGTGAAACCGCCGCCGGCGCCGCGGGAAACCGCGGAGGACATGTGCCGCGGGGCGGCACAGGATCTCTACAGGGCGATCCAGGAGATCCGCCGGGGCAAGCTCGACGATCTGAAATCGACGACATCGGCGATCCGCGATTTGCGGGCGGCGCTGCAGCTCGCCATGGAAGAGAGGTCACGCGTTGACAAGCCCGGCAGACATCAACAAGGGGCCGCAGGGTCCTATTCCCTCGACTTCGACAAGGCCCGCGCGGAGATCTCTCGCCGACTGGACCTCCTTGGCTACGCGGGATGACCTGGACGAGCTGGTCGCCGGGCTGTCGAACAATGCGCTGATGTCGCTGCCCTGGCTTTTCGAGTTCTGGGCGCAGCCGCATCAGCTGCCGCCCGAAAGCGACTGGCGGTCCTGGGTGATCATGGGCGGCCGGGGCGCGGGCAAGACGCGGGCCGGGGCGGAATGGGTGCGGGCGCAGGTCGAGGGATCGCTGCCGACGGACCCGGGGCGGTGTTCGCGGGTCGCGCTGGTGGGCGACACCATCGACCAGGTGCGGGACGTGATGATCTTCGGCGAGAGCGGGATCATCGCCTGTTCGCCGACCGACCGGAAGCCGGTGTGGGAGGCGTCGCGCCATCGGCTGGTCTGGCCGAACGGGGCGACCGCGCAGGCGTTCTCGGCGCATTCGCCGGAGAGCCTGCGGGGGCCGCAGTTCGACGCCGCCTGGGCGGACGAATTGGCGAAGTGGTCGAAGGTCGAAGAGACTTGGGACATGCTGCAATTCGCGCTGCGGCTTGGCGAGGCGCCACGGCAGGTGATCACCACGACGCCGAAGAATGTGCCGGTCTTGAAGGCGATCCTGAAGTCGCCCTCGACGGTGGTGACGCAGGCGCCGACGGAAGCCAACCGCGCGTTCCTTGCGGCCTCGTTCATCGAGGAGGTGCGGGCGCGGTATGGCGGCTGGAAGGCGCGGCAGGAACTGGACGGCGAGCTGGTCGAGGAAGCGGAAGGCGCGCTCTGGACCAACGAGATGATCGAGAAGGGCCGGATGCCGGCGCCCGAGCGGTTCAGCCGGGTGGTGGTGGCGATAGACCCGCCCGCGACGGGGAAGAAGCAGTCCGATGCCTGCGGGATCGTCGTGGTGGGCGCGGTGACCGAGGGGGCGCCGCAGAACTGGCACGCCTGGGTGCTGGAGGACGCGACGGTTGGCGGCGCGTCACCCAGCGTCTGGTCGCAGGCGGCTATCGCGGCGATGGAGCGGCACGGGGCGGACCGGCTGGTGGCCGAAGTCAACCAGGGCGGGGCGATGGTGGAATCGGTGATCCGCCAGGTCGACGCGCTGGTGCCGCTGAGGTCGGTGCATGCGCGTAAAGGCAAGGGGGCGCGGGCCGAGCCGGTGGCGGCGCTCTACGAGCAGGGGCGGGTTCATCACATGAACGGGCTGGGGCGGCTGGAAAGCCAGATTTGCCAGATGACGGCGGAGGGGTTCCTGGGCCAGGGCAGCCCGGACCGGGTCGATGCGCTTGTCTGGGCGCTGACCGACCTGATCGTGGAGCCCGCGTCGCGCTATCGCGATCCGAAGCTTCGCTACATGTGAGGGCCGGGTGGTGGTCGGGTCGCGGCCGGGCTGCGGTGCGGTTGCGGCGGGCGGATTTCCTCGGGGAGTTGACGAATGGGTTGGAGCATCTTCGGGCGCGGCGGGCGCCCGCCCGAAACCGTTGCCGCCGCCGCACCCGCGGCCAAGGCATCGGTGGCGGGGCGCATCTATGCCTGGGGCACCTCGGGCCGGGCAGTCTGGAGCCCGCGCGACACGGTCAGCCTGACCCGGACCGGGTTCACGATGAATCCGGTCGGGTTCCGCTGCGTGAAGCTGATCGCCGAGGCGGCGGCGGCGCTGCCGGTCGTCTGTCAGGACGCGGACCGGCGCTATGAGCTGCATCCGGTCCTGGACCTGATGCGGCGGCCCAATCCGGCACAGGGGCGGGCGGAGTTGTTCGAGGCGCTTTACGGGCAGATCCTTCTGTCGGGGAACGGCTATCTGGAGGCGGTCGGCGGCGAGGACCTGCCGGCGGAGCTGCATGTGCTGCGGTCGGACCGGATGAGCCTGGTGCCCGGGCCGGATGGCTGGCCCGTGGCCTATGACTACAGCGTCGGCGGGCGGACGCATCGGTTCGACATGCGCGGGCCTGTCGATCCGGTCTGCCATATCCGGTCGTTCCATCCGCAGGATGACCATTACGGGCTGTCGCCGTTGCAGGCGGCGGCGGTGGCGATCGACGTCCACAATTCGGCGAGCGCCTGGTCGAAGGCTTTGCTCGACAACGCCGCGCGGCCCTCGGGCGCCATCGTCTACCGGGGGACGGACGGGCAGTCGCAATTGTCGGCCGACCAGTACGAGCGGCTGGTCAGCGAGATGGAGGCCAACCATCAGGGCGCGCGCAATGCCGGGCGGCCGATGCTTCTGGAAGGCGGGCTGGACTGGAAGCCGATGGGTTTCAGCCCCAGCGACATGGAGTTCCAGAAGACCAAGGAAGCGGCGTCGCGCGAGATCGCGGTCGCCTTCGGGGTGCCGCCGATGCTGCTGGGCATACCCGGGGACGCCACCTATGCGAATTATCAGGAGGCCAACCGTGCCTTCTACCGGCTGACCGTCCTGCCGCTGGCGACGCGGGTGACGGCGGCGGTGTCGTTCTGGCTGTCGACCTGGCTTGGGCGGGCGGTGGAGCTTCGGCCCGACCTCGACCAGCTGCCGGCGCTGGCGTCCGAGCGGGACCAGCAATGGGCGCGGGTCGCGGCGGCGGATTTCCTGACGGAAAGCGAGAAGCGGGCGATCCTCGGGCTGCCGCGGTTGACGGACGAGGACTGAGATGTCGACGGGTCAGCCGGGCGGATCGCGGTATCTCAAGCAGCCCTTCGACTATGCGAGCGAGATCAGGGTCGAGGCCATCGACCGGATCATGGGCTTGCAGTTCGACACGATGGAGAAGCGGCTCGTGCGGATCGAGCAGATGGTTCAGAACATCGAGCGGCGGATGTGGGTCGCGGTGTTCGGTGTGGTCGGCGTGGTCGCGAGCGAGCTCATCCAATCGGCGATGCGCTTCGGCCCGCCCTGAACGAGAGGCAGGACATGGACACGGATTTCGGGGACACGGATTTCGGGCTTGAGACGAAGTTCGCCCGGCTTGGCGGCCACGTGCAGGTCACGGGCGGGACCGAGATCGAGGGCTATGCCTCGGTCTTCAACGCGGTCGACCAGGGGGGCGACATCGTTGCGAAGGGCGCCTATGCGCGGTCGCTGGCCGAGCTTGGGACCGGCGGGCGGCGGGTGAAGATGCTGTGGCAGCACGACCCGGCCGAGCCGATCGGGGTCTGGGACGAGGTGCGCGAGGACGAGCGGGGGCTTTACGTCAAGGGCCGCATCCTGACCGACGTGGCGCGCGGACGCGAGGCGGCGGCGCTGATCGCGAACGGGGCGATCGACGGGCTGTCGATCGGCTACCGGACGATCACCGCGGAGCGGGACGGAAAGGGGCGCAGGGTGCTGCGCGATCTCGATCTTTGGGAAGTGTCGCTGGTGACCTTTCCGATGCTTCCCGAAGCGCGGGTCGGGGCGAAGGCCGGGGCGGATTTCCTGCTCGACCTTGCCACCGCCTTCGATGACGCCCGCAGCGCGCTGGCCGAGATGACGAAAGCCAGACCAGGCGGCTGAGGCGCGCGCCGCCACGCAAGAAGCTGAGAGGACCGGAGATGACGACAACCGAGACGAAATCTCGGGCCGGGGAAGGCTTGCCCCTTGGCCCGGCCAGCGAAGTGAAGACGGCACTGACGGGGTTCCTGAGCGAACTCAAGACGTTCCAGGACGACGTGACTTCGAGACTCAAACATCAGGAAGAGCGACTGACCATGCTGAACGCCAAGTCCAACGTCGCCGGTCGCCCGGCGCTTGCTGCCGATACCGATCTCGGCGCCCCCCATCGCAAGGCCTTCGCCGCCTATCTGCGGACGGGCGAAGAAGAGGCGCTGCGCGGCGTCGTGCCGGAAAGCAAGGCCTTGAGCACGGCGGTGAACGCCGATGGCGGGTTCCTTGTGGCCTCCGAAATGGCCGACCGCATCCGGTCGGTGCAGCGCGCCACCGCCTCGCTTCGCCGCATCGCGAACGTCGTGGCGGTCGATGCGGTGAGCTATGACGTGATCGTCGACCGCACCGAGGTGGGCAGCGGCTGGCCGACCGAGACGGCGGCCGCGACGGAAACGGCGACGCCGACGATCGAGCGCATCTCGATCCGGCTGAACGAGCTGTCGGCGATGCCGCGGGCGTCGCAGCGGCTGCTGGACGACGCGGCCTTCGACGTGGAGGGCTGGCTGGCCGAGAAGATCGCGCACCGGTTCATCCGGGCCGAGGCGGCGGCGTTCATCTCGGGCGACGGCGTGGACAAGCCGAAGGGGTTCCTGGCCTATGGCAAGGTGCCCGAGGCGAGCTGGGCCTGGGGGTCGTTCGGCTATGTGCCGACCGGCGCGGCGCAGGACTTCAACGCGACCAATCCGTCGGATGCGCTGGTCGACCTCGTCTACACGCTGAACGCTGAATACCGGGCCAACGCGACCTTCGTGATGAACTCGAAGACCACCGGCGCGGTGCGCAAGATGAAGGACGCGGATGGCCGCTTCCTGTGGGTGGACGGGCTGCAGGACGGCCAGCCGGCGCGTCTTCTGGGCTATCCGGTGCTGGTGGCCGAGGACATGCCGGACATCGCGGCGGGCGCCTTCGCGATCGCCTTTGGCGACTTCCACGCGGGCTACACGATCGCCGAGCGGCCGGACCTGCGCGTCCTGCGGGATCCGTTCTCGGCCAAGCCGCATGTGCTCTTCTATGCGAGCAAGCGCGTGGGCGGCGACGTGAGCGATTTCTCGGCGATCAAGCTGCTGAAGTTCGCGGTGTCGTGAGGCATCGGCGGGACCTGGCCGGGCAGGGCCCGGCCGGGCCATCCTGCGCCATCCGGAAGACCGCGCGGGGCGCTTAACGAGCAGGGGGATCAGGGCATGATGCTGACCGAAGTGACGCAAGTTCCGCAGGCCGCGCTGCCTTTGGCGGAGTTCCGCGACCATCTGAAACTCGGGACCGGGTTCGGCGACGAGGCGGTTCAGGACGCGGTGCTGGAGCGGTCGCTGCGCGCGGCTCTGGCGGCGATCGAGGGGCGCACCGGAAAGGTGCTGTTCGCGCGAAACTTCCTGCTTGCGGTCGAAGGTTGGAGCGGGTCCGACCGGCAGGTCCTGCCGCTCGCCCCTGTCTCGACTGTGACATCGGTGACGCTGCGGGACGCGACTGGAACGGCGACGGTTGTGCTGACGAGCGCCTGGCGGCTGATCCGGGATTTCCAGCGGCCATCGGTCGCCTCGGTCGGCGCGAGCCTTCCGGCCGTGCCGGATGGCGGCGCGGGCGAGATCGCCTTTATTGCGGGGTTCAGCGCGAGCTGGGCGCAGTTTCCGGCGGATCTGGGGCAGGCGGTACTGCTTCTGGCGGCGCATTTCCACGAGAACCGGCATGCGGCGGGAGAGGCGGGGATGGAAATTCCGTTCGGCATCCTCGCCCTGCTGGAGCGGTGGCGCCAGGTGCGGCTGACGGCGGGAGCGCGCCAATGACGCCGGTTCTGAACCGCAGGCTGACGCTGGAAGAGGCGCAGCGGCAGGCGGACGGGGCGGGTGGCGCGCGGATGACCTGGGTGGCGAAGGGGACGCACTGGGCCGAGGTGACGTCCGGCGCGGGGCGGGAGCGGGCGGGCGAGGCGCTGACGGTGTCGTCAGTCGGCCACCGTATCGTGGTGCGCGCAGCGCCGCAGGGAGCCTTGTCGCGGCCGAAGCCCGACCAGCGGTTCCGCGACGGCGCCCGGCTTTACCGGATCACCGCCGTGACTGAGGCCGATCCGCGCGGCCACTACCTTCTGTGCCTGGCCTCGGAGGAGACGGTGGCATGAGCTACGGGGTGACGGCCGCGTTGCAGGCGGCGATCTATCAGCGGCTGGCGGCGGACAGCGCCATCGACGCGCTGGTGAACGGGGCGATCTATGATTCGGTGCCGCCCGGCACGGTGACCGGCACCTATGTCTCGATCGGGCCTGAGGATACGCGCGACGCGTCCGACCAGGTCGGGCGGGGGGCGTTCCACGAATTCGTGGTCAGCATCGTGACCGATGACGCGGGCTTTCAGGCCGCCAAGGCCGTGGCGGCGGCGGTGTCGGACGCGCTGACGGGGGCGACGCTCTTGCTGGCGCGCGGCCGGCTGGTGGGGCTGTGGTTCCTGCGGGCCCGCGCGCGGCGGGTCGAGGATGCGGATGTGCGGCGGATCGACATGACCTTCCGCGCACGCGTCGAGGACTGAATTCCAGAGATCGGAGCACGGACATGGCAGCCCAGAGCGGCAAGGACCTTCTCATCAAGCTCGACCTGACGGGAGGGTTGCAGTTCACCACGATCGCGGGGCTCAGGGCCACGCGGATCAGCTTCAACGCCGAGACGGTGGACGTGACCAGCCTGGAAAGCCAGGGCGGCTGGCGCGAGCTGCTGAGCGGGGCGGGCGTGCGGTCGGCGAGCGTGTCGGGGTCGGGGGTGTTCCTCGATTCCAGCACCGACGACCGGGCGCGGCAGATTTTCTTCGGCGGGACGGTCGAGGTGTTCCAGGTGATCATCCCGGATTTCGGCATCGTCGAGGGGCCGTTCCAGATCACCTCGATCGAGTATGCGGGCACCTACAACGGCGAGGCGACATACGAGATCACGCTCGCCTCGGCGGGGCTTCTGGCCTTCACGGCGATCTGATGGCGAACCCTTTCGCGGGCGAGGTCGAGGTCGTTCTGAACGGCGAGCGGCGGGTGGCGAAGCTGACCCTGGGTGCGCTGGCCGAGCTGGAGGCGGCGCTTGGGACCGGAACGCTGGTGGGGCTGGTGGAGCGGTTCGAGGCGCAGGCTTTCTCGGTCAGGGATGTGCTGATGGTGCTGGTCGCCGGGCTGCGCGGCGGCGGCTGGCGGGGGACTGCCGAGGAGCTGGGACGGTCCGAGATCGCCGGGGGGGCGCTGGCTGCGGCGCGGATCGCGGCGGAGCTTCTGGCGCGGGCCTTCGCGGTGCCGGAGCCGCTGGGGTGACGGGGAACGCAGGGGGGCGGCTCGACTGGGGCGGGCTGATGCGGGCCGGGATGGCGGGGCTGGGGATGCGGCCGGACGAGTTCTGGCGGCTGACGCCGGCGGAACTGATGCTGATGCTGGGCGATCCGGGCAGCCGGCGGCCGATGAACCGCAAGGGGCTGGCCGAGCTGATGGCCGCATGGCCGGACGGGGAGAAGGGGCAGGGCGATGGCTGACGCGGACCGGTTGGACAGTCTGGCGGAGAGCGCCGCGACGCTGGAGCAGGCGCTGGCCGGGGCACAGGCGGTGACGGTGAGCTTCGAGGGCGAGCTGCGCCGGATGCAGGAAAGCATGGTGTTCACCGGGCGCGAGGTGAATGCGCTGGCCGGCGCGATCGGGCGTAGCCTGGGGCGGGCCTTCGACGGGCTGGTCTTTGACGGTCTGAAGCTGTCGGACGCGCTGAAGTCGGTCTCGCAGACGATCGTGGAGAGCGTCTATGCGATCGCCATGCGGCCGATCCAGCAGGCGGCGGGCGGCGCGGTCGCGAACGGGATCAACGCGCTTCTGAGCGGGATGTTCCCTTTCGAAAAAGGCGCAGGCTTCGCGCAGGGCCGGGTGATGCCCTTCGCCAAGGGCGGTGTGGTGAGCGGGCCGACGCTGTTTCCGATGCGCGGCGGGCGCGGGCTGATGGGCGAGGCGGGGCCGGAGGCGATCCTGCCGCTTTCGCGCTCGGCCGACGGGCGGCTGGGCGTGCAGGCGCAGGGCGGGGGGCGGGCGGTCAACCTGACGATCAACATCGCGACCCCGGATGTGCGGGGGTTCGAACGCAGCCAGGGCCAGATCGCCGCGCAGTTGGCGCGCGCGGTGGCGCGTGGCGAGCGCAATCGCTGAAGGGCGGGGCAGCAGATGTCGTTTCACGAAGTCCGGTTTCCGGCGAACCTCAGCTTTGGGTCGACCGGCGGCCCTGAGCGGCGCACCGAGATCGTGGCGCTTTCCAACGGGTTCGAAGAGCGCAACACGCCCTGGGCCGAGGCGCGGCGGCGCTACGATGCCGGGGTGAGCCTGCGCAGCCTCGACGATCTGGCCGATCTTGTGGCGTTCTTCGAGGCGCGGCAGGGGCAGTTGTTCGGGTTCAGGTGGAAGGACTGGGCGGACTACAAGTCCTGTGCCCCGTCGACGTCCGTCGCCTTCGGCGATCAGGTGATTGCGGTCGGGGACGGTGCGGCGACGTCCTTCCAGCTGACCAAGACCTATGTGTCGGGTCTTGCGCAGGCGGTGCGGCGGATCAGCAAGCCGGTGGCGGGGACCGTCCGGATCGGGTTGCAGGGCGATGAGCAGGTGGAGGGTGTCCACTATGCGGTGGATACCGCGTCGGGGATCGTGACCTTCCCGACGGCTCCCGCGCTTGGCGAGACGGTGACGGCGGGGTTCGAGTTCGACGTGCCGGTTCGCTTCGACACGGACCGCATTCTTCTGTCGGTCGCCTCGTTCCAGGCGGGCGAAGTGCCGCAGGTGCCGGTGGTGGAGATACGGGTATGAGTTTTCCGGCAGATTTCGCCGCGCACATTGCGAGCGGTGTCACGACCGTGGCGCGGGCTATCCTGGTGTTGCGGCGTGACGGGGTGCGGTTCGGGTTCACCGATCATGACCGGGACATCGAGTTCGGCGGCGTGGTCTTTCGGGCGGACACGGGCTTCACGGCGCGTGCGCTGAGCCAGGAGACCGGGCTTTCTGCGGACAATACCGAGATTTTCGGGGCGCTCAGGGCGGATTCGCTGCGCGAGGAAGAGTTGCGCGCAGGGCTCTTCGATGGCGCCGAGGTCGAGCTTTGGCTGGTGAACTGGGCTGAAGCAGGGGAACGCACGCTGATCTTTCGTGGGACGGTCGGCGAGGTTTCGCGAAAAGGCGGGGCGTTCACGGCCGAACTGCGGGGGCTTGCAGAACTGCTGAATCGCCAGGTAGGCCGCATCTACCATTCGCGCTGCTCGGCCGTGTTGGGGGGGCGTGCGTGCGGATTCGATCTTTCCCAGCCGGGTTACGTTCATGCCGCGACTCTCTCCGTGGTCGAGGAAGGGCGCGTGTTCCGCTTCGCTGCTTTTCCCGCCGCCGCCGACCGGTGGTTCGAGAAGGGCCGGCTGCAGATGACTTCGGGTCCGGCGCAAGGGCTTGCGGGGCAGGTGAAGAACGACCGCCTGCGCGCGGATGGTGGCCGCGTGGTCGAGCTTTGGGACCGGCTGGGAATCGCGCCGGGTGCGGGAGACAGCGTCGAACTGACCGCCGGCTGCGACAAGCGGACAGAGACATGCAAGCTGAAGTTCAATAATTTCATGAACTTCAGAGGCTTTCCGCACATCCCGGGCGAGGACTGGCTGATGTCTTATCCTGTGGGCGGCGGGATCAACGACGGCGGGAGCCTGCAGGGATGAGCGATTTCGGGTTGCTCGTCATCGGCGAGGCGCGGAGCTGGATCGGGACGCCCTATGTCGCGCAGGCATCGGCCAAGGGCGCGGGCTGCGATTGCCTGGGGCTGGTTCGCGGGATTTGGCGGAGCCTCGTCGGCGCCGAGCCGGAGGAAGTTCCCGGCTACACACCCGATTGGGGCGAATGCGACGGGCGCGAGCTTCTGCACGAGGCGGCAATGCGGCACCTCGTTCCGGTTGAAGCGGCGAGCGGAGAGGCGTCCGGCCAGGTGATCCTATTTCGCATGCGGGATCGGGCCGTGGCCAAGCATGTGGGAATCATGGGCCTGGCCGGAGCGGGCGCGACCTTCGTGCATGCCTATTCCGGGCATGGAGTCGTCGAGAGCCCGCTTTCGCTGCCATGGCGTCGCCGGATCGCCGCGCGGTTCGCATTTCCGGAAAGGTCGCCCTGATGGCAACGCTTCTTCTTTCCGCGGCGGGCGGCGCGATCGGTGCCGGTTTCGGCGGGTCGGTCCTGGGACTCTCGGGTGCGGTGATCGGACGCGCGGTGGGAGCGACCGTCGGGCGGGCGATCGATCAGTCGCTTCTGGGCGCCGGCGGGCGGGCAGTCGAGACCGGGCGGGTCGACCGTTTCCGCCTGACGGGAGCCAGCGAAGGCGCCGCGATCGGGCAGATCTGGGGGCGCCTCAGGGTTGCCGGACAAGTGATCTGGTCGTCCCGCTTCCAGGAGCATGTCAGCCGGACGGGTGGCGGCAAAGGGTCCCCAAAGCCAACTGTCACGGAGTATTCCTACTCGGTGAGCCTCGCCGTCGCGCTGTGCGAGGGCGAGATCACACGGGTCGGGCGCATCTGGGCGGACGGGTCAGAACTGGGGACCGCCGGGTTGAACCTGCGTGTCTACTCCGGAACGGAGACGCAGCTTCCGGACCCCAAGATTTCCGCCGTCGAGGGAGACGGGAACGCGCCGGCCTACAGGGGTGTCGCCTATGTGTTGATCGAGGACCTGGACCTTGGGGCCTTTGGCAATCGCGTGCCGCAGTTCAGCTTCGAAGTGGTGCGTCCGGCGCAGGGGCAGGATGCCGACATCGTGCCGGACCTGACGGAGGGAATCAGGGCCATCGCGCTGATTCCCGGTACGGGCGAGTACGCCTTGGCTACGACCCCGGTGCATTTCAATCACGGCCCCGGGGTCAACGTTTCGGCCAACGTCCACAGGCCTGGTGGAGGTACGGATTTCTCGGTTTCGCTGAAGGCGCTGGAAGAAGAGCTTCCCAACTGCGATGCGGTTTCCCTTGTTGTGGCTTGGTTCGGCGATGATCTTCGCTGCGGGCAGTGCACGATCCGGCCGAAGGCGGAGGCGCAGTCAGGCGACGGCGTGGGGATGGCATGGCGGTCGGGCGGGATCGGCCGAACGGCCGCGCAGGTGGTGGCACAGATCGCCGGGCGTCCGGCTTACGGCGGCACCCCCGCCGACGCGTCGGTGATCGAAGCCATTGGTGCGCTGAATGCGTCGGGCAAGGCGGTGACTTACTATCCGTTCATCCTGATGGATCAGCTGGTAGGAAACGGAAAGCCTGATCCATGGGCGGTAGGGGCGGATCAGCCGCAGTTTCCCTGGCGGGGCAGGATCACCTGTTCGGTCGCTCCGGGGCTCGCGGGTAGCCCTGACAGGAGTGTCTCCGCCGCGGCGGAGGTGGCGGCCTTCTTCGGCGTTGCCGCGCCCGGGGATTTCCAGCTTTCCGGTACCACGGTCAGCTATGCGGGGCCGAACGAGTGGTCCTATCGGCGGTTCGTCCTGCATCAGGCGATGCTTTGCAAGGCTGCCGGTGGGGTATCGGCCTTCTGCATCGGGTCGGAGATGCGCGGGCTTACGTCGGTCCGCGGTGCGGGGGACAGTTTTCCGTCGGTGGCGGCGCTGCGGCAGCTTGCGGCGGATGTCCGCACTATCCTCGGGCCAGGGGTGAAGATCGGCTATGCGGCGGACTGGTCGGAGTATTTCGGCTATCAGGACGGGCAGGGAAGCGTGTACTTCCACCTTGATCCGCTCTGGGCAGACGCCAACATCGACTTCGTCGGCATCGACAACTACATGCCGGTTTCCGACTGGCGGGATGGCGACAGCCATGCCGACGCGGGGTGGGGGTCGATCTACAGCATCGGCTACTTGCAGGCCGGGATCGAGGGGGGCGAGGGGTTCGACTGGTATTACCAGCACCCGGCGCATCGGGCCGCGCAGATCCGCACGCCGATTACCGACGGGGACTATGGCGAACCCTGGGTCTGGCGTTTCAAGGATATCCGGAGCTGGTGGTCCAATCCCCACCACGAGCGGTTGGCCGGTGTCCGGCAGGCGGTGCCGACGGCGTGGGTTCCGCAATCGAAGCCGGTCTGGTTCACCGAGTTCGGCTGTCCGGCGGTGGACAAGGGGTCGAACGAGCCGAACAAGTTCGTCGACCTGAAATCGTCCGAATCCGGCCTTCCCTACGCGTCAGACGGGCGCCGGGACGATCTGATCCAGATGCAATATCTGCGGGCGGTCACGTCCTACTGGGCCGACCCGGCGCGAAACCCGGTGTCGACTGTCTACGACGGGCCGATGATCGACATGGCGCGGGCGCATGTCTGGGCCTGGGACATGCGGCCATTTCCCGAGTTTCCGGGGGACGCGAAGAGCTGGTCGGACGCCGCCAACTACGGGCGCGGGCACTGGGTCAGCGGGCGGACGACGGCACAGCCCGTCGCGAAGGTGGTGGCCGAGATCGCGGGTAAGTCGGGCTTGGGCGAGGTCGACGTTTCGGAGATTTACGGTCTGGTTCGCGGCTATTCGGTGGCTGATGTGACGACCGGCAGGGCGGCGCTGCAGCCGCTGATGCTGGCCTATGGCTTCGACGCGATGGAACGGGATGGGCTGGTCCGTTTCCGGATGCGGGGCCTCGGCACGGCCACCGAGCTCAATACTGGTCTATTGGCGGTAGATGAGGCGACCGACGGATTGCTGGAGCTTGCCCGTGCGGGATTGGAAGACGCCGTGGGGCGGGTGCGGCTTGGCTACATCGAGGCCGAAGGCGACTTCGCGATCCGCGCGGCGGAAGCGACGGACGCCGAATCGGACATCGCGGCGGCAAGCATGGCGGAAATGGCGCTGTCACTGATCCCGTCGGAGGCGCAGGGAATCGCCGAACGCTGGCTGGCGGAGGGGCGCGTCGCCAAGGACACGGCGAGATTCGCCCTGCCGCCTTCATATGGGTGGCTCGGCGCCGGGGACAAGGTTCGCTTCGATGCCGAAAGCGGGGCAGCGGTCTACCGGATAGACCGGGTCGAGCGGACCGAGTCGCTTGCGTTCGAGGCGGTCAGGTTCGAGAAGGCAGTCCATACGGCGTCCGATGAAAGCGAACAGCGCAGCGCGCCGAAAGGCTTCGTCGCACCCGTTCCGGTCGAGGCGGTGTTCCTCGATCTGCCGTTGATGACCGGGCAGGAATCGCCCTACGCGCCGCATGTCGCAGTCGCCGCAGTACCCTGGCCCGGAACGGTCGCGGTCTATGTGTCTGACAGCGACGTCGCCTACACGCTGAACCGGACAATTGCCGCGCCGGCAGTGGTCGGCGTCACCGAAACCGTGCTGGACCCAGCGCAGCCGGGGGTATGGGATCGCGGTCCGGCGCTTCGTGTCAGGTTTTCCAGCGGCGGGCCGGCTTCTGCGGACGCCACGCGATTGCTCAACGGAGCCAACCTATTGGCCGTGGGGGACGGGTCGTCGGATCGGTGGGAATTGCTCCAATTCCGTGATGCGGTCCTGGTGGCGCCCGGGACGTTCGATCTTTCGCTGCGGCTGAGAGGGCAGGCCGGGACCGAGGCGGTTGCGCCGGGCGGTTGGCCGGTCGGAAGCGTGGCGGTCCTTATGGACGGTGCGCCTCGGCAGATCGGGCTGACCCTCGCCGAAAAGGACCTCGCCCGCCATTATCGGATCGGCCCGTCCAGGCTCGATCCGGCTGACGCGGCTTTTGTGCACCGGGTGGAGGCGTTCGCCGCGATCGGACTGCGGCCTTATGCGCCCGCGCATCTGAAAGCCTCGCGGGCTGCCGGAGGAGCGGTCATCATCGACTGGGTCCGGCGGACGCGGATCGGCGGGGACAGCTGGTCGGGCCTGGACGTTCCGCTTGGCGAGGCGGCAGAGGCCTACCTCGTGCGGGTACGCGGGCCGGGTGGAGCCATTCTTCGCCAGGTGACCGTCGCCCAGCCGACCTGGAGCTACCCGCCGTATGAGCAGGCGGCCGACGGTGTCTCGGCGCCATTCGACATTGATGTGGCCCAACTGTCGGACAGTTTCGGGCCCGGACCCTTCGAGAGGATCACCATTCATGTCTAACTCCGCAAATCTGGGGCTGCCCTTCGTTCAGGCGGCCCAGGCCCAGAAGCATGTCACGGTGAACGAGTCGCTGATCCGACTCGACGGGCTGTGCCAGCTTGCTCTTGTATCAGCGACGACGACGACGCCACCGGCAGTGGTGCTGGATGGCGCCTGCTATGGCGTTCCGGCCGGCGGGGTAAACGCCTGGGCCGGAAAGGACGGCCAGGTCGCCATTGGAACGAATGGCGGATGGGATTTCGCCGTCCCCAAATCGGGCTGGCGGGCCTTCATCGCCGACCAGGGAACCGTTGCGATTCACGACGGCGTCCTTTGGCGAAGCGGTCAGATGACGATGAGCGCAAAGGGCGCCGGTCTGTCGCTTCGGGTGGTCGAGTTCGATCACACTGTCGGCGCGGGAGCGCAGTCCCTGACCGGGCTCGTGATTCCGCCAGATGCGGTTGTGTTCGGCGTGACCGGCCGGGTTATCACCGCCCTGACGGGCACGCTGACCGCGTGGTCGCTTGGCAATTCCGGCGCGGTAGGACGCTTTGGTACCGGGCTGGGACTTGCTGCGGAGTCTTTCGTTCGGGGTGTTCCCGGACAGCCGATGACGTACTATTCCGCGACGGCGCTTCAGCTTGACGCGACCGGGGGTGCGTTCGCGGGCGGCACGGTCAGGCTGGCCGTCCACTTCGCGGAACTCGCCATTCCCGGGCCCTAGCCGATGCGGCCGATTCTCTTCGGGGACCTTGATGCGGCGGCGCGGCGCTTGGCCCTTTCTCCGCGGCGGGAATGGGCCGGCAAAATATTGCGGCTACTCGGCGAGGCGCATGCTGCGGATCGCTTCCGCATTCGTCTGGGTTCGGCGCATCCTCGGTGGGGAAACGGAAGCCTGCTGTCGCGCGCCTATTCCGGCGGGATGCCGCCGCACCTGAGGCCAAGCGATCCGCTCTATCTGTCAGCCTTGGGCGCGGTAACCACGGGCGTTGAGCGCTGGCGTCAGGAACGTGGCGTTCGGAGAGCGGTCCCGGACCGGGCTGCGCCTTTTCATTCCCCTCCGCCGCGCCTATCTGATAGATTGGCACCGATGCCGGAGGACATGCAAATGGCCGAAGTGAAGCCGATCCTAGCGACCGTGGACCCAGTCTGGTCGCGCATCTGCGACGAGGGGCGCGCCGCAGTCCGCGACGAGCCGTTGCTCGGCGGTCTTGTTCACTCGGGTGTTCTCCACCATCCGACGCTCGAGCGGGCGCTGGCCTATCGTTTCTCGCTGAAGCTCGCGTCCGGCGAAATGAGCGAGCAGATACTGCGGGAGATCGCGGACGAAGCCTATTCTTCGGACCCCCAGATCGGCCATGCCGCTCGGGCGGACGTGGTCGCCGTCTTCGACCGTGATCCGGCTTGCCACCGGTTCCTCCAGCCGATCCTGTTCTTCAAGGGATATCAGGCGGTCCAGTCCTACCGGATCGGCCACTGGCTCTGGACCAGGGGGCGGAAGGACCTTGCCTACTACGTGCAGATGCGGGTGTCGGAGGTCTTCGGCGTCGACATCCATCCCAATGCCAGGGTGGGCAAGGGCGTCATGATCGACCATGCGCATTCCATCGTCATCGGCGAGACGGCGGTAGTGGGCGACAACGTCTCGATGCTGCATTCGGTGACTTTGGGCGGCACCGGCAAGGAAGACGGCGACCGGCATCCGAAGATCGGCGACGGGGTGATGATCGGGGCGGGGGCAAAGATCCTGGGCAACATCATGGTCGGCAATTGCTCGCGGGTCGCTGCGGGTTCGGTTGTGCTGCACGATGTCCCGCGCAACACGACTGTGGCCGGGGTTCCCGCGAAGGTCGTGGGCATGGCGGGCTGCGACCAGCCGAGCCAGACGATGGACCAGCTTCTGGCCGGGTGCGACTGCGACGCGGACTGACCCTGGGGCCGGATGTATAGCGGAGGGCCGGGGGAAACCCCGGCCCTTTTGCTTTTGCTGCGAGCGGGCTCAGGCCAGCATCGCCATCGGGTTTTCCAGGTTCTCCACGATCACCTTCAGAAGCGCCGCGCCCAGGGCCCCGTCAATCACCCGGTGATCGACGCTCAGCGTCATCGACATCACCGTCGCGACGCCGACCGAACCATCCCCTTTCACCACCGGCTTCTTCAGCCCTGCACCGACCGCCAGGATCGCGGCATGCGGCGGGTTGATCACGGCGTCGAAGTTCTCGATCCCCATCATCCCAAGATTCGAGATCGCGAAGCTGCCGCCCTGATATTCCTGCGGGGCGAGTTTCCGGGTCTTGGCGCGGGCGGCCAGGTCTTTCATCTCGATTGAAAGGGCCGACAGCGACTTCTTGTCAGCATCCCTCAGGACCGGCGTGAAGAGCCCCCCCTCGATGGCGACCGCGACGGCCACGTCCGAGGGTTTGAGCTTGAACACCCGGTCTCCGGCCCAGACTGCGTTCGCATCCGGCACCGACTGCAGGGCCATCGCGCAGGCCTTGATGATGAAGTCGTTCACAGACAGCTTCACGCCCCGGCTTTCCAGTTGCTTGTTCAGCGTCTCGCGGAAGGCCATCAGTGCGTCGATCTCGACCGATCGGCGCAGGTAGAAGTGGGGGATCGTTTGCTTGGCTTCGGTCAGGCGCGCGGCGATGATCTTGCGCATCCCGTCCAGGGGAACCTCGAGGTAGTCGCGGCCTTCGTAGAGCTTCGCCACCGTCGCGGCGGACATGCCCTGAGCGGGCGCCGGGGCCGCCGCCCTCGCCTGTCCGGTCGGGGCGGGTGCGGCGGCCGGGGAGACCGGGGCGGATGGAGCGGCCGGTTTCGACGCCGCGCCCTCTACATCGGCCCTGACGATGCGGCCGTTCGGGCCGGTGCCGCTGACCCCCGCGAGGTCGATCCCCCTCTCTTTCGCGATCCGCCGCGCAAGGGGCGAGGCGATGACGCGGGCGCCGGAAGCGGCGGGGGCCGGAGCCGATGCGGTGGCCGGAGCAGAGGCCGCAGGGGCGGGGGCGCTCGCTGCCACCGAGGCCCCGGCTTTCGCCGGGGCGGGAGCCGCAACCGACGAGGCATCCTCGCCCTCGTCCAGAAGCACCGCGATGGGGCTGTTCACCTTCACCCCCGCCGTGCCTTCCGGAACGATGATCCGGCCGATCTTTCCCTCATCGACCGCCTCGAATTCCATCGTCGCCTTGTCGGTCTCGATCTCGGCGAGGATCTGGCCGGACTTGACGGTGTCGCCCACCTTTACCAGCCACTTGGCCAGTGTGCCCTCCTCCATTGTGGGGGACAGCGCGGGCATCAGGATTTCGGTAGCCATCTCAGCGCCCCCTTACCGGTACGTCACTTTGCGGACCGCCGCGACGATCTCGTCGGAGGTCAGGAGCGCCAGCTTTTCGAGGTTCGCGGCATAGGGCATCGGCACGTCCTTGCCCGTGCAGACCAGTACCGGCGCATCCAGATCGTCGAAGGCCTGCTGCATGATCTGCGCCGCGATCCAGGACCCGACCGATCCTTGCGGCCAGCCCTCTTCGACCGTCACGCAGCGGTTGGTCTTCCTGACCGAGGCCAGCACCGTCGGCAGGTCCATCGGGCGGAGCGTGCGCAGGTCCACGACCTCGGCCTCGATCCCGTCCTTGGCGAGCTTTTCCGCTGCGTCCAGGGCATGGACCATCCCGATCCCGAAGGATACCAGCGTCACGTCACGCCCCTCGCGGACCACGCGGGCCTTGCCGAAGGGGATGGTGAAATCGTCCAGCGCCGGGACCTCGAAGGACCGACCGTAGAGAATCTCGTTTTCCAGGAAGATCACCGGGTTCGGATCGCGGATTGCGGACTTGAGCAACCCCTTCGCATCCGCCGCCGACCAGGGCATCGCCACCTTCAGCCCGGGTATCTGCATGTACCAGGCGGCGAAGTCCTGGCTGTGCTGGGCGGCCACCCGCGCGGCCGCGCCGTTCGGCCCGCGGAAGACGATGGGGCAGCCCATCTGGCCGCCCGACATATAGAGCGTCTTGGCGGCCGAGTTGATGATGTGGTCCATCGCCTGCAGGGCGAAGTTGAAGGTCATGAACTCCAGGACCGGCCTGAGCCCGCCGAAAGCCGAGCCGACCGCGATCCCGGCGAAGCCGTATTCGGTGATCGGCGTGTCGATCACCCGCTTCGGTCCGTACTTGTCCAGAAGCCCCTGGCTGATCTTGTAGGCGCCCTGGTACTCGCCCACCTCTTCGCCCATCAGATAGACGGTCCCGTCGCGCGCCATCTCCTCGTCCATCGCCTCGCGCAGTGCCTCGCGGACGGTCATCGTCTTCATCGCGGTTCCGGCGGGCCAGTCGGGCGAGGCATTCGTCGCACCCGCCCCGGCGAAGGCAGGGGTCTCGGGGGCTTTTGCCTGCGCCACGACGGCAGGCGCGCTCGACGGTATCTGGGCCCCGGCCTGCGCCGGGGCGGGGGGCACAGGAACTGCCGCCCCCGCCTCTTCCCCTTCGCCGATCAGCACCGCTATGGGGCTGTTGACTTTCACCCCCGCCGTCCCTTCGGCGACGAGCAGCTTGCCCATCGTCCCCTCATCGACCGCCTCGAACTCCATTGTCGCCTTGTCGGTCTCGATCTCGGCCAGGATCTGCCCTGCCTTGACCGTGTCGCCCTCCTTGACCAGCCATTTGGCCAGCGTCCCTTCCTCCATCGTCGGGGACAGCGCGGGCATCAGGATTTCGGTCGCCATCGTCGTCCCCTTCAGGCGTAAATGTCGGTCCAGAGCTCGGACAGATCCGGCTCGGGGCTTTCGCGCGCGAAATCGGCGGCGGTGTTGACGATGTCCTTGATCTCGCGGTCGACGGCCTTCAGCTCGTCTTCGGTCGCGTGCCCGCCTGTCAGCAGCATCTCGCGGACATGCTCGATCGCATCGCGCTCGCTGCGCATCTTCTCGACCTCCTCGCGGGTGCGGTACTTCGCCGGGTCCGACATCGAATGCCCCCGGTAGCGGTAGGTCATGACTTCGAGGATATAGGGGCCCTTGCCCGCCCGGCAGTGCGCCACCGCCTTCTCGCCCGCCGCTTTCACCGCGAGCACGTCCATTCCGTCCACCTGTTCGCCCGGGATGCCGTAGGCGAGGCCACGCCCGAAAAGCGTCGTCGACTTGGTGGACCGCTTCACGCTTGTGCCCATGGCATACTGGTTGTTCTCGATCACGAACACCACCGGCAGATCCCAGAGCTCGGCCATGTTGTAGGTCTCGTAGACTTGGCCCTGGTTCGCGGCGCCATCGCCGAAATAGGTGAAGGTCACCCGCCCGTTGCCGAGATACCTGTCGGCGAAGGCCAGCCCCGCGCCGAGCGGCACCTGCGCCGCCACGATCCCGTGGCCGCCGTAGAAGTGGCGCTCCTTCGAAAACATGTGCATCGAGCCGCCCTTGCCCTTGGACAGCCCGCCGCTGCGTCCGGTCAGTTCCGCCATCACCCCGCCCGGGTCCATCCCGCAGGCCAGCATGTGGCCGTGGTCGCGATAGCTGGTGATGCGTTTGTCGCCAACTTCGGCCGCCGCTTCCAGGCCCACGACCACCGCCTCCTGCCCGATGTAGAGGTGGCAGAAGCCCCCGATCAGCCCCATCCCGTAGAGCTGTCCCGCCTTTTCCTCGAACCGGCGAATCAAGAGCATGTCGCGGTAGAACTTCAGCAGTTCGTCCTTCGACACGTTGGGCCTGGCGTCCGCCGTCGCGGCGTTTTTGCGCGTGGCCATCGCGGGCCTCCTCCCCTGCCTGGCCGGGCAAAGCGGCCAAGATGGTTTAACATTAAACAAAATTGTACATGAAGTACTGCCGCAGCGCGAGTCGGAATCTCGCCGCGCCGGTCTGCGTCCGGCACAATGCTCACGCTCCGCCCCGGCGGTAAACGTGCCGCAAGAGTCAGCGGATGACGATTTCGTCGGAACGGATCAGCCCCAGCACATCGCGCGCCTGTTCGTCCAGCAGGTCAAGGTCCAGATAGGTGTCCGACAGTCGCCGCGTCAGGTTGCCCATCCAAGCCACTTCGGCCTTCAGCGCATCCCGCTCGGCGGTGAGGTGGGCGTGCTCGGCCTCGATCTGCACACGGCGGAAGACGCCATAGTCGCCCTGCACGGCGGCGAAGGTGAAATAAGACGCAAGCACGAACGCGAGCGCAAAAAACGCCACCGAGCCGAGTGCCGGTCTTGTCCGCTGCATCTGCGCCGCTCTGGCCCCCTCGCGCCTCTCTCGGGCACGCACGCGAATCATGTCACAAAACCGAATCGAGGTGAATCCCTTTTCGGACGCTGGGTTTGGCGCCTTCGGACTGCGGCGGGCGGCGGCCGCTTCCTCTGTGCGCCCCGGGTGCGATCCGCTACCCTTCGCCAATGTCTCCGCCCCTTCCACCTGAGTCGCGACTCGCCACGCACGACGTGACCAACCAGCCCGCCGCCCCGGGCGATCGCGACCTCTGGTCCGAAGACCGGCCCCTGCGCGAGGCCATCGCCGTGAACGGCGGCGACGTCCTCCATCTCGCCACCCACGGCCGCGCCCTTGGCACAGCAGACCTGGCCGAGGCCGGCCGCGTCGCGAACCGTTGCACGCCCGAACTCCGCCTCTTTGACCGCGCCGGCCGCCGGCTCGACGAGGTGTCTTTCCACCCCGCCTATCACCGCTTCCTCGGCCTCGGCCTCACCGCAGGCTATGCGGCGCTGCCCTGGCAAGGGGCGTCAGGCGGCCACGTCACCCACGCGGCGATGGTCTACCTCCACTCGCAGGTGGAACCCGGCACCTGCTGTCCGATGACGATGACTTACGCCGCCGCCGCCCTCCTGCGCGCCGACCCCGACCTGGCGCGAGACTGGCTCCCGAAGATCTCCTCCGCGACCTACGACCCCGCCGTCATGCCCCTGGCGGACAAACGCGGCGTCACCCTCGGCATGGCGATGACCGAAAAGCAGGGCGGCTCGGACCTCCGCGCCAACGCCACCCGGGCCGAGCGCGACGGCGATGGCTGGCGGCTGACCGGCCACAAGTGGTTCTGCTCTGCCCCTATGTCGGACGCTTTCCTGACACTCGCTCAGACGCCGAAGGGACTGACCTGCTTCCTCGTACCCCGCTGGCTGCCGGGGGAACGCAACGCCCTCCGCCTGATGCGCCTCAAGGACAAGCTCGGCAACCGCGCGAGCGCCTCGGCCGAGATCGAGTACGACCGCGCCTTCGCCACGCGCGTCGGCGATGAGGGCAGGGGCATCCCCACCATCATCGAGATGGTCCACCACACCCGCCTCGACACCGCAGTGGCGCCCGCCGGCCTGATGCGCGCCGCGCTGGCCGAGGCGCATCGCTGGGTCAGCCACCGCACGGCATTCCAGCGGCGTCTGATCGACCAGCCGCTGATGCGGATGGTGCTAGCCGACCTCGCGCTCGACTGGCTGGGCGCCACCGCCCTCGGCCTCCGCGTCGCCCGCGCCTTCGACGGCACCTCGGAGGAAGACCGCACGCTTGCCCGCATCGCCGTGGCGCTTGCCAAGTTCCTCGCGAACAAGCGCTGTGTGACAGTGGTGGCCGAGGCGATGGAGGTCCTCGGCGGCATGGGCTATGTCGAGGATACGCCGCTGCCGCTTCTCTACCGCGAGGCGCCGCTGAACGGCATCTGGGAAGGTTCGGGCAACGTCATCTGCCTCGACATCCTCAGGACACTCGCGAAAGAACCGCGCGCCGACGACAGTCTCGCCGCCGAACTCGCCATCGCGCGCGGCCAGTCCCGGGCCTACGATACCGCGCTCGCCGACACCCGCGCCCGCTGGCCAGGCCCCCCGCCCGAGGCTGAAGCCCGCGCCTTCGCCGAGCGGACCGCGCTGCTTCTGACCGCCTCGGTCCTGATCCGCCAGTCCCCCGAGATCGGCGCGGCCTACGCCACCGCGCGGCTTTCGCCTCAGGGTTTCAGCCCGGGCACCGCGCCACTTGACCCGGACCCGATCCTGGCGAGGCTTTCCGCCGCAGAATGAGGGCCGCGCGCCCCGGCGCGGTGGCGGAGGTAAGCGCGGGCCGCCGGACAATGGACGCCGCGCGCAAGGTCCACTAAACCCGAACGGACTCTGGCCCCGCAATGTCGGAGAAGGGCCCGGACCACGCAAGTCGCCCATCAGGAAAAGTCAGCGCATGTCGATGCCCCGCTCCATTCAGTCCGCCCTTGCAGAAGCCGCCCGTGCCCGCGCATCCGGCGACTTAGCGGGCGCGCGGCGCAAGCTAGAGGCGCTCGTCTTGCAAGCTCCGAAGTTCGTGGATGCGCTACTGCTTCTGACCGAAGTTCTCCGCGACCAGGGCGAGCGCGACATGGCCCTGGCGCGCCTGCGCGATGCCGCCGAAGCGAGCGGGGCGAACCCAGGGGTCTGGCGGATGCTCGTCAACGAACTTCTGCGCTCGGGCCAGAAGTCGCGCGCCCGCAAACTCGCGGCGAAAGCTCCGCTCCGCCCCGCGGACCGGAAGGCGCTTCTGGAACTTGCGCAGCAGAGCAGAAGCGAGGATCGGGCGGCCATTCTGGGCGGTGCGGGTCCGGACGACGTTTCGTCCGTTCGGCGGCTGATCGAGACAGGCAAGGCGGGCCAGGCGCGCGTCCTGGCCGATGCACTGCTCGCCTCGCATCCCACCTCCGCCGCACTTTGGAACTTGCGAGGCATCGCCTCGCTTGCCGAGCAGGCGCCGGACCGGGCCGCGCATTACTTCACTCAGGCCTTGCGACAGGCGCCCGACTACGCGGAGGCGCTGGCGAACCTCGGACTCGCTTTCGCGCTTCTCGGGCGGGCCCCGGACGCGGCCAGCACGCTGGCACGCGCGCTGTCGCTGGCGCCCGAAAACCTGGAAGCGCGGATCAACCTGTCTAACGCGCTTCTGGAGCTTGACCGCGCCGGGGAAGCGCTGGACGAAGTCGATAGGGCGCTCGTCTCAAGCCCGTCCAACCCGGCGGCGATAGCCGTCAAGGCGAATACGCTGATTGCGCTGCGGCGATTCACCGAGGCCCTTGATCTCTTGCGCGCCGCCGCTTCCCGCGATGGCGACCGTTTCGGGCTGTCTCACCTGCTGGTCTCGGTGCTTTCCGAAACCGACGGCGCTGAAGCGGCCATCGCCTATGCCGACTCGCTTCCCGATCCAACGCCGGAGACTCTGCACGACACGGCGATGCTGAAGGCCGAGCTCGGGCGGATTGACGAGGCGCGTGACGACTTCCGGACGCTCGCCCGCCGGCATCCGGGCTTCGTCCTCGCCTACCGCGATTTCGGCCTGATCACGAAATGGACCGCGGAAGAGCCGCTGCTTCCGCTCCTCCTACAGCAGGTCGAAGCCGGCGGCCCGATCCGCCTGCAGGACAAGGCGGCGCTGAACTACGCCCTGGGAAAGGCGCGGATGGACACCGGAGATATGAAAGGCGCTTTCGAAGCCTACCGCCGCGCCAACGAGGCGCAGGACACGCAGCTCCCACCGGCGAAGCGCCAGCCGCGGCAGTGGGAACAGGAAATCGCAAAGGAGTTCACGGCAGAACGCATCGCGGAATTCGCGGCGGCGGGAACCGACACCATCGCGCCGATCTTCATCGTCGGGATGCCGCGCTCGGGTTCGACCCTGACCGAACAGGTGCTTGCCGCCCACCCGGACCTCGCGGCGCTCGGCGAGCACTCGGTCGTCACGCCAGGATTCTTCCGGTCCGAACGGCCGGACCTGGCGGATATCGCCGCCGCCGCCCGGAGCGCGGCCGAGGCGTTGAAACAGGTCACCGGCCCCGGCAAACGCCCGGTGGACAAGCACCTTCACAACTTCCTCGTCGTCGGACTGCTGGCGGCCGCGTTCCCGAAGGCGCGGTTCCTGCACACGATGCGCGACCCGCGCGACAACTGCCTTTCGATCTACTTCAATGCTCTGGATCCGGTGAAGCATCCCTATTCGGTGCACCTTGAGCGGCTAGCGGAATTCTACGTCCGCTACCGCCGACTGATGGACCACTGGCGCGACGTTGTCGGCGACCGCATTCTCGACCTTCGCTACGAGGACCTTGTCGCCGATCCCGGACCGCGCATCCGGGCGATGATCGGCTGGCTCGGCCTTCCCTGGAACGACGCCTGCCTGCGGCCCGAAGAGGTGAACCGACGCGTTCAAACGATCTCGGTCGGCCAGGTGCGCAAAGGGATCACAACCGGCTCGGTCGCCCGCTGGAAACCCTTCGCCGAGGAACTGCGCCCGCTGACGGCGATCCTCGAACGCGAAGGCGTCCTGTCCTGAGCTTCATTCTGGCGAAGGTATCCGGGGGAGGTCCGGAGAGGTGGCGCCCCTCCGGCTTCTGCCGGTCCCTCGGGGGTTCCGCCTTCCGCGCCCCCGGGATGTTTCCGCAAGGAAGAAAGCGCGGTGCGATTCAGCCCCGGCCCTTGTAAATGTCCACCAGCCTGCCCAGCATCTTCAGCGCCTCGTCCCTTGGCCGCTGGAAGCTGTTGCGCCCGATGATCGAGCCGTTGCCACCGCCGTCGCGGATGGCGCGCGCGTCGTCGTAGACCGCGTCCTCGCCCTTCGCCGCGCCACCAGAGAAGACGACGATACGACGTCCGCCGAAGCAGGACTGCACCACATGCGCGACGCGCCTGGCCATCGTCGAGCCGTCGATCTTTTCCTTCTCGTAGACCTTCTTCGCCTCGGCCTGCTCCAGATGTGCGGTCGGCAGCTTCACCTTGATGATGTGCGCGCCCAGAAGCGCCGCCAT
Source organism: Paracoccaceae bacterium (assembly GCA_046155885.1). GTDB lineage: Bacteria > Pseudomonadota > Alphaproteobacteria > Rhodobacterales > Rhodobacteraceae > JAOADN01. The sequence goes on from JBJXFU010000070.1 coordinate 43,814, forward strand.
GTGGGCGGCATAGGCGGTGACGTCGAAGGCCGTCTCGCCGTCCTTCGAAAGCGCCTCGCCCCGGGGGTACGACCAGATCACCGTGGCGATCCCGCAGGCGGCCGCCTCGTTCCGCATCTCGCGGATTTCCTCGAACATGTCGAGCGCGAGGTCCGAGCCGGGATAGATCGTGAAGCCGATCGCCGCGCAGCCGAGGCGCAGCGCGTCCGAAACGCTTCCCGTTACTGCCTGGTTCTTGCCGGCGGTCGGTCCCATCAGCGAATTGGCCGAGTTCACCTTGAGGATCGTCGGCATCTGTCCCGCGAAGGTATCCGCTCCGGCCTCGAGCGGCCCGAGCGGCGCGGCATAGGCCGAAAGCCCCGCCTCGATCGCCATCCGGTAGTGGTAATGCGGATCGTAGCCCGCCGGGTTGATCGCGAAGGACCGCGCCGGCCCGTGCTCGAATCCCTGGTCGACCGGCAGGATGATCAGCTTCCCCGTCCCGCCGAGCTTTCCCTCCATCAGGATGCGCGCGAGGTTTCCCTTCACGCCGGGGGCTTCGCCTTCGTAGTTGGCAAGGATGTTCTGAACGATCCGGGTCGTGCGCATCTCTGGCTCCGCATGCGATTGTCGCCCAAGGGTCTAGGCACTCGCCCGGCGTTTCGCAACGCCTGTTAGCGCCAACCGCTGCCTCGGCTTCAGCCCAGCGCGGCGACCCCCGGCAGCACTTTCCCTTCCATCCACTCCAGGAACGCGCCGCCGGCGGTCGAGATGAAGGTGAAATCGCCCGCCACCCCGGCCTTGTTCAGCGCCGCGACCGTGTCGCCCCCGCCCGCGACCGAGATCATCCGGCCGGCCCGGGTGAGTTCCGCCGCCTGCTTCGCCGCGGCGTTCGTCGCGGCGTCGAAGGGAGGTATCTCGAACGCCCCCAGCGGGCCGTTCCAGATCAGCGTCCGGCAGTCCGCGAAGATCCGGCCCAGCGCCGCCACCGTTTCAGGACCCGCATCAAGGATCATCGCGTCGGCGGGGCAGGCGTCCGCCGGAACCGTGGCGGATGCGGCCCCGGCCCGGAATTCCCGCGCCACCACCACATCGACCGGCAGATGGATCGTGCAGTCCGCCGCCCCGGCCTTGTCCATGATCTCGCGCGCCGTGCCCGCCATGTCCCGTTCGGCAAGGCTCTTGCCGACCTCGATCCCTTTCGCGACCAGGAACGTGTTCGCCATCCGCCGCCGATCACCAGATGATCGACCTTCGAGATCAGGTTTCCCAGGAGTTCGAGCTTGGTGGAGACCTTCGCGCCGCCCACGACCGCCACCACCGGCCGCTGCGGGCGGCCGAGCGCGGCGTCGAGCGCCTTCAGTTCCTCTTCCATCAGCCGCCCGGCGGCCGACGGCAGAAGCCGCGCGATGCCTTCCGTCGAAGCGTGCGCCCGGTGCGCGGCGGAAAACGCGTCGTTGACGAAGACCTGGCCCAGCGCGGCAAGACCCGCCGCCATCGCCGGGTCGTTCTCTTCCTCGCCCTCGTGGAAGCGCGTGTTCTCCAAGAGCAGCACATCGCCTGCCTTCATCGCGGCAACCGCGCGCTTCGCCGGCAGGCCGATGCAGTCCTCGGCGAAGGCGACAGGGCGGCCGAGCGCCGCCGCGAGCGCGGGCAGCGTCACCCTCAGCGACATGTCCGGCACAGGCTTGCCCTTCGGTCGGCCGAAATGCGCCAGGAGAACCGGCCGGCCGCCCTTCGCAAGGATATCCCGCACCGTCGGCACGATCTTCTCGATTCGCGTGGTGTCGGTGACCACGCCCGCCTCGACCGGCACGTTCAGGTCGACCCGGGTCAGGACGATCTTGCCGTTCATGTCGAGGTTGTCGATTGTCTTGAAGGGCATGGCGGTGACCTTTCACTGACGGACGCCGGGAGCGGGGCGGGCCTGGGTGGCGCAACCGTTCCATGTGCGCAATTCCCGGCAAAGGTCAACCGCGCGCCGCCGGCCGGCCCGGCTGCAAGTCCCCGCCTGCTGCCGCCTTCGGGCTTTCCAAGCGACCCACCCTTCACTACGGTCGCGCGCGACCGAAACGGCTTGCGCCGCGCAAAGGAATGATCATGGCTGACTACAAGGACCCCGAGAACACCGTCATCATCGAGCTCAAGGACGGCCCGGTGGTGATCGAGCTTCTGGCCGACATCGCGCCGAAGCACGCCGAGCGGATGAAGGCGCTGGCCCGCGCCGGGGCCTATGACGGGGTGGCGTTCCACCGCGTGATCGAGGGCTTCATGGCGCAGACCGGCGATGTGGAACACGCCAACATGGCCGGCCCCTCCTACAACCCCCGCCGCGCCGGGACCGGCGGGTCGGACCTGCCCGACCTGCCGGCCGAATTCAGCCGCATCCCGCACGACCGGGGCACCATCGGTGCCGCGCGGTCGTCCAGCCCGAATTCGGCCAATAGCCAGTTCTTCATCAATTTCAAGGACAACCACTTCCTGAACGGGCAGTACACGGTCTACGGGCGGGTGGTGTCGGGCATGGCGCATGTCGACAAGATCACGCGCGGCGAGCCGCCGGCGAACCCCGACCGGATGATCAGCGTCAAGGTCGCCGCCGATGTCTGACCGCCGCCTTTTCCTCAACGGCCTGGCCGTCTTCGCAGCCCTCCTGATCGGGGCGATGTTCCTGTTCCTCAACGGATCGCATGCCGAGGGCGAGGCCGAGGATGGCCCCGGCCCGAACCTTGTGATCGAGATCGCGGGGCAGGCCAGCGGCACCGTGGTGATCGACCTCGACACCACCCGCGCTCCCAGCCACGCGGCCCGCCTGGTCGATCTCGCCAAAGGCGGCGCCTATGACGGCGTGGTGTTCCACCGGGTCATCGAGGGCTTCATGGCGCAGACGGGCGATGTGGCCTATGGCAAGGCCGGGGGCGATCTGTCGCAGGCCGGGATGGGCGGGTCGGAACTTCCTGACATCAAAGCGGAATTCTCGGACCTGCCGTTTGTGCGCGGGACCGTGGGGATGGCGCGGTCGAACGACCCCGACAGCGCCAATTCGCAGTTCTTCATCATGTTCGCCCCGGGCGACTTCCTGAACGGCAAGTACACGGTCGTCGGTCAGGTCGTGTCGGGGATGGATGTGGTCGACGCGATCAAGCGCGGGGACGAGGCTGCGAACGGGGTGGTGTCGGGCGAGCCCGACCGCATGGGGAAGGTGACGGTGGTGGAGTGAGGGTAACCGGACGCTGCCAGAGGCTTGACGGGCTGCCCGGGGTCATGAACGCCGTTCAAGCATCAGAAAACGTCCTGAATCCCGCTCCCTAACCCCTTGCGATTACACGCCCGTTACAGCGTTTTGCTCTTTTTCTGCTCCGCCCTCACCGCCCCCCTTGCCCGGAACAGCCGCGAGAGCCACCCGGGCGGCGCCCGACCGCCCCTCCCCATTTGCGTTCGGGGGCGGGCGCCACCGCAACGGCAGCCTGCGGGAACACCGTTGGGGTTGGAGGCACCA